>JAISOJ010000106.1 GCA_031275735.1 Dysgonamonadaceae bacterium
TTTGAGATATATAGACCCTAACGGCATGGACTGGTATTCGTATGAAGAAAAATACATAGATGAAAATGATGAAGAGAAGACACGGATACAGTACAAATATTTCGATTATGAACTGTCTAAAAAAGAAATGGAAAAAGGAGGCTATACTCACTTGGGAAAAACGCATTTGGAAGATGGCAAATATTACAGTTTGGGCGGCGCTGTTTTGGAATATGACAAGAGCAATATGTATGACTGCCAATGTAATAATAGTAACTTTATTCAAGGGATTTTACGGTATCTCGCCAACCATATATGGAAAATTTGAAACAAAATAATACAAGTAATAATATATAAATTAAATATTCTAATTAAAATGAAAAACTTATTAAAATTTATCGTTATCATGTTGTTGTGGACAAATATCTGCACTGTAAAAAGTTGGTGTCGCGACCACAACAATATAGTATCTTTTACCAAAAATGATACTGTGTTTTTATTAACCTCGGATGGGAAAACATTGCCCATTCTGATAGATGTCAATATCGATAAGGGTATTGAACGGGCAATAAATGATTTGCTTAATGATTTTGAACGTGTTATACAAACAAAACCTGCATTAATCAGACAGTTGCCGGCATCCGGCAATATAGTTCTGGCAGGAGAAGTCGGCACAAGTTCTTTTATTGATGCTTTAATAAAATCAAAAAAACTTGATGTAAGTTCATTACATAACAAACGCGAAACATATATCATTCAGACAATATCAAATCCTTTCGATGGAATCGATGAAGCCCTCGTCATTGCCGGCAGCGACAAGCGGGGAACTATCTACGGCATTTACGAACTGTCGCGGCAAATCGGCGTGTCGCCGTGGTACTGGTGGGCGGACGTGCCGGTAATGCACCGCGAAAATCTGTATGTAAAGCGCGGCAAATACACCGACGGCGAACCTGCCGTTCGCTGGCGCGGTATTTTTATCAACGACGAAGCGCCCGCCTTCCAGGGCTGGTGCGAAGAGAAGTTTGGCGGCGTGAACGCCAAAATGTACGAACACATGTTCGAGTTAATCCTCCGCCTCAAAGGCAATTTCCTTTGGCCTGCCATGTGGGGCAATGCGCTGTATTACGACGACCCGCGCAGCGGCGCGCTGGCGGACGAAATGGGTATTGTGCTCGGCACGTCCCACCACGAACCTATGGGACGAGCCCATGAAGAATGGAACTACCTCGGCAAAGGCGCATGGGATTATGACAAAAACCCGGAAGAACTGCGGGAATTTTGGCGCGGCGGCATGGAACGCATGAAAGACTTTGAAACGGTCGTAACCGTGGGCATGCGCGGCGACGGCGACGCCCCCATGAGCGAAGGCGCAAACATTGCCCTGCTGCAACGAATAATCAAAGACCAGCGCGATATTATCGCAAAAGTTACCGGCAAAAAAGCCGAAGAACGACCGCAGGCATGGGCTTTGTACAAGGAAGTGCAGGACTACTACGACAAGGGCATGCGCGTGCCCGACGACATTACCCTCCTGCTTTGCGACGACAACTGGGGCAACGTCCGCAAACTGCCCGACCCGAAAGCCCCCAAACGCAAGGGCGGCTACGGTATCTATTACCATTTCGACTATGTAGGCGGTCCCCGCAATTACAAATGGCTTAACGTAACCCAAAACGAACGCACCTACGAGCAAATGAGCCTTGCCTACCGGCACGGCGTAGACCGGATTTGGGTAGTAAACGTGGGCGACCTCAAACCAATGGAATTTCCTATCAGTTTCTTCCTCGACCTCGCATGGAATCCCGACCGCTTCAATGCGCAAAACATTGCGCAGTGGACGGAAGAATGGGTGCGGCAGCAGTTCGGCGGGCTATACACCAAAGAAATCGCCCGCATGCTGGATTTATATACAAAATACAACAGCCGCGTAACCCCCGAACTGCTCGACGATAAAACTTTCAGCCTCGACCATTACAACGAATATCAAACCGTGCTGAATGACTACAAAAACCTTGCGATAGACGCCCTGCGGCTCTACAACCTGCTACCGGCGGAATACCGAGACGCTTTTGACGAACTCGTGCTGTTCCCGATTAACGGCGTATGCAACCTCTATGAAATGTACTACGCCCTTGCGCTGAACAAAAAATACGCCGCTGCCTACGACATGAGGGCAAACGCTTATGCCGACAAGGTAAAGGAATGTTTCACGCGCGACTCGCTGCTCACCCAACATTACAATAAGGATATTGCCGGCGGCAAATGGGCGCACCAAATGGACCAGCAGCGTATCGGCTACACCAACTGGAACAATCCGCCGGTAAACATTATGCCGAAAGTGGAATATGTGTACCGCGCCGAACCCGCAGAAAAACGCTTTGTGGAAGCCGACGGCTACGTGGCAATCGAAGCGCACCGTTTTGCCCGCGCAAAGGGAGACGGGGATATCCGCTGGGAAATCATTCCCAATTTGGGCAGGACAGGCTCGGCGGTAACCACCTTCCCGCAGGCGGCATACCCGCCGCCGGCGTCTTCCGTACACCTCGAATACGACCTGCAAACGACCTTTGCCGGCGGCGACATGGAAGTGCAGGTATTCCTTGCACCCACGCTGAATTTTAATGCCAACAAAGGGCTGCGATACGCCCTCTCGTTTGACGGCGGCGAAGAAACGGTGGTAAACTTCAACGGGCATTACCAGGGAGAACTTGGCGCATGGCAGGGCGAACGCATTATTAAAACGGCTACCAAAATGAAAATAGGAGGGGCGGGCAACCATACCCTGCGTATCCGCGTGCTTGAGCCGGGCATTGTGTTTGAAAAAATACTGTTCGACTTCGGTGGGCTGAAACCAACATACCTCGGCGCGCCCGAAAGCGAATATATAAACGACAACTCGCCGTTTCCCGCTTTCCCGCCGCGAGACGGCGTAAGCTCGCGTTTAGACCACGACCAAATGCTGGAGCAGCTGGGAATAAAATATCCCGTGCTGCCGCCAGGCGCCGGCGCGCCCAACAAATCTTCCTACAACACCGCCCGCTCCCCGTTTGGATTGTGGACAAACTACGTGCAGGCATGGGAAACCGGCGGCGACTATTACACCGGCGCAAAGTTCTACAAGCCGCTCAAACTGCATGACCTTTCCGGTCTCACCGCGCAGACATGGGCTGCCCGCCGCGCCGAAATATTCAACGAAGTGCAGAAAATTTACGGCTATATCCCGCCGGCAGCCGCCGACCTGAAAATCGAGTGGACGGTGAGCGAACCGGTAGTGGTTACGCAGGTGTTCAGCCGCGCCGGACTGGTGGAAACAACGCCTTTCCGGCAATACCAAATCACGGGGAAAATTGACTCGTCGGCTTACCCCAATGTGCGCAATGTGCCGGTGATAAGCGGCACGCTGCGTATTCCCGCAAGCGTTCCCGAAGGAACGAAAGCGCCCGTAGTAATCAACTACGCTTTCAGTTTCGGGCGGTTTGTCATGGGAGACGAAGAACTGTGGAATACCATGTCGCCCGACGGTATCGGCGTGCTTTACTTCAACGCCGGCGCGCTGCAACCCGACAACGGAGAAGGACTCACGAGCTACCTTGTCGGATTAGTGAACAAAGGCGCATGGCGCAAACCAACCGACTGGGGTTCGCTGGTAGCATGGTCATGGGGCATTAGCCGGTTTATCGACTTCTTTGAACAGGACAATTCGCCGGTGGACGCAAAGCGCGTAGCCCTTACAGGACATTCGCGCTACGGCAAGGCTACGCTGGTAGCCATGGCTTATGACGAGCGTATTGCCGCGGCATTTCCCAGTTCTTCGGGAGCTATGGGCGTTGCGCCCACGCGCCGACACTGGGGCGAAGACCTCGAAAACTGTGCAGATAACGCAGAATATCACTGGATGGCAGGCAATGCAATGTTGTATGCAGGAGTGGACGAAACCAGCGCCGACGGCTACCTGCCGCGCAAGGTTATCAATATGCCGGTGGACGCTGAGTCGCTGGTGGCGCTTTGCGCGCCGCGCCCCGTTTTTATCGGCAGCGGCAGCGATAATGGCGATGCATGGACAGACCCCTACGGGCAATACCTGACCGCCGTTGCCGCAAGTCCGGTGTACGAACTGCTCGGGAAGCGGGGAATTGTAATGACCGACTTTACCGAATATAACGGAAAGAAAATACCCATGCCTGTTACCGACAAGGCTTACCTGTCGGGCGACATAGGCTACCGCCTCCACCACGGCGGGCATGTTGCCGCGCCGAATTATCCGGCGTTTAAGGAATTTATTTTGAAATACTGGAAATAATTATTCAAACAAATATGCTATGAAAAAAACAGTTTTATTCTCGATTTTAATCCTTCTCGGATTATCATTGCAGGCTGCCGTGCGTCTGCCCAAACTGATAGGCGACGGCATGGTGCTGCAACGAGACGCGCAGCTCAAAATATGGGGCTGGGCTGACCCGGGCGAAACCGTGCGCGTTACGTTCAACAAAAAATCGTATAACACCCAAGCCGCCGCCGACGGAAGCTGGGAAGTGGCGCTGCCGGCGCAGAAAGCCGGCGGGGCTTATACCATGCGGATAAACGGCATTACGCTAAACGATATTTACGTCGGGGACGTATGGGTGTGTTCAGGGCAGTCGAACATGGAAACGCCCCTGTCGCGGCTAATGGATTTGTATGCCGGAGAACTGGCGGCTGCCCACAATCCGCAAATACGGTTTATTATCCAGCCGCACGGATATGTTCCCGAAGCCCCGCAGCAGGAAATTACCGGCGGGCAGTGGAAAGCCGTTACGCCCGAAAACATTCAGCCGTTGTCGGGAGTGGCTTATTTCTTCGCAAAAGCGCTGTTTGACGCTTACAAAATCCCGCAGGGAATAATACAGTCTGCCGTCGGCGGGTCGCCCATAGAAGCGTGGATTAGCGAAGACGGCTTGCAGCCTTTCCCGAAATATATACACGATATACGGCGGCAGGTAGAACAGGGCAGGGGAGGGGGACGCGCCGCACCTCAGGGCGGGCAGTTCCCGAGAATGAACATTCCGCCGGACAAAGGCGCGGGAAAATGGTTTCTGACGGACATTGACCTCTCGGAATGGAAACCTATGGACTTGCCCGGATACTGGGCTGACAAGGGGCTGGGTACGCTGAACGGCGTGTTTTGGTTCCGGAAAAACATTCGCTTGCCCGAAGAATGGGCTGGCAGGGAAGCCGTGCTGCGGCTGGGAAATATCACCAACTCCGACTCGGCATGGATTAACGGCGTGTTTGTAGGAAATACCACTTACCAGTATCCGCCGCGTATTTACAAAGTGCCGGCAGGCATACTGAAAGCGGGGAACAATGTAATCGCCGTTCGCGTGGAGAACGCATACGGGCGCGGCGGCTTTGTCGAAGACAAGCCGTTTAAGCTCGTTGCCGGCGGCGAAGACATTGACCTTGCCGGAAAATGGCAATACCGTATCGGCAGGCTCAACCCCGCATTCCCGCCCATGCCGGCGGGCGGCGGGCAAATGTCCATGCCCTCGCAGGCGGCAGGCATGTACAACGCCATGATTGCGCCGCTCATTAAATTCCCCGTTAAGGGCATACTCTGGTATCAGGGCGAAGCAAATACGGGGCGGGCAAAAGAATACGCCTCGCTGTTTCCCGCGCTGGTGAACGACTGGCGCAGCAAGTGGAACAAGCCCGATATGCCTTTCCTGTATGTGCAGCTGCCCAACTTTATGACGCCCGACAGTTACCCGCCGCAGGAAAGCGACTGGGCGGAACTGCGCGAAGTGCAGCGGAAAGCCCTGTTGCAGCTGCCCAACGTTGGTATGGCGGTGGCTATTGACGCAGGCGAATGGAACGACATTCACCCGCTCAACAAAAAGGACGTCGGTAACCGGTTGGCGCTGCTGGCGCGGCGGCTGGCTTTCGGCGAAAAAAATATCGCAGCCTCGGGACCCCTGTATAAAGAGGCAAGGGTGCGTGGCGACAGTCTGGTTATTTCGTTCACCGAAACAGGCAGCGGGCTGGCTGCCGGAGAGCCTTTGCTCGGGTTTGCCATTTCCGCCGACGGCAAATATTTCGTATGGGCGGACGCAAAAATAGAAACCGGCAGCACGGTGGTTGTGTGGAGCGATTTTATAAAAAATCCGACAGTGGTGCGCTATGCCTGGGGCGACAATCCCGTAAACGCCAACCTGCGCAACAGCGAAGGACTGCCCGCCTCGCCGTTCAGCACCGAATAACGGAGAATGGAGAATGGAGAATGGAGAATGACGAACAGAAACAGTAAATAAAAAAATAGTAAATGAAAAAAATTATCCTTTTTGTTTTTGCATTGAGCGCGGTGATTGCCGGTGCGCAGCCGGCAAACAGTCTGTTCAGTCATACAGCCGGAAAATATCTCGAAATAAACGGCGCAAACATTTATTACGAAGAGATAGAAAACCCGGGCAAGCCTGTGCTGCTTTTTTTGCACGGCGGGTTTGGCAGTATCGAAGATTTTAATATAATTGTTCCGCCGTTTACCGCCGGTTTCCACATAATCGGCATAGACAGCCGCGGACACGGGAAATCAACGCTGGGAACGGACAGGCTCAATTATGAACGCTTGCAGTCGGATATTGAAAGCGTATTGCGGCATTTGCGGGTAAGCGAAGTTTCCGTTATCGGATTTAGCGACGGCGGAATTGCAGGTTACAGGCTGGCGGCGGCAAACCCTGGGCTGGTAAAAAAACTGATTACCGTAGGCGGCTCGTGGAGTTTGAACGACGCTGCGCTGATAGAAAATTTAATGGCAGGCATAACGCCCGAAACATGCAGGGAAATGTTTGCCCGGAACTTTGAATTTTATCAAAAAAACAATCCGCAGCCCGACTTCGACAGGCTGGCAAAATGCGCTATGGAAATGTGGTTTGATAAAAGCGAAGCGGGCTATCCCGACACAAGCGTTTCGGCAATCAGCGCGCCTGTTTTGATTGTAAGAGGCAACGACGACGAAATGTTCCCGCTTGAAAGCGCGGTGGAACTGACGCAGAAAATAAAAAATGCGCTGCTGTTCAACATTCCCTTTGCGCCGCACAGGGCATTCGGCAAATATCCCGAAGTTTTTGTAACAGTCGCTACGGAATTTTTAATGAAATAATGAAACAAAAAAAGAAATATTGCGTATAAATACCCAAAAGGTTAAATAATGGAGAATGAACACGTCATTGCGAGGAGCGCAGCGACGAAAGCAAAACGTCATTGCGAACGAAGTGAAGCAAACCAGAAAAAATAAATGAATATAAAACGGCAAATAAAACAATGGTCAATATCTGGATTGCTTCCTGCTCCGCTTACGCTCCGCAGTTCGCAATGACGAATAAAAAGCAACACGTCATTGCGAGTGGAGCGAAGCAAACCAGAGTAATGATAATGGATAATGAAAATAATAAACGTAAGTCTGGATTGCTTCCCGCTTCGGGCAAAGCCCTCGCGGTTCGCAGTTCGCAATGACGAACAAAAATCAAACAAATAATAAAACAAACAAACAAATAAATAAAAATAAAAAAATATGAATACAATTTTAAGAATACCTATTTTAGACAGGTACAACAGCGCCGATCATTTGGCATTTCACGAACAGTCAATCAAAATTTGCGACAGGAACGCCGATATAATAAATGCGCCCGGGTTGCTCGAAACCTACCATTTTGTGATAGAACAGGAACAGCACGTGTTCAAATGGACGCGGCGGAGCGAATTTACGGCGAAAAAAGCCGACGCCGACCACGCCCGCGACAGCACGCTGTCGGGAATAGCCGCCATTGTAAAAACCGACATGAAGCACTTCGACCCGTCGATACGCGACAATGCCGTGCATGTGTACAACCTGCTGGTCGCCTACGGCAACATTCCGAAAGCCGACTATGACGCGGAAACCGCAAATATCGACAGCCTCATAACGCGGCTTATGGGAGACGATTATTTTCCCGCAGTGCAAAACCTGAACCTTGTGGAATGGGTGAATGAACTGCACGAACAGAACGAACTTTTCAAAAGTTATGTGGACGACGTGGCGCAGGAAAAGTTAGTAAAACCCGATATTACGCCGGCAGCCGCCCGCCGCAATACCGACGCGGCGTTGAGGCAAATCACCAACCGCGTAAGCTCGCTGGTTATACTCAACGGGCAGGCGGATTATGCGGCGTTTATCGCCGAGTTTAACGTGATCGCAGACCATTTCAATAATGTGGTGCACGAACACTACGGCAGGCTGCACGCCCGAATAGACATTACGCCGGCGGCGATTGACAGCATTCCCGAGCAGCCCTGCACGGGCAAGCCGGTGTTTGTAATCCCCGGATTGACCCTTGCGGTCGAAAAGGAAGGCAAACAAACAATCCTGCACCCCGTGTTCAGCGAAGATTTTACCGTTGCCTACAAAAATAATATCGAGCCCGGCACGGCAACCCTTGTGATTAAAGGCATGGGGAAATATACCGGCGAAATCACGACAACGTTTAATATCGTTCACGTATGAAAAAACAACTACTCACATTACTGTTTTCGGCATGCCTGATAAATGCGTATGCCGAAGACGGCAGCCGGCTGTGGCTGCGCGCCGATACCACCGCACAGGCAACGGTTACGGCAAACCGCCAAAGTCCGGTGATTGCCGTAGCGGTAAAAGAACTGCAAACGCAGTGGCGGGGCGCGCCGGTGCAGCTGTTGATAGCAGGCACCAAAGCCGCGCAGACGCTCGGCAGCGACGGCTATACGATTGCAGGAAACCCGCAAACAGGCGTTACCCTTACCGCCGCCGCCGAACAGGGACTGCTCTACGGGGCATACCATTTATTGCGGTTGCAGGAAACAGGCGCGCTTGCCGGAAACATAAACATAACCGAGAAACCCGGGTATGAACGCCGTATCCTCAACCACTGGGACAACCTCGACCGGAGCATTGAACGCGGCTATGCCGGTCGGTCGCTCTGGGAATGGGAAAAACTGCCCGACACCCTTTCGCCGCGATACCGCGAATATGCGCGGGCAAACGCCTCGATAGGTATCAACGGCTCGGTGCTGAACAATGTCAATGCCAATCCGCAGATACTCTCGGGCGAATACCTCGCCAAAGTGAAAGCCATAGCAGACGTATTCCGCCCTTACGGAATAAAGGTGTACCTGTCGGTCAATTTCGCTTCGCCCAAAACTCTCGGCGGGCTGCCCGACGCCGACCCGCTCAACAGGGAAGTTATACAGTGGTGGAAAAACAAGGTGAAGGAAATATATGCGCTTATACCCGACTTCGGCGGCTTTCTGGTAAAAGCAAACTCCGAAGGGCAGTCAGGACCGCAGGACTACGGACGCACCCATGCCGACGGCGCAAACATGCTGGCAGACGCTTTGAAACCCTACAAGGGCATTGTCATGTGGCGGGCGTTTGTTTACAGCCCTACCAGCGAAGACCGCGCAAAACAGGCGTATCAGGAATTTGTGCCGCTCGACGGACAGTTCCGCGACAATGTCATTATCCAGATAAAAAACGGACCGGTCGATTTCCAGCCCCGCGAGCCGTTCAGCCCGCTCTTCGGCGCATTGCAGCATACGCAGGAAATGATAGAATTTCAAATTACGCAGGAATACCTCGGCTTTTCCAACCATTTGGTTTACCTTGCGCCCCTGTTTAAGGAAACGCTCGACAGCGATACCTACGCCGGCGGGCAGGGCGCAACAGTGGCGAAAATTACCAACGGCGCGCTGCGACCCGCAAAAGTTACCGCCATTGCCGGCGTTGCCAACACCGGCGACAGCGTAAACTGGTGCGGACACCACTTTGCGCAGGCAAACTGGTATGCCTTCGGACGGCTTGCCTGGAACAGCGAACTGTCTGCCGAACAAATCGCCGAAGAATGGCTCAAAATGACCTTTACCGCCGACGAAAACTTCGTGCGCCCCGCCGCCGACCTCATGCTTGCCTCGCGCGAAGCCTGCGTCAATTATATGATGCCGCTCGGGCTGCACCACATATTTTCGTTCAATGCCCATTACGGACCGCAGCCATGGGGCTACTTCCCCGGAGGGCGCATGGACTGGATGCCGGTGTACTACCACAAAGCCGACAGCGCAGGCGTGGGCTTCGACCGCAGCAAAACAGGCAGCAACGCCGTGTCGCAGTATTTCCAGCCACTCGGCGACCTCTACGGCGACATTGACCGCTGCCCCGAAAACCTGCTCCTCTGGTTTCACCACGCAGCATGGACGCATAAAATGAAATCGGGGAATAGCCTCTGGGACGAACTCTGCTACCGCTACGACAGCGGCGTGCGCCAAGCCCGCGACCTGCAAAAGGCGTGGGACAGGCTCGAACGCCATATAGACGCGGAACGCTTCGACCAGGTGCAGGCAAAACTGCAAATACAGGCAAAAGACGCCGTGTGGTGGAAAGACGCCTGTTTGCTCTATTTCCAAACCTTTTCCAAAATGCCGATTCCATACGAAATCGAACGACCGGTGCACCGGCTCGACGATTTGTATAAAGTATGGTTTAGGCAGGAAGACGTGCTCAATAATAATTACTGTATAAAATAATCTTATAAAAAAATAGTATGAAAAAAGTAAAATCAATATTAATCCTTGCCGCGGTAAGCATGTTTATGATAAACATGTTTTCGTGCAAACCCTCCGGCACGGAGCAGAAAGCCGTGTTCGGCTATTTCGCTTATAAAGGAACCGACGCAACTTTTACCGCCGTTAATGCCGCTTCGGAATATCAAAACCCTGTATTGAGCGGCTTCTATCCCGACCCGAGCGTTTGCCGCAAGGGTAACGACTATTACCTCGTAACCTCTACATTTGCGTACTACCCGGGAATACCTGTTTTCCACAGCACGGATCTGGTAAACTGGGTGCAGCTGGGGCATGTGCTGAACCGCCGGTCGCAACTGCAACTCGACGGCATACGGCTGAGCGGCGGCGTGTATGCGCCCACAATCCGCTACAATCCCCGCAACGACATGTTTTATGTGATAAATACCTGCGTGGACGGTATCGGTAATTTTATCGTGAAAACGAAAGACCCCAAAGAAAACAACTGGTCTGAACCGATAGTTTTACCCTCTGTCGGCGGCATTGACCCCGATATTTTCTTCGACGACGACGGCAAAGCCTATATCGTACACAACGACGAGCCGCCCGTGAAACCCGAATGGAACGGACACCGCGCCATTTGGCTGCATGAGTTCGACACGGAAAACGATTTGGCTTCGGAAGAAAAAATATGCCTCATAGACGGCGGCACGGACAAAGCCAAACACCCGATATGGATTGAAGCCCCGCATTTGTATAAAATCGACGGATACTACTACCTCATGTGCGCCGAAGGCGGCACAAGCACGGAGCATTCCGAAGTTATTTTCCGCTCCGACCATGTAAAAGGACCTTATATTCCATGGAAAGGAAACCCCATACTTACGCAGCGCGATTTGCCGGCTGACCGCCCCAGTCCCGTTACCTGCGCCGGTCATGCCGATTTGATACAGACCGAAACCGGCGACTGGTATGCCGTATTCCTTGCCTGCCGCCCTTATGAAGACAATTATTTTAACACCGGTCGCGAAAGCTTCCTGCTGCCGGTAACGTGGAACGGCGGCTATCCGGTGATACAGCCCAAAGGCGCTGCCGTGCCTTACACGGTCGAAAAGCAGGGGCTGTCGCCCAATCCCGAAAGTTATAAAGGCAACTTTGAATGGCGGGACGAATTTGATACGGACAGCCTGCACAACCGCTGGATTTTTGTGCGCACGCCGCCCGAAAAAGAATGGTGGAAACAGGAAAAAGGGAAACTGACAGTCGCTTCCTCCGGTCATACCGTTTACGAAGCGGCGCACCCCGCCTTTATCGGCGCGCGGCAGCAGCATTTGACCTTTGAAGCGCAAACGGAACTGGAATATGCGCCCGCAAAAGAGGGCGACATTGCAGGGCTGGTATGCTACCAGAACGAGTCGCACAATTTTGTGTTCGGCAAAACCGTAAACGAACAGGGCAAGCCCTGCATTATTGTCAATCGCGCGCAGGGAACGGTGGCGCGGCTGGCGGAAACGGAAATTCCGGAAGAATATGTAAACAGCCCGCTGACGCTGAAAGTAACCGGCAACGGCGGTGAATATTCGTTCTTCCTGTCATACGACAAAGGCGAAAACTGGACAGCCATAGTTGAAAATGCAGACGCAAAAAATTTGAGCACGCAGGTTGCCGGCGGCTTTACCGGCGTGGCGCTGGGAATGTATATATACACCAATCCCGCCCCCAAAAAAGGCAACTTGCAGGCATGGGACAAGGGCGCGTTTGAAACGCGGGAATACCGCAACCTCTTTGCCGAAGCCGGCTATACGGAAGAGGAAACAGACGCTAAACTGGCGGATTTGTTTTATCAGGTGTTTGAGGGCGAAAACAGGGTATATTTTGAAGTGGGCGACAGCATGGCGTACATATCCGATTTGAAAAACCACGACGTGCGCACCGAAGGCATGTCTTACGGACTAATGGTTGCCGTGCAGTTTGACCGCCGCGATATTTTCGACAGACTGTGGCGGTGGGGCGTAAAATATATGCAGCATAAGGAAGGTCGCTACAAGGGCTATTTTGCGTGGAGCTGCAAAACCGACGGTACGCATAATGCCGAAGGTCCCGCTTCCGACGGCGAACTGTATTATATCACGTCCCTGCTTTTTGCCGCCAACCGCTGGGGAAACGACGGCGAAATAAATTATCTCAAAGAAGCGCAGTATATCCTTGACTGCGCATTCGCCAAAAACGCTTCGGACGACGGCATAACCAATTTTATCGACACCGCCCGCCGCCTTATCAACTTTACGCCCGAAGCCTTTTGGGGGGCGACGTTTACCGACCCGTCCTACCATATTCCCGCATTCTATGAAGTGTGGGCGCGCTGGGCGCACGACGGACGTTCGGAATTTTGGCGCGAATGCGCGCAGAAAACGCGCGAATACCTGCACAAGTCCGTGCACCCCGTTACGGCGCTCAATGCTGACCAGAACGAGTTTGACGGCTCGGTAAGGGAAAATAAACTGCCCAACGGAATGGTGTTTCGCAACGAAGCCTTCCGCTTCGACTCGTGGCGCGTGCCTATGAACATTGCCCTCGATTATTCATGGTGCTGCGAAGACCGCGAATGGCAGCGCGAATACGGGCATAAGTTCCAAAATTTCCTCTACCTGCAAGGCATAAATACCTTCGTTGACCAGTATAATATGGACGGCTCGCAGGTGCAGTGGATACTTCCCGCCGGCGGGAAAGTGAAACTCCGCCATTCGCTCGGCTTGGTTGCTACCGCCGCCGCCGTGTCGCTGGCGTGTACGCACCCCAAAAGTTACGAGTTTATCGACCACTTCTGGCAATCGGAAAATAAACCCTACGACGACGGCTACTTTGACGCTTACTACGACGGACTGCTGCAACTGTTCGCCTTTATGCACCTGAGCGGAAACTACAGGATAGTTTTTAGTGATTAGTGGTTAGTGGTTAGTGATTAGTGGTTCGTAGGGGCGAACCTGCGTGTTCGCCCGTCATTGCGAGCGGAGCAACAAAAGCAAAACGTCATTGCAGGTAGGGGCAAAACATGTTTTGCCCGAACAGCAACAAAAGCAAAACGTCATTGCGAGCGGAGCGAAGCAATCCGGAATAATGGAGAATGGAGAATGGAGAATGGAGAATGAAATTAATAACAGTCAATATCCGGATTAACTCCGTTGAGCTCCGCTTCGCTTTCGCAAGGACGGATAACAAATAAATAAAAATTGACGGCGTAAGCCAATCAGAAATTAGAAATCAGAAATAAAAAAATAAAAAATTATGGAAAGAACATGGAGGTGGTTCGGAAAGAAGGACAGCATTAGGCTGGATATGCTCCGACAAATAGGCGTGGAGGGAATTGTTACCTCGCTGCACGACGTGCCTAACGGCGAAATATGGACGCCGGAAGCTATTAACGAGATAAAACATTATATCGAACTCTTCGGCTTGCGGTGGTCGGTGGTCGAAAGCCTGCCGGTGTCGGAAGCAATCAAATACGGCGGGGCAGACAGGGGGCGGCTGATAGAAAATTATAAAATCAGCCTTGCCAACCTTGGAAAGGCAGGCGTGAAAACCGTTTGCTATAACTTTATGCCGGTAATAGACTGGATACGCACCGACCTGCGCAAATCCAACGGCGACGGCTCTTATTCGCTCTTCTTCGACCCGGTTAAGTTTGCTTATTTCGACTGCCGGATTCTCGAACGGCAGGGGGCGGAAAAAGATTATCCCGACAAAATAATGAATCAGGTATATGATTTGGATAAGGTCATTACCCAAGCCGAAAGAGACGGGCTGGTAGATACGATTATCGTAAAAACGCAGGGTTTTGTGAGCGGCAATATCCGCGAAGGCGAAAAAAATCCGGTGAGCCTGTTCAAGCAGCTGCTCGCCCTCTACGAAGGCGTCGGCAGGGAAGAGCTGCGCCAAAACATGAAATATTTTCTGGAGCAGGTTGTCCCCGTAGCCGAAGAATACGGCGTAAACCTCTGCGTGCACCCCGACGACCCGCCCTTTCCGGTGCTGGGACTGCCGCGCATTGTTACCTCCGCCGAAGATATAGAATGGTTTTTGCAGGCGGTCGATAACCCGCACAACGGGCTTACTTTCTGCGCCGGCTCGCTGAGTTCGGGCTTGCATAACGACGTGGTGGAACTGGCGCGGCGCTTTGCCCGCCGGACGCATTTCGTCCACCTGCGCAGCACCGAAGTAAACGAAGACGGCTATGTGCTCGAAGCCTCGCACCTCGAAGGACGAGGGCAGGTAATCGAACTCGTGCGCATATTTGAACGCGAACGCCCCGGCGTCCCCATGCGCATTGACCACGGACGCCTAATGCTTGACGACACAGGCAAAACCTACAACCCGGGCTACTCGTTTCTGGGACGCATGTATGCCTTTGCGCAGGTAATGGGCGTTATGGCGGCAGTAAAGGAACTGGATAAATGAGAATGGAGAATGAAATCAGCGCGTCATTGCCGGTAGGGGCAAAACATTTTTTGCCCGAACAGCGACGAAATCAACACGTCATTGCGAGGAATGAAATGACGAAGCAAACCAGAGTAATGATAATGGATAATAAAATAATAAACGTAAGTCCGAATTGCTTCCTGCTTCGGGCAAAGCCCTCGCAGTTCGCAATGACGAAAAAAAGCAATCCTGCTGCAACGCAGCAAGTCGTAATGCAACCTGCATTCATATCTGCTGCAACGCAGCAAGTCGCAATGCAATCTGCATTCATATTTGCTGCAACGCAGCAAGTCGCAATGCAATCTGCATTCATATTTGCTGCAACGCAGCAAGTCGCAATGCAACCTGCATTTATATTTGCTGCAACGCAGCAAGTCGCAATGCAACCTGCGTTTATATTTGCTGCAACGCAGCAAGTCGCAATGCAACCTGCATTCATATTTGCTGCAACGCAGCAAGTCGCAATGCAACCTGCGTTCATATCTGCTGCAACGCAGCAAGTCGCAATGCAACCTGCATTTATATCTGCTGCAACGCAGCAAGAAGTAAAAAAAATTTATTTATATTTGCTGCCACAAAGTAAACAGCAAAATAAAAATAAAATGAAAAAAATACTGCACAGCCCCGACGAAGTTCGGCTCAACAATGCCGATCATGTGGAATTTCACAAACAGTCGTATGAAATATGCGACCGGAATGCCGCCGCTATTGACGCGCCCGCGCTGCTCGCCGGCTACCATGAAAAGGTAGCGCAGGAAGAATATATCTTTAACTGGATACGCGGGAGCGAATATACTAAAAAGAAAGCCGAAGCCGACCGCGCCCGCAACAGGATATTTACGGGAATAAGAAGTATCGTGCGGGCAAACCTGAAACATTTCGACCCGGCAATCCGCGACAACGCAACGCATATACAGAACCTGCTCGGAAACTACGGCAACATTACGCGCGCCGGCTATGACTCCGAAACGGCGGATATCGACAGCCTCGCCGCCCGCCTCCGCAGCGCCGACTATCTTCCAGCCGTGCAAAACCTCGGGCTTGCCCCGTGGATAACGGAACTGGAAAACCAGAATACGCTGTTCAAATCTTATGTGGACGACAGGACGCAGGAACAGCTCGAAAAACCGGCTGTCAGCCAGCGCGCCGCCCGCCGTGAAACCGCCGCAGCACTGCGCGCTGTGACCGACCGCGTAAAATCGCTGGTTATACTCAACGGGCAGGCGGGTTATGCCGCATTTATCGCCGAATTTAATGTGCTGGTAAACCATTATAACGCGCTGGTGCATGAACATTACGGCAGGTTGCACGCCAAAACCGACATTGCGCCGGCGGATATTGACGAAATACCCGCGCAGCCCTTTACCGGCAAGCCGGTGTACGTGATTCCGACAGTAAAAATGGTTAAAAAAGACAGGGACGGCAATGAAACGGCGGTTGAACTCCTGTTTGGCGAAGAATTTACGGTGTCATACAAAAATAACGTGGAACCCGGCACGGCTACCCTCTTTATTAAAGGTATCGGGAAATATGCCGGCAAAATCGTAACTACATTTAATATAAATAACAGTAACTAAAAAAAAATTAAATCAAATGAACGAATTATTCAACATTTCAGGAAAGGTAGCGATAATAACCGGCGCCGGCGGCGTACTTGGCGGAAATATCGCAAAACATTTTGTAACGCAGGGCGCGAAAGTGGCTGCGCTCGACATTCGACCCGAGCAGCTCGACTTGCGGGTGAAGGAATTATTGTCGCTCGGCGGCGAAGCAGTTGGTATCACAGGCAATGTACTCGAAATCGACAGCCTCGAAAAAGTCGCCGCAGACGTACTGTCCCGCTGGGGGCGGATAGATATTTTACTGAATATCGCCGGCGGCAACCTGCCCGGGGCAACGCTTGCGCCCGACCAGCATTTTTTTGACATGAAAATACCGGACTGGGAAAAAGTAACCACCCTCAACCTCAACGGCACGGTTTATCCCTCGCTGGTCTTCGGCAAAGTAATGGCGCAGCAGAAAGAAGGCGCAATCGTCAATATCTCGTCCATGGCGGCATATTCGGCAATTACGCGCGTGCCGGGCTATTCGGTAGCCAAAACGGGTATCAGCAACTTCACCCAGTGGCTGGCAATGGAAATGGCAATGAAATACGGCGACGGCGTCCGCGTAAACGCTATTGCGCCCGGGTTCTTTATCGGTGACCAAAACCGCGCCGTGCTAATCAACCCCGACGGCTCGCTCACCGACCGCAGCATGAAAGTACTTGCCAAAACGCCCATGAACCGTTTCGGCGACATATCCGAACTCAACGGCGCAGTGCAGTTCCTGTGCAGCCCTGCGGCAAGTTTTGTTACCGGCGCAGTGCTGCCCGTCGACGGCGGGTTCAGCTCTTTTAGCGGAGTATAAAAAATAAACGAATTATGGATACATTTATAAACGAAAATTTTATTTTGCAGACTGACATTGCAAGTCGGTTATATCACGGTCATGCAAAAAACCAGCCGATAATTGATTATCATTGCCATTTAGACCCCCGCCAGATTTATGAAAACCGCCGGTTCGACAATCTGGGGCAGCTTTGGCTCGAAGGTGACCACTACAAATGGCGGGCTATGCGCGCCAACGGGATAGATGAAAAATTTATTACCGGAAAAAACTCCTCCGACTGGGAAAAATTTGAAAAGTGGGCGAAAACCGTCCCTTATACCATGCGAAACCCGTTATATCACTGGACGCATTTGGAACTGAAAACCTGCTTCGGCATAAATAAACTGCTAAAGCCCGAAACGGCGCGCGAAATTTATGACGAGTGTAGCGCAAAACTGCAACAGACCGGATACTCCGCGCGCGAGTTAATGAAAAAGTACAATGTCGTTGCCGTTTGCACTACCGACGACCCTGTCGATACTTTGGAATACCATATTGCGTTGAAACGTGAAAAATTTTCGATAAAAGTATTGCCCACATGGCGTCCCGACAGGGCAATGGCAGTCGAAAACGCTGCCGCTTTCCGTACTTATGTCGAAAAACTGTCGGACATTTCCGGCGTGTCCATTAGCGCTTATGCGGATTTGTTACAGGCATTAAAAGTGCGTCATGATTTTTTTGAGGCGGCAGGCTGCAAGTTATCCGACCACGGATTGGAGGAATTTTATGCGGAAGATTATACCGGTTTGGAAATTGAAAATATTTTCAAAAAAGTTTTCGGCGGTGCTGCCCTTGCTACAGACGAGATAAGGAAATTCAAATCTGCAATGCTTGTCGAAGGAGCAAAAATGGATTGGGAAAAAGGCTGGACACAGCAGTTTCACTACGGTGCGCTACGCAACAACAATACGCGGTTTTTTAATGCCATTGGCGCAGACACGGGCTTCGACTCCATTGGCGACTGGAATACCGCCCGGCATCTGTCAAAATTCCTTGACCGTTTGGACAGTGAAAACAAACTCGCAAAAACCATTCTCTACAACCTCAATCCGTGCGACAACGCCATGCTTGCAGTAATGGCAGGTAATTTTCAGGACGGCTCGATAGCAGGCAAAATACAATTTGGCGCGGGCTGGTGGTTTTTAGACCAGAAAGACGGAATAGAAAACCAGTTGAACACCCTGTCGGTAATGGGGCTGTTGAGCCGGTTTGTCGGAATGTTGACCGATTCGCGCAGTTTTTTGTCGTATCCGCGTCATGAATATTTCCGCAGGATACTGTGCAACCTTTTGGGAAACGATCTTGCTCATGGTTTACTGCCTGAATCGGAATTGCCGTTCTTGGGCAAAATGGTAGAAGATATATCGTATAACAACGCAAACAAATTTTTTAATTTTTAATACACATGAAAAAAATAGTTACTTTTGGAGAAATCATGCTTCGCCTGGCAACGCCCGACAATTTACGGTTTGCGCAATCCGGCAAACTGATTGCTGCGTTTGGGGGCGGAGAAGCGAATGTTGCCGTGTCGCTGGCTAATTACGGCATCCCGGTAAATTTTGTTACCCGCCTGCCCAAAAACGATATTGCCGGGTGGTGCATGTCGGAATTGCGCAAATACAATGTCGGAACATCGCATATTATCAGCGGCGGCAATCGCGTAGGCATTTATTTTCTCGAAACAGGCGCGGTAGCGCGCCCCTCAAAAGTCGTTTACGACCGCGCCGGCTCGTCGATTTCCGAAATTCAACCCGGAATGATAGACTGGCAAAAAATTTTTGAAAATGCGCAGTGGTTTCACTGGACAGGTATCACGCCGGCGCTGTCGCAGGGCGCAGCCGATACCTGCCTCGAAGCCATAACGGCGGCAAACAGCATGGGCATTACCGTATCCTGCGATTTGAACTACCGTAAAAACCTTTGGCTCTACGGAAAAAAAGCCGCTGAAGTAATGCCTGCGCTGGTCGAATGCTGCGATATTATTTTGGGCAACGAAGAAGATGCCGAAAAAGTATTCGGCATAAAACCGGAACAGTTTGACGCGGCGCAAACGCAGGGCAATATCAGGGCGCAGGAATTTGAATCGGTTTGTCGCCAGTTGATGGAAAAATTCCCGAAAGCAAAAAAAGTAATCATTACGCTTCGCGGCTCAATTAATGCCAACCACAACACATGGGGCGGCTGTTTGTACGGCGGCGGTACATTTTACCGGTCCCGGCAGTACGACATTACGCATATCGTTGACCGTGTCGGCGGCGGCGACGCTTTCATGGGCGGGTTAATCTACGGATTGCTGAAATATCCCGGCGACGACCGGACAGCGCTTGATTTTGCGGTAGCAGCGTCGGCGCTGAAGCATACCGTTTACGGCGATTTCAATTTGGCAACAGTAGCAGAAGTCGAGCAACTCATGAAAGGCGACGGCAGCGGCAGAGTTATCAGGTAAAAAAGCCGTTATTGCGGGGGCAGCAACGAAAAAGAGAACGTCATTGCGAGGAGCGTAGCGACGAAGCAATCCGGAGAAAAGAATAAAGTATAAAATGGTAAATAAAACAATAGTAAATAATATTATAGATTGTTTCCTGCTTCGGGCTAAAGCCCTCGCAGTTCGCAATGACGACACAAAAGTAAACAAAAATAGAAATGATTAAGAAAAGAA
The DNA here is from genome assembly GCA_031275735.1 of Dysgonamonadaceae bacterium. Taxonomy (GTDB): domain Bacteria; phylum Bacteroidota; class Bacteroidia; order Bacteroidales; family Azobacteroidaceae; genus Azobacteroides. The sequence continues at coordinate 20,111 of JAISOJ010000106.1, forward strand.
AATACATATTGAACGAAACAAATAAAAAATAAAAATAAAAAACAGTAAATGAAATTATGGCAAGATTTAATAAACTTCAAGTATTGGAAACAATGCTTTCGTCGGGAATTATTCCGGTGTTTTATCATTCGGATATAGATGTGGCAAAGCATGTCGTAAAGGCATGTTACGAGGGCGGAATAAAAGTGTTTGAATTTACCAACAGGGGCGAATTTGCGCATGAAATATTCGGAGAATTGAGCAAATTTATAACCAAAGAATGTAAACAAATGGTTCTTGGTATAGGGTCGGTAGTGGATGCGCCAACGGCTTCTGCTTATATTCAACTGGGAGCAAACTTTATTGTCAGCCCGCTGTTTAACCCCGATATTGCAAAAACAGCCAACAGGCGGTTAGTGCCCTATTTGCCGGGCTGCGGCACGGTGTCGGAAACAGGCTTGGCGCAGGAAGCCGGTTGCGACCTGTGTAAAATATTTCCCGGAGATGTACTGGGCGCGGCGTTTGTAAAAGCAATAAAAGCACCAATGCCATGGTCGATGCTGATGGTTACCGGCGGCGTTAAACCCGAAGAAGCAAACCTCAAAATGTGGTTTGACGCCGGCGTAAGTTGCGTGGGAATAGGCGCTAATTTGTTTCCCAAAGAAGTTATCGCCGCAGGCGAATGGGAAAAAATAACCGCATTATGTAAAAATACATTGGAAATAACTAAAAAACTAATTAAACAATCATGAATAAATTTAATGACATTAACGCAAAGATTGGAAAGTACCGCTGGACGATATGTTCCCTGCTGTTCTTTGCCACCACAATCAATTACCTCGACAGGCAGGTGCTTAGTCTTTTACAGCCATCTCTTTCCGAAGAATATGGTTGGACAAACTCGGATTATGCCAATATTACCGCAGCATTTCAGTTTTGTTATGCCATAGCGGTGATTTTTGCAGGACGTTTTATTGATTGGATTGGCACTCGCAAAGGGTATGTATGGGCAATTGCCGTTTGGTCGTTTGCCGCAACAATACATGCATTTGCAATAGGAATAGGCGAAGTTGTTTCACCTGTTCTTTCAATAATTGGAATAGTGCTACCTGTGTCGGTTCTTGGATTTATAGTCGGACGAATTGTACTTGCCATTGGAGAAGCGGGCAACTTTCCCGCAGCCGTCAAAACTGTAGCCGAATGGTTTCCGCGCAATGAACGTTCTCTGGCGACAGGCATATTTAATTCGGGCGCAAATATTGGCGCTATTCTTGCTCCGCTGACAATTCCATGGGTAGCCGAATATTGGGGTTGGCAGTCGGCATTTGTAATTGTAGGATGTATAGGTTTTTTGTGGATTATATTCTGGATTTTGTTTTATGACTCGCCGCAAAAAATGCTTGCAAAGGGTAAAATCAATCAGGCTGAATATGATTATATCAATGAAGAAAAAGAAAATATCATATCTCAAAAAAGCAATACGAAAGAAAAAGTATCGTGGTTCAAATTGCTTTCCTATCGCCAGACATGGTCATTCTTTTTCGGCAAATTTATGACCGATGGCGTGTGGTGGTTTTTCCTGTTCTGGCTTCCTGCATATTTGGAAAGTCAATATAATATGAAAAACACACAAATCACTTTGCCATTGACTGTACTTTACAGCATGACAATGGCAGGAAGCATTTGCGGGGGATGGTTTCCCGCCTATTTCATCAAAAAAGGATTTGAACCGTACCGGGCGCGAATGACGGCTATGCTGGTAATTGCAATTATTCCATTAATGATTTTGCTGGCTCAACCGCTTGGATATATTTCGATGTGGATACCTGTAATACTTATAGGCATAGGCTGTTCTGCTCATCAGGCTTGGTCGGCAAACATATATACAACAGTATCTGACATGTTTCCAACAAAAGCGGTAGCATCTATTATCGGCATAGGAACAATGGCAGGAGGAATTAGCGGAGTTATAATATCAAAAACGGCGGGTACACTGTTCGATTATTATAAAACCATCGGACATATCGAAACAGGGTATACTATTGTGTTTTCTTTTTGTGCCGTAGCCTATTTGCTGGCATGGATTATTATGAAATCCCTTGTACCTAAATTTAAACCCGTTGTATTGTGAGGGTTTAAATATTTTAAAAATAAAGAATTTAAAGTTATGAAATATTAAATATAATTATTAATTTTACAGTTAAAAACACAGTTTATGTATTTACTTGGTTATGATATTGGAAGTTCGTCGATAAAAGCAAGTCTGGTAAACATACAGACCGGCGAAGCAACGGCAAGTGCCTTTTTCCCGAAAAGAGAAATGGGTATTAAATCCGTAAAAACGGGTTGGGCAGAACAGAACCCCGAAATATGGTGGGAAAATTTGAAGCTGGCAACACAGTCTGTAATACAGCAGGCATGTGCTACACCCAAAGAAATAAAAGCTATAGGTATTTCTTACCAGATGCATGGTTTAGTAACAGTGGATGAATGTCAGAAAGTTATTCGCGATGCTATAATATGGTGCGACAGTCGTGCCGTTACTTATGGCGAAAAAGCATTTGCCGGTTTGGGAAATGACAAATGTCTGTCGCATCTGTTAAATTCACCGGGAAATTTTACCCTGTCCAAACTGGCATGGTTGAAAGAAAACGAGCCTGAAAATTATGCTAAAATACGATACTTTATGCTTCCGGGTGATTATATTGCCATGAGGCTTACCGGAGATGCACGTACTACCGTGTCGGGATTATCGGAAGGTATCGCATGGGATTTTTCAACAAATACGCCTGCAAAATTTCTGTACGATTATTTCGGATTCGATACAAAAATGATTCCTGAAATTGTGCCTGCTTTCGGGCAGCAGGGATATTTAACAGATTCCGTAGCCGAAGAACTGGGACTTGAAGCCGGCACTCCCGTTACATATCGAGCAGGCGACCAGCCAAACAATGCTCTTTCGCTTAATGTGTTTCACCCGGGCGAAGTTGCAGCAACGGCAGGAACATCGGGCGTAGTGTATGGCGTAAACAGCGATGCAAGGTATGATTTACTGTCGCGAGTCAATTCGTTTGCACACGTAAACCATTCTCCGAAACAAACGCGCATAGGTGTGCTGTTGTGTATAAACGGTACGGCAATTCTGAATGCATGGATAAAAAATAACATTGCACCTGAAAATACCGGATATGCGGAAATGAACGAACTTGCTGCCGAAATTCCTGTTGGCAGCGACGGCATCAGCATTATTCCATTCGGTAATGGAGCCGAGCGCGTATTGTGTAACAGAGAACCCGACTGTTCGATACATGGAATTAATTTTATCAGGCACGGAAAAGCCCATATCATTCGCGCAGCGCACGAAGGTATTGCATTCTCATTTAAATACGGAATGGATATTATGAATCAAATGGGCATAGAAACCAAAACTGTCAGGGCAGGACATGCAAATCTGTTTTTAAGTCCGGTGTTTCGACAGACATTGTCGAATATCACAGGCGCAACCATTGAACTGTACAATACCGACGGCGCAACAGGAGCAGCACGCGGCGCAGGAATAGGAGCAGGAATCTTTAAAGACGAAAAAGAAGCCTTTGCAACATTGAAAAAAATAATAACCGTAAGCCCCGAACCTAATAAGATAAAAGAAAGTATGGAAGCTTACGACAGATGGCTGGCATTGTTGAAGGATAATATTGATAATAAATGATAAAAAAAATCATAAAAATTAATTATCGAAAGATGATAACGAATAATCATAGATAAATTGTAAACAGAATAATAATATTAAAACTTATAATTATGCAAAAAATATCAAAACTGATTGCTTGCATGCTCACAATAGCAGTAATTGCAGGTTCGTGCAACAAAGATGATGATGATATGTTTATCGGACACGGAAGCATTATTTGGGAAGAAACGACTTATCAACTCGATTATGCAGATGTGAACAAAAAGATGAAAACTATAATTATGGCAGACTCATCTGAAATCTATGAATATTCCATAAATTTACATTCAAAAAACAATGCAAACATAGTTGAGATTATAATTTTGGAAGACGATAAGCCATTGCCCGAATTATCGGGAGAATATACAATACTCAGCTACAACATAAAGGTTAAAAATAATAGAATACAATGCGTTCTATCAATATTTCGGACATTTTCCGGATATGACTATACATTGCCTTATTATCTTGAAATAACAGAACATAAGGACAACCGATATTCATTGAAACTGAACACTGATGATGGCAGTGAATTTATCAAGTGGGAAGGGCATTTTAAATTTCTGCAATAATAAAGATAAGAAGTAAAAAAATAACGATAGAGAATGAAAAACATAATCGAAACTCTGGATTGGCTCCGCCGAGCTCCGTTGCGCTTCGCTGACGCTCGCAATGACGCACTGCCTTTGTTGGCTCGTCATTGCGAAAGAAGTGAAACCCGAAGGCTTCGGCGTAGCCAACCAATATTTATACCTTATTCAGAAAACAAAACAACCTTAGTAACTATGAAAGGTAATACAAACGCTAACCTTATTAGCTTATTAATTATGAACATAAAATCATGTAATAAGGTTATTGATTTTTGTACCTTACTTGCTACTAAGGTTGTTTGTTGGAAAATAAGGTGAAAATCAGGTTTAGCGGAATTATTAATAAAACTTATCCGGACTGCTTCGTCGCTCCGCTCCTCGCAATGACGACCCAAACATGCAAAACGTCATTGCGAACCCGCAGTGTGAAGCAATCCGGAAAACAGAAAGTAAATTAAAAATGAAAACAGACAAATAACAAATTAATTTATTATAGTATTAATTTAAATAAAAAAAATTTTATGAGTAAAAACATTTATTTCCCCACAGTGGGAGAAATCAAGTACGAAGGAAAAGACAGTAAAAATCCTTTGGCATTCCGTTACTACAATCCCGAAAAGATTGTTTACGGACGAAAAATGAAAGACTGGTTCAAATTTGCGATGGCATGGTGGCACACACTTTGCGCCGAAGGCGGCGACCAGTTTGGACCTGGAACAAAAACATTTCCATGGGCGCAGGGAAATTCGGCGCTGGAAATTGCAAAGCAGCGAATGGATGCAGGTTTTGAATTTATGCAAAAAATCGGCATCGAGTATTATTGCTTTCATGACATAGATTTAATTGACGAAGGAAAATCTATAGAAGAATATGAAGCAAATTTGAAGGCTATTGTTGCATACGCAAAGCAAAAACAGGCAGAAACAGGAATAAAACTCCTGTGGGGAACAGCCAATGTATTTGGCAACAAACGCTACATGAACGGTGCGGCAACAAATCCCGACTTTGATGTTGTAGCGCGAGCCGCAGTACAGATAAAAAATGCTATTGACGCTACCATAGAACTCGGCGGGCTGGCTTATGTGTTTTGGGGTGGGAGAGAAGGATACTCTTCGCTGCTGAATACGCAGATGAAACGCGAAAAAGACCATCTTGCCACATTTTTAGGTAAAGCCCGTGACTATGCGCGCGCAAAAGGTTTTAAAGGTATTTTCCTGATTGAACCTAAACCTATGGAACCTACAAAACACCAGTACGATGTAGATACCGAAACGGTTATCGGTTTCCTGCGAGCATACGGTTTGGACAAAGATTTCAAGGTAAATATCGAAGTAAATCATGCTACGCTTGCAGGACATACTTTTGAACACGAATTGCAGTGCGCCGCCGATGCAAACCTGTTAGGCTCAATAGACGCAAATCGAGGCGACTATCAAAACGGTTGGGATACCGACCAGTTCCCGGTAGATGCTTATGAACTTACACAGGCAATGCTGGTGATTTTACAAAATGGAGGTTTGCCGGGAGGTACTAATTTTGATGCTAAAACACGCCGTAATTCTACCGATTTGGAAGATATTTTCATTGCACACATTTCGGGCATGGATGCTTTTGCGCGCGCTCTTGAAAGCGCCGCCGAGATTCTTGAAAAATCTCCATACAAAAAAATGCTTGCCGACAGATATTCTTCTTTCGATATAGACAAAGGAAAAGAATTTGAAGAAGGAAAACTGTCGCTCGAAGATTTGGTCGATTATGCCAAAACCAAAGGCGAACCGGCGCAAACAAGCGGTAAGCAGGAATTGTATGAAGCAATAGTAAACATGTATATATAACATTGTTTCAATTGACGGTACTGATAATTATAAACGCTCATGCGAATTATGTACAGGGTTTATTCCCTGTGCATATCGCATGGGTATATGTATTGTTTGATAATGTTGATAAAATGAATTTATAAAACTATGATAATGCAAAAATTACCCTTACTCATTGCTGTTGCTTTTCAAACAACGGTTGACAACAGGCAAATATCGCTTTATACTTTACACAATGGAGATATTACAATGCAGGTAACAAACTTCGGCGCTCGCGTAGTATCATTGTTCACTCCCGACCGTACAGGAAAATATGATGACATTGTATTGGGATATCCCAATATAGAATCATATCTGCATAATCGGGGCGAACGGTTTCTGGGATGCGTGGTAGGTCGTTATGCAAACCGTATTGCAAACGGTAAATTTACTCTTAACGGAAACGAATATGCCTTGCCGCTTAACAGCGGCGGACAAACTTTGCACGGAGGAATAAGAGGATTCGATAACGTAGTATGGAACGTTGACAGTGTAAGCGAAAATGAAATCGTTTTTTCATATATATCCGTAGATGGAGAAGAAGGTTTTCCGGGCGAATTGCATGTAATAATGACATATTCGCTTACTGAAAACAACGAATTTAAAATTACTTACAAAGCAACTGCAAACAAAACTACTGTCGTAAATCTTTCGCACCATTCGTTTTTCAATCTCAAAGGCGAAGGAAACGGCAGCGTCGAAAATCATATTCTGACGCTCAATGCAGGTCATATTACAGATGTAAACAGAACGCTTATTCCAACAGGAAATTTGATGCCTGTCGAAAATACTCCGTTTGATTTTCGTACTCCGCACACTATTGGCGAACGAATTAATGAAAATCATGAACAGTTGAAATTCGGCAGCGGATACGACCACAATTGGGTACTCGACTGTAAAAGTATTGACGAACCTGCAGCCACAGTTTATGAACCCGAAAGCGGAAGAGAATTGCTGGTATTTACCGACCAGCCAGGAATACAGTTTTACAGCGGAAATCATTTTTACGGAATGGTAGAAGGAAAATACGGAAAACGGCATAACAGGCGCGAATCTTTTGCTCTTGAAACGCAAAAATTTCCAGATTCGCCCAACCATTCCGGCTTCCCGACTACAGTATTGAATGTCGGAGAAACATATCAACATACATGCATTTATAAATTTAATACAAAATAATCCATGAAAAATAAAGAATACAATTCAACATATATTTTATGTATCACTCTGGTAGCAACTCTCGGCGGCTTGCTTTTCGGATATGATACGGCAGTAATTTCAGGAGCGGAAAAAGGTATTGAAGGTTTTTTCCTGCAATCCGGAGCAAATTTCCAGTACAATAAATTTCTGCACGGCATAACTTCGTCGAGTGCGCTTATAGGTTGTGTTATTGGCGGATTTATATCAGGATTTTTTGCACAGCGACTCGGACGGCGTAATTCGCTCCGATTTGCATCCGTGTTGTTTTTCCTGTCAGCCTTAGGCTCTTATTACCCCGAATTTTTATTTTTTGAAAAAAATATTCCCACAAGCAATCTTTTGATAACATTCAATATGTATCGCATATTGGGCGGTATAGGTGTGGGACTTGCTTCGGCTATTGTGCCTGTGTATATTGCCGAAATTGCTCCATCAAAAATTCGCGGAACACTGGTTTCCTGCAATCAGTTTGCAATAATTTTCGGTATGCTGATTGTTTATTTTGTAAATTATCTGATACTGGGCGATCATACGAATCCGATTATAGATAAAGATTCTGTAACAGGAATATTGTCTTTAAATCAAAAATCCGATATATGGACAATCCATAACGGTTGGAGATATATGTTCGGTTCTGAAGCGTATGTTGCCGCAATATTTGGATTTTTACTGTTTTTTGTTCCGAAAACGCCGCGTTATCTTGTAATGATACGACAGGAAGAAAAAGCCATGTCGATTCTTTCAAAGATAAACGGAAAAGAAACGGCAAAACAAATTCTGTCGGATATAAAAGCAACAGTTCAAGTGAAAAGCGAAAAACTGTTTACTTATGGCGTTACCGTTATTGTTATAGGTATATTTTTATCAGTATTTCAACAGGCTATAGGAATAAATGCCGTGCTTTATTATGCTCCCCGCATGTTTCAAAATGCAGGAGCCGAAGGAGGCGGAATGTTGCAAACGGTTATAATGGGTATTGTGAACATTGTATTTACTGCTGTAGCAATATTTACGGTAGATAAATTCGGACGCAAACCATTACTGATTATCGGTTCGGCAGGTATGGCAATAGGCGCTTTTGCCGTTGCTGTTTGCGACAGCATAGGATTACAGGGAATAGTTCCCGTGATGTCTATTATTGTTTATGCAGCATTTTTCATGATGTCGTGGGGACCGATATGCTGGGTACTGATATCCGAAATATTTCCCAATACCATTCGCGGGCAGGCAGTTGCGATTGCCGTAGCGTTTCAATGGATTTTCAACTTCATCGTTTCATCCACATTTCCGCCGCTTTACGATTTCAGTCCGATGATTGCATACGGACTGTATGGAATAATGTGCATATTTGCCTTTGTTTTTGTATGGAAGTGGGTACCCGAAACAAAAGGCAAAACCTTGGAAGACATGAATAAACTTTGGACAAAACGATAATATAAAACGAACAGATAAAAAGAGGCTGTCTCAAAACAAAAGGCAGCTTCTTTTTTATATGAGGCTGTCTCAAAATGGTATTTTACACGTCATTGCGAGGAGCGTAGCGTGGGGGATCGCAGTTCGCAAAGACGAAACAGGAGTTTTATATGAAATACAGTCGAAAATTTTAATTACATTAAAATTAAATAGTTGATTTTTAATATTAAATCAGCAATTATTTATAAAATTTTATTAGACTTTATATAAGACAGCCTCTCTGTCATCCGCTGATTTTTATTTGTAAATAACAACTGATACCGCATTCCTGCTACGGTATTTTGGCGAATGGAATGAAAAATTCTGTTTCAAAATCTCAAATGTTTAACCGAGCGCCCCGAACGTCTGAGCAATTTAAGCGATTCGATTCCTATTTTTACATGATTTTCGGCAAACTGTTCCGAAACTTTTTTGTCGCTTTCTGCCGTTTTTACTCCCGAAGCAATCATTGGCATGTCGGATGTAAGTAACAAGGCGCCTGTGCTTATGTTGTTTGCAAAACCTGCCGTGAATATTGTAGCTGTTTCCATATCCACAGACATGCAGCGCAATTTTATAAGGTATTGTTTAAATTCGTCATCGTGTTCCCATACGCGGCGATTTGTTGTATAAACTGTACCTGTCCAGTAGTCCAGTCCGAAGTCGCGAATTGTGGTAGAAACAACGCGCTGCAAACTGAATGCCGGCAATGCCGGAACTTCGGGCGGAAGATAATCGTTTGACGTTCCGTCTCCGCGAATTGCCGCTATGGGTAATATTAAATCTCCAACTTTGTTTTTTTGCTTGAGCGTTCCGCATTTGCCCAAAAACAATACTGCCTTTGGTTCTATTGCGGTTAGCAAGTCCATTACTATTGCGGCGTTAGGGCTTCCCATTCCGAAGTTTATCATTGTTATTCCATCGGATGTTGAGCAAGGCATGTTAGCGGCTTCGTTAATAACTGTCGAATTTGTACATTCGCAAAAAAGATTGAGATAAGCCCTGAAATTTGTGAGTAATATGTGGCTTCCGAAATCTTCCAGTTTTGCGCCCGTATATCGTGGAAGCCAATTTTTTACAATATCTTCTTTTGTTTTCATTATCATAACAATTTTACAAATTTATAAAGATTTTTTGAATTGAATACAAATTAAAGAAAAAATTAACAAATGAATACGATACCGGTCGGCTGAAAGCCATCCGCAAATTTAATTCAAAATTCATAACTTCGTGACGGCTACCTGCGGATAAACAGACGCCGCCGGCATACTGATGTTAAAAAACAGTATGCGGATAATGGCGGCTGTGTCATTTTTTGAGCAGTTTTCTTAAACTTTTGAGCAAATTTGCTTGGAAGTCGGAGTAATTTGCTTGGAAGTCGGAGTAATTTGCTTGGAAGTCGGAGCAATTTGCTTGGAAGTCGGAGTAATTTGCTTGGAAGTCGGAGTAATTTGCTTGGAAGTCGGAGTAATTTGCTTGGAAGTCGGAGTAATTTGCTTGGAAGTCGGAGCAATTTGCTTGGAAGTCGGAGCAATTTGCTTGGAAGTCGGAGTAATTTGCTCGGAAGTCGGAGCAATTTGCTTGGAAGTCGGAGTAATTTGCTCGGAAGTCGGAGCAAAAAAACAAATCCCGGTAAGGTCTCAAATTATCAGAATTGTTTTATATAATTATCGCCTAACATTGAATTAATTTGTGTTAATTGCATAGGGGCAAATTGATATTGTTTTTTCAAATTCATTACATTTGCATCGATGTTAATTGAATAATAAATTTATGACTGATAAAAATAATCCTGCAATTTTGGGTACTGAAAGCGTAGGAAAATTATTGACTCAATATTCTGTTCCTGCAATTATGGCAATGGTTGCAGCTTCGCTTTATAATATTGTAGATAGAATATTTATAGGAAATGCCGTTGGACCTTTGGCAATTTCAGGTTTGGCAATTACATTTCCGCTTATGAATATTTCAGCGGCTTTTGGCTCGCTTGTCGGTGCGGGAGGCTCAACTCTTGTTGCCATAAAAATGGGACAAAAAGACAATTGGAGCGCAAACCTGATTCTTGGAAATGCAATAATGCTCAATATTATTCTTGGCGCAGTAATAATGATTTCAGGTCTTTTGTTTTTAGACCCGATACTGTACTGTTTCGGCGCAACCGAAAATACAATAGATTTTGCACGCGATTACATGCAAATAATTCTTGGCGGAAATATCATTACGCACGTTTATCTGGGAATGAACAATATAATGCGTTCGTCGGGTTATCCGCAAAAGGCAATGTACACAACGTTTATAGCTGTGATTATAAATGCCGTTCTGGATATGATTTTTATTTTCAAATTCGGCTGGGGAATACGCGGCGCGGCTGTTGCAACAATTATTGCACAAATAATCGCCCTGATTTGGGTAAGCATACATTTTACAAATAAAAACAGTTTTATACATTTTCAGAAAGGAATATATACATTAAAAAAGCGGATTGTTTCGGGAATATTTTCGATAGGAATGTCGCCGTTTATTCTTAACGTATGTTCATGTCTGGTTGTGATACTTTTTAATACTGCTCTGCTTGCTCATGGCGGCGATCTGGCTATAGGCGCTTTCGGAATAACAAACAGCGTTGGAATGTTTTTTGTAATGATAGTATTGGGATTGACACAGGGAATGCAGCCTGTTGCAGGATATAATTTCGGAGCAAAACAATTCGACAGAGTTTTGAAAGTATTAAAACTGTCAATGATTGCTGCAACCTGTATTACAACGGTTGCTTTCATCGTAAGCGAACTGTTTCCTCAACAGATTGCCATGCTGTTTTCGCAAAAGGACAATGTTTTAAACAGGAATATCGAATTAACGCGGCAGCAGATAGAATATGCGGTAACAGGATTGCGAATAACGCTTGCAGTATTTCCGATTGTAGGAATTTCAATGGTAATAGCAAACTTTTTTCAGTCAATCGGAAAAGCGAAACATGCAATATTTTTATCAACAACGCGACAGTTGATTTTTTTGGTTCCGCTTATATTGGTTCTTCCTGAATTTTGGGGTTTAACAGGTATTTGGTTAAGTATTCCGATTTCTGATTTTATTTCTACCGTTTTGTCCATAATTTTGATGCGGCAACAATTTAAAATCTTGAAAAAACAGACAACATAAACATATATAAATCATAATATCATGAACGATAATATAATAATAACCATAGGCAGGCAATTTGGCAGCGGCGGACACGAAACAGGCAAAAAACTTGCCGACCTGTTCGGATTCGAGTATTACGACAATAAACTTATAACGCTTGCCGCCAAAGAAATAGGTTTTGCGCCGGAACATCTGGAAACTTTAGACGAAAAGCCTGAATTTAACAGCGCATTCAGGATATTTGAAGGCGTTTTTTGGGGCAATTATCAATATGATAATTATTTTTCAAACGATATGATATTTAAAATACAGTCGAATGTGATTCTAAAACTTGCAGAAGAAAAATCCTGCGTTTTTGTAGGTCGCTGTTCCGATTATGTTTTGCGCAACAATCCGAATACCGTAAATATTTTCATACATTCATCCATTGCCGACAGAACGCAGCGAATATGCAAGCGAATGAACATTAGCGAACAAAAATCTCTTGAACTTATCAAACAGTCCGACAAGCGCCGGGCTTCATTCTATAATTATTATTCAAACAAGCGCTGGGGACATTGCGAATCCTACAACATTTCGATTGATGTATCGGTATTGGGCGAAGAACAGTCTGTATATTTTCTGGCAGAGTTTATAAAAAAAAGATTTCAAATATAATTTTTCGACATAACAGGATAATTATAAATTATTTTATTCAAAGTAGTAATTGATAATTATTTTTTTGTTTTTTGCGAACCCACAAAGACGAAGTCCGAATCGGGAAGCAATTTATTCATTTATTATATAACTGTTTTTTAACACTTCCCTCAAAATTTCCTGTCTGATAATATATATTATTGGACAAAAAAATAGCAAATGTGAAATTTACAGTATATACTTTTTTATCAAATAATCAAAAATTATGAAACTCTTAACGTCTTTCTGCCTTGTTTTTTTGTTGACTCTTACAGCAGCGGCGCAGGATAGCGACAGTTTTGCCATCAGACAGTATCCATGGTCGATGAACTCTCTTAATTATCCGCGAACACATGGATGCGACAGCGTGTTTGTATACGAATATGGCGAAACATGGTATTACAATTCCGACAGCCTGTTTTACAAAATGGCTGTGCAGGGGCGAACGCTCGAAGTTGAAGATTTGCTGCATCATTTTTATTTTCAGATATTGGAAGATTATGCCGACGCAAAAAAAATAGATGATGAATGCAGGAAAATGCGTGAAGCGGCTAAAAAATACAACAGCGGCATACTCGAATATGAAGCCGGTTTTATGGAAGCCCGTTTTATGCATGCCGACAGCGACAGCCTTTGGAACATCAAATCAGAACGAATAAGCGAACTGATGAACAAAGCAGCCAAAAACAGGGATTATGCAAACGAATGTAACATGTTGTTCGAAGACAATACGGCAGAGCTTTCAAACACGCAGCCGTTCTGCTCAATAAAATGGAAAACATGACAGACAGGGACTTTTTCAAACGTCGCGAAACATATTTTCATATCGGAAACGCATATTATTTTTTCAGAGATTACCCGAGGGCTGTTGAGTATTTCAGGGTGGCAATGCAGGACGGCGAACGCCTGTTTTTCGACCGCTCGGGATTGCGGGCTAAGGAAAAAATGGCTCAATATTACGCATCCGTTAATCAGCTTGATTCGTCCGACTGTTATTACCGTGCGCTTTACAACAGCCCCGAACATGTACGGTTTCGTCCTGATTATGATATTATTGCAATACAAGGACTGGCAGGCAACTGCATCAAAAGAGGAGAATACCACAAGGCTTTGGCTTTGCTGCAAAAAATTCACCCGGAATTATTGAAAGCCAAAAAATCAGGCAATATAACAACCAATATGTATTTGCTCGCAATATGCTACATTGAAACGGGGCGCTTAAACCTTTCAAAATCAATGATGGACTCAACGAAAGTAATGCTGATGAAATCAAAAGAGCAAAGTAGGAAGTACCCGAAAACAGGGAAGGAAATAGACTTCCTGCTCAAAAACTGGTATGACTTGATGAACCGTTATAATAAAATTACAGGCAACAGAGAACTCGAATATGCTTATCGCGACTCGGTGTATATTATCGACAAAGAAGAAAGCGAAGAAAAAAATACTTTGGTAATATTAAGAGCCGAACAGGAATTGTTTGAAACCCAAAAACGACTTGCAAATGAGCAAATCCGTATCCGGAATTATCAAATTGCAATAGTTTCCACAGCCTTCAGCCTGGTATCCGAAGCAATCAATACGGTATGCAAATGCAATTTCAATACATTCATAAACGATTACCGTATAAAATTTGCCGTAACAATACTCAGCAATTCCGATTACGACAAATATTCGCTTGAACAGATTGCCGAAATTTCGGGATTTTCAAACAGACAGTCATTTTACACCTCGTTCAAAAATAAAACCGGACTGACGCCTGCCGCTTTCTGCAAAAACCGCAATCCGCAATAAATTAATTTTTAAAAATTAAATATCTTCTAATAAACCCGAAAAACCATAATAAATGGAAGCAACATGTCATTGCGAGGAATGAAATGACGCGCTACGCCCCTGTTTTGTCCGTCATTGCGAAGCGGTGAAGCAATCCATGTGTCATTGTCTTTATTCATTTTCTCTGGTTTGCTTCGTCGCTACGCTCCTCGCAATGACGTGTTGCTTCGTCATTTCATTCCTCGCAATGACGTATTGCATTTTGCATCCTGTGCAGTCATTGCGAAAGCAGCGAAACAACCTGATATATTTGCTGTTTATTAATTTTCAACTGACAGTTTTCAATTCATATTTACTGATTTAAATTTCTAATTTAACAGCAAATATTGTTTTTTATAATGCAAATAACAGTATGTATAACTGTTCACTTGTCAAAATTTGCAATTTTTAACATTTGCATCTTTATATAAGCATCGTTTTTTTGAAAAATAAGCATGTTTCATTTATATTAAAAGTCAATAGAAATAAGCAATAGCGAATATCGTTAAAATTTGTCAAAATTTATTTTGTAAAGAATTGCATTTTTTGACAAAATAAAGACTGTTTTATTAGGTGGTACATTTTGTCTAAAATACCTTTGTACGGCAATATCGAAATATTTTATATGACAAATTTTACAGTAAATACGGCAACAGGCACAGCAGGCAAAAACCCAGCAAATACACTATATACAGGATATATTAAGAATTTTTTTAATACATTTTTTTTCGTTAAATGCGTGAATTTCGGGGAAACATACGGAAGTTTCGGTGGTACAAATGAATGTTTCGGAGATTCATACGAAAACTTCGCAGGAACAAACGAAGATTTTACAGGGTATATGGGAACTTCGTGTGAAAAATACGAAACGAACATGCAATACAGAAACGGAAAATTATTAAACGCTATAATTATAAATTTAAACACACAATACAATTATGAGTACTCAAGATTTTATACCGCGAGCCGACAACAAGTTTCTCGTCTGGCTTAAAACAATGGTTGCTTACCTGCTTACAAAAGCTGCCGAATGGAACATTCCGCAGGCAGATGTAGATGAGATGGAAACGCTGACAGCCGGTTTTGATACCGCGCTCGAAACGGCAGAAAACCCGTTAACGCGCACAAAAGTGGCTATAATAGTAATAAACAAATTAATAAATAAAAAATAAAACTTTTAATCTAAATAAAAAAAATGAAAAAATTTATAATTTTAATTTTTATGATGGCAGTAACGGCTGCCACTGTAAAATCACAATGCGTCTCTTTCTCCACGCCGCCAATAACCGGGGCAAGCGACGTATGTTACGGGGAAACTGTTACGCTAACGGTTGCCCAAGGCTATGACTTCTATGAATGGACGCGAATACTCCCTTCTTTACAGGCAGTTACCACTGCGGACAATAAAGTGCAGGTAACAGAGCCGGGCGTATATTCTTATAAAGTGCGTGTAAAGGATATTTCCATGGATACTCCCGGCGGCTGCTGGAGCGATTACAGCACTGAAGTGAGTTTCGCAATTTATGCCCTGCCTGCCACACCTGTAACAGATGGAGCGGCAAACGTATGTTCAGGCAATACGGTTACGCTTACAACAGCATCAGCAGGCATGGCACGCTACCGCTGGCAGGAAACAATAAGCGGCAACATACACACCGGCGCGGAAAATACAATATTGCAAACTGCCGTCGGTAAATACACATACCGCGTACAGGTACGCAATGCCGAAGGCTGCTGGAGCGACTACAGCGGTGCGGCAACAGGTTACGTTCATCCTCTGCCCGAACGTCCATCAATAGAACCTGCCGGAACTGTGGCAATATGCGAAAACGGCAATATTACGCTGACGGCAACAGACGGTTTGGCAAAATATGTATGGTATCTCAACGGAATAGAAATAAGTAGCGGAATATCCGGCACTTACACGGCAACTCAGGCTGGCAGTTATACAGTTAAGACAGAAACCGTTTACGGCTGCGAAAGCGATATAAGCGATGCAACAACGGTTGAAACAGTACCATATCCTGCCAAACCTGTAATTACAGCGGCAGGCACGGACAATGGTCTGGTATGGCGCAAAACAGGAATGGGAATAGTATTTGAAGTAGTAAACAGGCTTGATACTCTCGTATATCAATGGTATCACAACAGCAGCCTAATATCTGGCGGACAGGGCGAAGCCCTGCATCTTACGGGATTGCGCCTGACGGATGCAGGTCTGTATTCGGTAACGGCAACAACGCAAAAAGCCAGGTGCTCAACGGTGTCCGACAATGTGGAACTGATAATGAGAGAAGAAATATACATACACAATCTGATAACTCCTAACAATGATGGACAAAATGACAATTTTCATATCAGAGATTTGGAAATATATCCGCACAACGAACTGACAGTTATCAACCGCTGGGGAAATCAGGTATTCAAAGCCAAAGATTATGTAAACGGAACATGGAACGGAGCAAACTTGCCCGACGGCGTGTATTTCTACAGGTTGAAGCTGATTGAATTTAATGGTTATACCGAAGAAAAAACAGGTTATTTCCATCTTAAACGCTAAACGAACGGGGAAAAATGAAAGGTGAAAGGCAAAATTGTTACAGTAATATGTATTGCATATTCAAACATAAACAAATAAAAGGCTTTTCACTTTTCATTCGACTCTTTACAAAAATTACATTAAAAATAGATATATGAATCAAATAAAAAAAGAAGATATGAAAAAGATATTTTTATTTGCAGGAATACTTGTTTTATGCAGTATTTTCAAGACCGAAGCGCAACAGGCGCCCCAGTTTTCGCAATATATGTTCAACGGCATATATATCAATCCGGCTTATGCAGGATACAAAGATGTGTTTTACGGACACATGGTTTATCGCAAGCAGTGGGCAGGTATTAAGGGAACTCCGCAAACAACAATGCTGAGCGTGGACGGAAATTTATCGAAAGGCTCAAATATTGGCTTTGTTTATACAAACGACAGGATAGGAGAAACATATTCCAACAGTTTTATGGTGGATTATGCCTATCGCATTAAGATAATGGAAGGCGGCAGATTGAGTTTCGGTCTGTCGGCAGGAATGGTTCATCACGGATTTGACCGTTCAAAGTTTATCGATCCGGAAACAGGAGAAATAGACCCCGAAGCGCAGAATGCAAAAAACGTATGGAAACCAGGATTTGATGCAGGTTTATATTTCGACATGAAAAACTTTTATGCGGGATTTTCAATAATGGGACTGGTTGCAAACAAAGCCGATTCGGAATCGTTTCAGGTAATTCGCACCGATGCAAACTATTTTCTTACATTCGGAGGTATTATACCTTTAAACAAATCGCTTAAACTTTTGCCATCGGCGCTGTTAAAAACAGATTTGGAGAATCCTATGACCTTTGATATAAACGCTTTGCTGATGATAAACGATAGACTTGCCGTAGGCGGAAGTTACCGTAAAGGCGTATTATGGTTTTCGGATGTAGAAGAAAACACAATGCAAAAAGATGCCATATCGCTTATTGCCGAAGTGTATGTAACCGAAAAAATACGCTTGGGCATGGCTTACGATTTCAATTTGAATAAAGTAATGTCGGGAGCAAATGGAAGTTTTGAAGTATCATTGGGATATTATTTTGTAAAAGCCAAAAAGAAATACGTAACGCCGAGATACTTTTAATTTTGGATTATTAATAAAATAAAATTAATAAAATAAAATTAATAATAATTGCAGCATTAATGTCCGTTTCATCAATAATTTCTTCTCAGGAAAAAACATATACGCTCACGCAGATAAATATCGGCAATGACGGCGTTTGGGGAGCAATTCCTCTGGCTAACGAACAGATTATATTTGTGGAAAACATGCAAAATGCAGGCAGCAACAACGTTTCAGACTCAAAACTGTTTGTGCTGGACAGAAATAACAATAAATCGGAATTGCCTGCATTTGGAGAATACAAAAAAACAGGTTCGCCTTTCATCAGTCCGGATGGCACAGAATTTTACTTTACAGTATCGGGTACTGCTGCATCCATATCAAAAGGCGGATGGCTTCATCGGGACGTACAAATGTATCCGTTACAGATACTCATAAGCAAAAAAGGCGAAAACGGCGAATGGCAGGAACCTGTGCCTTTTCAGCACAACGGCAACAACTTTTCAAACGGCGACCCGTGTTTGTCGCATGATGGAATGTATCTGTACTTTGCATCCGACAGAGAAGGCGGAGTGGGAGGAACTGATATTTACCGCAGTCGGCGCGACAGCGACGGCTCGTGGGATGAGCCTCAAAATTTAGGCGCAATCAATACTCGCGGAAACGAACGTTTTCCCCGCTTTGATGCAAAGGGAAATCTTTATTTCTCGTCAACAGCAAACACAGGCAGTTTAGACCTGTTTATGTTGCCGCTCAACGGCGGCAGTTTTGCAAAACCTGTGCGCATGGATTTTCCTTTTAATTCGCAAGGCGATGATTTTGCAATATCATTTATTGACGAAGATAAGGGATATTTATCATCAAACAGGAACGGAGCAGATAACATCTATTTTTTTGAACTTGAAAAACCTGAAATCAGGTACGAAACGATAAAAATATACGACACGGTAAAAACAGTTGAAAAACCTCTGCCTGTACATCCTGATTTGATACTGGCTGACATGCTTAAAAGCGGTAAAATGAAATACATTTATTTTGATTTCAATAAATATGACATACGCGACAAAGAAATCACCGCGCTTACCGAACTTTTAATATTCATGCGGCAATATCCAACCGTAGTTTTGGAATTGCCATCTTACGCCGACTGCCACGGTTCCGATTTGTACAATATCCGGCTGTCGGGCAATCGAGGCGAGGCTGTCAAAAATTATCTGGTAACATTAGGCAAAATAGATGCAAACCGCATAACAGTTAAGGAATACGGGTCGGCAAATCCGGTAAACGAATGCGGCGACTGTGCCAATCCCGAATGTAACGAAGCCAAGTTTGAAGCCAACAGGCGCGTAGAATATAAGGTTGTAAAATATTAAAACAAAGGAAACTTCTAAAAATAAATTCCACTTTTGTTTATGTCGCAAATTTCGATTTTTAGTTTTTAGAAGTCCCCTAAATATATCTGGCATGTGTGATGTTAGATTATTCAGAATTATTTATTATTCGGAGGCTGTTTCAAAAAATACTTTTGAGACAGCCTTTTCATTATTCCTGCTCCGGTTTGCTTCGGGCTTTCAGCCCTCGCAGTTCGCAATGATGTGTTGCTTCCCGCTTCGCACAGCCTTCCCCGAGCGTAGCGTGGGGGATTGTAGTTCACGGTTCACAATGACGGACGAACAAATAATTCAAACTCTCTATTCTCAATTAAATAATACAGTAAGCCTTAAATAATATTTTCCGATGTTGTTAAATAATATTCAAATATTCAGCAAGTTATATTTATTTTTATTTTTCTTTATCATTTTTTTTGTTTGTTTTACTAAAAAAATAATAACTTTACGCATTGAATTTACATCATAAAATTAATAAAAACATTATTTATGAACAAAAAAATAACAGTAGAAGAAGCCGTTTCTAAAATTAAAAGCGGCATGACGATTATGGTTGGCGGATTTTTATCAAACGGTTCGCCAAATAAAATACTCGATGCACTTTCCGGAAGCGATGTCAAAGATATTACGCTGATTACAAACGATACCTCATTCCCCGATAAGGGCGTAGGCAAATTGATGCAGCGTAAACAAATCAAAAAATTGATAGCATCTCATATTGGAACAAACGAACTTACTCAGCAGCAAATGAATGCAGGCGAAATTGAAGTTGAATTTGTGCCGCAGGGAACTCTTGCGGAGCGCATACGTGCAGGAGGTTACGGATTGGGCGGTTTTCTCACTCCAACAGGACTTGGAACAGTCATAGCCAGCGGAAAGCAAATTATAAATGTTGATGGAAAAGATTATCTTCTTGAGAAACCTTTACGAGCCGATATTGCTCTTGTTGGTGCAAGTAAGGGAGACGAATCAGGGAATCTTGTATATTACGGAACAAGTCAAAATTTCAATCCACTAATGGCAACGGCAGCCGATTTGGTAATTGCCGAAATTGATGAAATGGTTACCGTAGGCACAATTCGTCCCGAAGAAGTGCATACGCCTGCAATTATGACAGATTATATTGTTACATAAAATAAAATATTTGAATATGACAAAATCACTTATCCGCGTACGAATGAGTTCACACGATGCCCATTATGGCGGCAATCTGGTTGATGGTGCAAAAATGCTAAATCTGTTCGGAGATGTGGCTACCGAACTTTTAATTATAAACGATGGCGACGAAGGTCTTTTTTGTGCTTACGATAATGTGGAATTTTTAGCCCCTGTTTATGCAGGCGATTATATTGAAGCAACAGGCGAAATAATCCACACAGGCAATTCATCGCGCAAAATGATTTTTGAAGCGCGAAAAGTTATAGCTCCGCGAACCGATATTTCCAGTTCGGCAGCAGATGTTCTTGACGAACCTCTACTTGTTTGCAGGGCAAGCGGAACTTGCGTTGTACCCAAAAATTGTCAAAGAAGAAAATAGTTTGCATTTTATAAAATCTTAAAAATAACGGAATATGGAAAAATTAATAATTACAGCAGCAATTTGCGGCGCCGAAGTACTTAAAGAACACAATCCTGCCGTGCCATACACAGTTGACGAAATTGTTCGCGAAGCAAAATCGGCTTACGACGCCGGCGCAAGCATTATTCATTTGCACGTGCGTTACGACGACGGAACGCCAACTCAGAACAAAGAGCGCTTTAAGGAATGTATTGATGCAATAAAATCGGTAACGCCCGACATTATAATAATGCCATCGACCGGAGGAGCGGTAGGAATGACCAACGACGAGCGTTTGCAGCCGACTGAACTTGACATAGAAATGGCGACACTTGATTGCGGAACATGTAATTTCGGAGGAGATGATGTATTTACAAATACCGAAAATACAATTAAATATTTCGGGCAGCGAATGATTGAACGCGGTATAAAACCCGAACTCGAAGTTTTTGATAAAAGTATGATTGAAATGGCGTTGAGGCTGCACAAAAAAGGATTTATCAGCAAACCTCTGCATTTCGATTTTGTTATGGGAGTGAACGGCGGAATTGGAGGCGATTTGCGTGATTTTGTTTTCATGCGGGGCAGTATTCCTCCGGATGCGACTTATACTGTTGCAGGAATAGGACGTTATGAATTTCCTCTGGCTATGGCTTCGATTATCGACGGCGGACATGTGCGCGTAGGATTTGAAGATAACGTTTATCTGTCGAAAGGAGTATTGGCAAAATCAAATGGCGAACTTGTTGCAAAAGTTGTGCGAATGGCAAAAGAACTAGGGCGCGAAATTGCAAACCCTGCCGAAGCAAGACAAATACTGGGAATGAAACCATTGTAGAAAAAATATAACATTTTCATTAATTTTACACTTTTTATAAATAGAAATTAATAGCGAAAACGAATGAATAATTTTGTATAAACTTTATACAATGTGTTTTGAAAATTAATAGAATGAATTTATGTAACAAAATAAAATTTATAAAATTATGGCTTTATATAGTATTGAAAAAAAATTAGAACATATTAATGATGTGCCTTTCAAATTAGAAAAAGAAATTCAGAAAATTACAGAAAATAATTTGAACTTGCTTTTAGGTTTGGATTTTATAAAATCTGAATTTGCTTTGAATAATTTTCGTATCGACACGTTGGCTTTTAATAATGAATTAAAATCATTTGTTATAATTGAATACAAAAAAGATAAAAATTTTAGTGTTATCGACCAAGGTTATGCCTACCTTGCTTTGATGTTAAATAATAAAGCCGATTTTATTTTGGAATACAATGAAAGCAAAAAGAAAACACTTAAACGGAATGATGTGGATTGGTCACAATCAAAAATTATTTTTGTATCACCACAATTCACACATTACCAACGCGAAGCAATAAATTTCAAAGATTTGCCTATCGAACTTTGGGAAATCAAAAAATTTGAAAATAACATTCTTTCTTTTGAACAAATTCAAAAAACCACAGCAAAAGAAAGCATTAAAGTAATTTCAAAATCCGATGAAATTGTAAAAAAAGTAAGTAATGAAATTATTGTTTATTCCGAACAGGATCATATACAAAAAGTTGATGTTGAAACCCAAGAACTTTACGAAGATATTAAAAATCGCTTATTAAATATGGACAATAATATATCTATTCAACCCAAAAAGCAAACTATCGGTTTTAAAATAAATAACAGTGTTTTTTGTGATATTGTACTTCTATCTAAAGGATTAAAAATATATTTAAACCTGAAAAGCGGTGATTTAAACGATATTAGAAAAGTAGCGCGTGATATTTCAAGTATAGGACACTGGGGTAATGGTTCTTATGAAATAAAAATTAACGATGCAGAAGATATTGATTATATTATGAGCCTTCTGAAACAGTCATTAAAGAAAAATAAATAATGCAAATAAATATAATATAAAAATTTTATAATAAAAAAACAAATTACTATGCAAAAAAAAGGAAACAAATACGGTACGCACCGTGTAATTGAGCCGAAAGGCGTATTACCGCAACCGGCAAACAAATTAGACAACAATATGGATGAAATCTACGACAATGAAATCCTTATTGACGTACAAACACTGAATATCGATAGCGCATCGTTTACGCAGATTGACGAACAGGCGGGCGGAGATAAAACAAAGATTGCCGAAATAATGATGAGCATTGTTGAAAAACAGGGCAAACATCGCAATCCTGTAACAGGTTCGGGCGGAATGCTGCTTGGAACGGTCGAAAAAATCGGAGATGCTCTGAAAAACAAAACAGACCTGAAAATCGGCGATAAGATTGCAACTTTGGTATCATTGTCGCTTACGCCTTTGCGTATTGATAAAATCAAAGAAATTCGCGCAGATGTCGATCAGGTTGACATTGACGGAAAAGCAATTTTGTTTGTAAGCGGAATTTACGCTAAAATTCCGGACGACATGCCCGAAAAACTTGCTCTTTCAGCCTTGGATGTAGCGGGAGCGCCGGCGCAAACTGCCAAACTTGTAAAACCCGGAGACACGGTTTTGATTATCGGAGCAGGCGGAAAATCGGGAATGCTGTGCTGTTACGAAGCAAAAAAACGCGCCGGCGTTACAGGAAAAGTGATAGGACTGTGCCACAGCCAGAAATCAACCGAACGTTTGAAAAGTCTTAATTTCTGCGATTATGTTTTTTCTGCCGACGCAACACAGCCCATACCTGTACTTGAAGAAATTGAACGTATTACCGGCGGGCAGCTTTGCGATATTACAATCAACAACGTAAATATCAACGATACTGAAATGACATCAATCCTTTGTACCAAAGACACAGGACTGGTTTACTTCTTTTCTATGGCTACAAGTTTCACCAAAGCCGCTCTGGGCGCAGAAGGCGTTGGCAGCGATGTAACAATGATTGTAGGTAACGGCTATACAAGAGGACATGCTGAAATAACATTGCAGGAACTGCGCGAAAGCGAAGAACTTCGCAAAATATTTACAGAACTTTACGCTTAAAAGGTAAAATGCAGAAAAAAGGTTGCAGATACGGAACACATCGAGTAATAACGCCGGCGGGTACATTGCCGCAGCCGGCTTTAAAACTCGATAATACAATGGAAATATACGACAATGAGCTGCTCATTGATGTATCAACTCTTAATATCGACTCGGCAAGTTATACGCAAATATACAATACCTGCAAAGGTGATGAAAACCTTATGAAAAGCATGATTCTTTCCATTGTCGAAGAACGGGGAAAGATGCAGAATCCCGTAACAGGCTCAGGCGGAATGTTGATTGGCACGGTGAAAACCATAGGGGAAAACTTTAACAATGCAACAAAAGTAAAGGAAGGCGACAGAATAGCAACTCTGGTATCGCTTTCGCTCACCCCATTGAAAATAGACAGAATAACCGCTATTTCGGCACATTCCGATCAGGTGGATATTAAGGGTCAGGCTATACTTTTCGAAAGCGGTTTGTTTGCAGTACTGCCCGGCGACATTCCCGAAAAACTGGCTTTGGCAGTGCTTGATGTAGCAGGCGCTCCGGCGCAGGTTGACAGGCTTGTTACCGAAGGCGACATGGTTTGCATTATAGGTGGAGGCGGAAAATCGGGAATACTCTGCTGTTATCAGGCAATGAAAAATGCAGGTCGTTACGGAAAGGTCATTGTAGTTGAATATTCAGCCGAAAACGCCCAACGCATCAAAGACATGAATCTGGCTACCGATGTAATTGTAGCAGATGCCACAAACGTAATGAATGTTTACAGCAAAGTAATGCCGCTGACGGGTGGGAGAGGGGTTGATGTTACAATCAATAACGTAAATGTACCTTCTACCGAAATGACATCCATTTTGATAACCAAAGGGCAGGGTTGCGTTTACTTTTTTTCTATGGCAACAAGCTTCACCAAAGCCGCTCTGGGCGCCGAAGGAGTGGGAAAAGACATAAACCTTATTGTAGGCAACGGCTATGCACGCGGACACGCCGAACTGACGCTCAACATAGTAAGAGAATCAAAAGAAATACGCAAACTTTTTGAAAATCTTTACATAAAATAACAATAAAACAATTAATAATTAACAGTTAAACAGTAACCGGAATGAATACAACCGTAAAAAAAACAGATTGGGACAAAGATGGTTTAAATGGCAAAGTGAAAAGCATAAGAGAAATTCCATATTATGCAGAAAAAAAATTCGGAGTAAATGCCACATATAATATTTTTGATAATAAAAAATGGCGTAACACATTAAAAAAATATGACGACAGAGGCAACCTGACAGAATTGCATCATTATTATTCATCCGGTAGCCTTTACTCTAAATGGATTTACAAATACGACGACAATGGAAATCTGACAAAGATGACCGAATATAATTCAAAAAACTTGGTAAAAAGCTACGAAACTTACAAATATAATGCCAAAGGCAACAGAGTAAAAGATACGGTTTATGCTATCGACAACTTGCCATATAAATGTACTTACAAATACAACAGCAAAGGCAACCGCACGGAGATGAAAAGATACAACCCAGACGGTACCTTATCAAGAAAGGAAACTTACATATACGACAACAGCGGCAACCTGACAGAACAGAACTGGTACAGTGCAAAAGGCAACCTGCAAACGAAATGTACATACAAATATGACAACAGAGGCAGGCTGGCAGAATGGTGCGAACACAAACAGTCGGGCAAGATAAGACAGAAACTTACCTGCGAATATGACGACAGAGGCAATCTTGCAGAATTGAAAGAATACAAACAGTTCGGCAAAACAGTTGTTAAACGGACTTACCAATACAGGCTCGATGATAAAGGCAACTGGATTGAACAGACAGAATATAAAGATGACGAAGCAGAAACAATTACCGAACGAACAATAGAATATTACGATAATTGACAAATGAGAAAAAAATAAAAATAATTCCGGACTGGCTGGCTACTCATAATCCTATTCGATTTTTTCGCAAAAAAGTATGTATGCAGACAAAACGAACAGCGGAAGTACAAAACGCTCGGAAACAGTGTTATAAATGGATTTTTCTTTTGTTTTCGACTTGGGGAAAAGACTTAAAAAGGGCTTGAAAAGACAAAGTTTGCAACCCAAACAGTGCTCCTTAAAATGCAGGGCGAAAACAGGTGCAAAACAGTCTTAAATTGACTGCTAAATATCTAATATTGTCTATGTTACATGAAACTCATTTTTAACAGAAATAAATAATTTTGTAAATTAAAAAATGAGTCATGAGAAGTACCTTTAAAGTTCTCTTTTACTTGAAACGGGACAAACAAAAATCCAACGGAACGATTCCGCTTTTTTGCCGTGATGGAGGACAGGAAGCTCGTTTTGGAATGAAATGCGACGTAAACCCCAAAATTTGAGACGTAAAAACAGGCAAGGTAAGCGGTCTAACAGTGGAAGCAGTCAAAACCAACGCCCTTGTTGATAACACTAAATCAGCGACATACAGAATCTATCGCGATCTACAGGAACGCGATAACCATGTTACGGCTGAAAGAGTGAAAAATGTGTTTCTGGGCGCAGAAATCAGACAGCGAACATTGCTGGAACTGTTTGACAGACACAACAAAGAACGCAAACCGCAAGTCGGCATAAACATCTGTCGATGCGGTTACAATTCTTATTGCCGAACACGCGACTGACTGGCGATTTTATTCGCCTGTACTACAATATTTCGGATATTTCGTTAAAAAATATCGACCACAAGCTTATTAATGATTTTGAGGCGTATCTTATTGCCAATTATCAACTTACGCATAACACGATTACCAAATATCTGAAAAAATTTAAGGCATATTATCTGCATTGCGATGGATGATGAACTGATTAGCAAAAATCCGTTTTCAAAGCGTAGCGTTCAGTATCAAAACACAGGAAGAGAATTTCTTACGCAGGACGAAATCAATAAACTTATTGGTTTTCGCTTTGATCAAAAAGAACTTGAACAGGCACGCGATATATTATTTATATTCTGTTGTTTTACAGGACTTTCATATTCGGATATGGCTAATTTGAAAAGGAACATATCCGACTTTCCTTTGACGGCAAAATGTGGATAAAAGGCAGGCGCGTGAAAACAGACATGGAATATAATATTCCGCTTTTGGACATTCCAAAAAGAATTTTGGAAAAATACAAGTCGTGTAATACAGGCGATAAACTTTTGATTATAAGGAAATTAAATAAATATAACAAATTACTGAAAACGATAGCCGAAACGGTCGGAATAAATAAAAAAATTACCTCTCATATTGCCCGCCACACGTTTGCGACACTTACTCTGACCAAAGGCGTATCAATCGAAAGTGTCAGTAAAATGTTGGGACATGCCGACATTAAAACTACACAGATTTACGCAAAAATTGCGAATGAAAAAATCAGTAACGATATGGCTTTATTTTCCGAAAGGATAAAAGGATTTGAAAATAAAAATATTGGCGCTAAAATATAATTATTATGGAATGTGGAAATATAAAAATCAATGTAGAAGAAGGCAAAACGCCTTGGGTTGAAAATCAGACTGATTGATAATGATTTGTGGCTTGCGAAATCTGAAATTGCGAGGTTGATAAACTATTTTCCACAAAAGAATTACAGGTTAAATTAAACTGTAATTTATCATTCGTTAGAAGTCCGACAAAATTGGACTTTTTTTATAATTCTACTCAACTATAGATGATAAATCAACTACATACCGATATTTCAAAATTCCATGTTCTAATTTTTTCACTGTTTATATTTTGCATAATCGTTCCCTTTTGTCTTGTGTAATTCCGCCGCCCGATACTGTCGTTTTTGTTTGGATGGCAAAGGTGTTTACGGCTTCCTGACAGTCTGTAAAGATCAAGCCTGCGGGTTTTGCAAAAAAAATCTCCACACCTTCGGGTAATATTTTTTCAAAAATCTTGACAGCCCTGAATCCTTCACCGAAAAGCCCTCAAAACATAAAACGACCGATGCGACGGATGAAGCATGAGATAAAAAAAATGTCACAGATTATGGTAAACAGCGAAAAAATACTAAAACAAAACAACTCCATCCGCTCATAAATCAACATAAAATTTTGGTTTCTTCTGACTGACTTTGTGTGGATTATCTGTCTGATTTGGGCTTGTGGATTGACTGTCAGAACAGCAACAGTAATATATCTCGACTACCGATTTTTACGCTTTGCAATTCGCATTTTGGGATTGTTTGCAGTTCTTTTTTTTACGTCGTTTTGACTGGGATACTGATTTTAATTATTTCATTATTAATCTTTTAATATAAAATTTATACATAAATGGAAAGTTACAAAACAATTAAGGTATTATTTCCCGAAAGCATTATTAACCTTGATAGAATGTTTGATAATCAGGAAAAATGGGGAACGTCCACTCTGAAAGGTTGGATAGATGGTTACGAAACGACGCGATTTACGTAAAGAGGTGCATTTATAGCAGTAATTACATCGGATTACAATATGGATTTTGTAAAGGAATGGATAAAAAAGCATATTCCAAATACAGACATAAAAGACATAAATACTAATTAAATAACAGAAAATGAATACAATTAATTCAATCAGTCAAAACGGATGTTCCGTTTGCGGGAGAGGCGAAGAAAATTATACTATATTTCGTCCTGTACATTATCGAAACAGATATTTTTATCAATAGCGAACTGTTTTCAACAGTTGCATCAACGCTTGAACAGTGCATAAATAGGCGCGCAAATGGTTAAAGGCAAAAAATTACAAACTTTTGAAACAGAGATAAATATTAACATGGAACGACAATCTCCGCTCCACAAACCAAGGAAATATGAAAATAACAGCAAGAAAAAGAAGAAAATCCATACCTGTTGTGCATTTAGGAAATATTGCATTTGATAATATTTAAGAGACGGTTAAAGACAAATAAATTGAGGTATTGGATCATCGTTAAAGCTGTGATTTTAGATATAATTCTTGTAGC
>JAISOJ010000040.1 GCA_031275735.1 Dysgonamonadaceae bacterium
AACAAAACCGTACAAAACGCCCTAATCGCCGCCGACCGCCTTTTCGAAATCATGGATTTGGAACGTGAAAGCAGTGAAAACAAAATCGAAATGAACAAAGACTTGCTCGGCGATATTACATTCGATAAGATTTCATTCAGTTACGGCACCCGCGTGGATGTATTTGAAAATTTCAGTCTCACTCTCCCGAAAGGTGAACTGACAGCCATAATCGGCGAAAGCGGAAGCGGTAAAACAACGCTTGCAGCTTTACTTCTCAAACTGTATCCGATCAAAGCCGGAAAAATACTTATCGGTAATACCAATATTGACTATTTTGAAAACCAAAGTCTTAGGAAAATAATCAGCAGCGTACCGCAACAATTGAATTTGTTTGCCGGAAACGTAATTGAAAACATTGCCGTAGGCGAATTTCAGCCTGATTTACAACGGATAATAGAAATTTGTACCAGCTTGGGTATGTTATCCTTTATCGAAAAATTGCCGAATGGGTTTGAGACCTATTTGGGCGAAAACGGCGCATCGCTTTCGGGCGGGCAAAAACAACGCCTTGCTATTGCGCGTGCTTTGTACAAGAATCCGGAAATTTTAATACTCGACGAGGCTACTTCTTCGTTGGATTCTGAATCGGAACAATTTGTACAGGAAACTATACAATATCTTAAAAATCAAGGAAAAACAATCATCCTCATTGCACATCGCTTGAGTACAGTAATCCACGCCGATACGATTGTTGTTTTAGAGAATGGCAAGGTAATCGAACAGGGCAATCACCGAGAACTTTATGCGCAAGCCGGAAAATATTTTCAGATGTGGCAAAAGCAAATGCCAAATGGAGAAATTTTGCCATTCTTCACTAAACCGCGGCAATGAAGACAATTTATTTCTCTTTTGCACATCATAATTTCTTTATTTAGCGAATTTTCGATGCAAGATAGATAATTCACACCACCCGGTAATTTATTCCGATAAAGACAGAATAGATGCTAATAGAGGTCTGAAATCTTCGCCGTTGCGAGCTAAATAGGTTTTCATTCCAAACGCCTTCCCTGTTTCAATATTAGCTATTCCATCGTCAATGAATAAAGTCTCGGAAGGAATGATTCCGGAATCTTTCAACATAAAATCATAAATTTCGCGATCGGGTTTAGTGTAACCAATTTGGTAAGAAAGATACAATTTATCGAAAAATGCATCCAAACTTTTGCCTTGCTTTGAAAAAGCCGGAGTAAATGCCCACGACATAATAACCGGGTTGGTATTACTCAAAAGATATAAATTATATCCTTGTTTTTTCAAATCTTCCAACATTTTTAATTTATATTCGGGAATTTCTTTCAAAAATCCTAACCAACAGTAATCGATGGTTTCATCGGCAACATACTCTCCCACCTCATTACGCACAGCTTCATAAAAATCTTCTTGCGACAGCTTGCCCTCTTCCAATTCCAAAAAAAATCCTTTTTGATGGTAAGGATCTAATAATTCTTCAGCATTCTTCAAACCCGCTTCTATGAAGCGACGTACGGACTCTTCTCTTTCTAAGGTGATAATTACGCCGCCCAAATCAAATACAATGTTTTTAATTCCTTGTAAATTCATTTCTTATCTTTTTATATTTGCGTTCATAAATTCCGAAAAGAAGGATTGGCTTCTAAAAACGATTCTTTCCGTTTTTTCGTTTTCACCATAAATGATTTGTATTCTTCCGAATCAGGATGTAAAGCTCTGTGATTCAATGCCTTTTGAATACTATCCCATTCTTGGATTATACTTAATGTTTTTGCGTCAAAATAAATTTTACTAAACTTTTCCCAAATATAATCAATCGCTTGCTGACTTGGATGAATCATATCTACGGAATAAAACCGGTAATCGCGCAAATCATCCATCATAATTTCATACGAAGGAAAATAATAGCAACGATCGTTCGTTGCTATTAATTCATCGACGGACAACAATAAAGTCGCTTTACTAAGCTGATTTTCGTGAGCGCCATTTTTCCAATGACGAATAGGGCTTACGACAAACAACAATTTTAAATCCGGATTAAACGTTCGTAAACATTGAATCAATTCATTCCAATACCGGACTATCTGCTCGACAGTTAGACGCTCTTCCCTAAATCGGTTTACCGGCAATTTGTGGCAATTGGAAACTACCTCTCCCGAAGTGATTAAACGATAGATACGAGCAGTTCCAAATGATACGATAAGCGTGTCGGCTTTTTTAAGAAAAAGAGACGATTGTTTTATACGAAAATTAATTTGTTCCAAAACAACATCCTTGTCTATCCCCGAAAAGCGGCTGTGATGATGCAAACTATGATAAACGCCTTGACTATTAAAAAGAATATTTCCTGTATAAATTTTATTATTTATCAAATCATATAAACCATCGGCAACCGAAATCGGATTATATGCAATTCCAAAAGGATTTACATCTACTTGAAAACCGGAATAAATCATTTTAGGCGATATATTTTCTACAAAACAACTGCCCATCATCATGATTTTATCCGGATGAGAAAGCCGGAATTTCGAAGGCTGAGCCTCAATTTCCATATGAAATTTCATAATGCCTTACAAATTTTTAGCAAAGTTAGGGATATATTGTAGTTATTAATGTAACTTTGCATAAGATTTTTTTGCTATGGCTGAATTTTCAGAATTAGAACTATTATCACAAATAAATTCGCCGGCC
This sequence comes from Dysgonamonadaceae bacterium, assembly GCA_031275735.1. Classification (GTDB taxonomy): domain Bacteria; phylum Bacteroidota; class Bacteroidia; order Bacteroidales; family Azobacteroidaceae; genus Azobacteroides. Next base: position 2,704 of record JAISOJ010000040.1, read on the forward strand.
GATTTACGTAAATTAAAACCGGTACAATTAGAAAAGGTTTGTAAAGAATTAAGGCAATTTATCATTGATATTCTTGCCGATACGCCTGGTCATTTCGGTTCAAGCTTGGGAACGATCGAATTAACGGTTGCTCTTCATTATGTTCTCAATACCCCCGACGACAAAATTGTTTGGGATGTCGGCCATCAAGCCTATGGACACAAAATATTAACCGGCCGCAGAGATATATTCAAAACGCTTCGAAAATTAGGCGGAATCAGCGGTTTCCCAAATCCTTCGGAAAGCGAATACGACGCATTTATTGCCGGACATGCATCCAATGCCATCTCGGCCGCTCTGGGAATGGCTATCGCTTCCAATTTGAAAAAAGAAAACAGAAAGATAGTAGCCGTCATTGGCGACGGTTCGATGACGGGCGGATTGGCCTACGAAGGGCTAAACAACGCTTCTTCCGATCCGAATAATTTGTTAATCATACTAAACGATAACAACATGGCTATCGACCGCCCGGTAGGCGGAATGAGTCAATACTTGGTAAACATCACCACTTCGCAGGCTTACAATACCATTCGGAACAAGTTATACAATTTGTTCCGGAATATGGGACTGATCCGAGAACAAGGAAAAGGAATCATTCTCCGTTTCAACAATAGCTTGAAAGCATTATTGACTAAGCAACACAATATGTTTGAAGGATTTAATATCCGCTATTTTGGACCGACAGACGGGCACGACGTGAAAGGTTTAATACGAATTCTCAACGATATCAAGGAGATGACGGGTCCAAAATTATTACACGTCATCACTAAAAAAGGAAAAGGATTTGAACCTGCCGAATTAGATGCAACTGTTTGGCACGCTCCCGGAAAATTCAACAAAGAAACAGGGGAACGTATTATTGTACGGTCAAAAGATGAACCGCAACTGTATCAAGATGTGTTTGGACACACTTTGGTGGAATTAGCCCGTCAAAACGAAAAAATTGTTGGAATAACTCCTGCCATGCCAACCGGTTGTTCCATGACATTCCTAATGGAAGAAATGCCGGAAAGATCTTTCGATGTAGGCATTGCCGAAGGTCATGCCGTCACGTTTTCGGCCGGATTAGCCAAGCAAGGAATGCTTCCTTTTTGCAATATTTATTCCTCTTTCATGCAACGGGCTTACGATAATGTGATCCACGACGCCGCCCTGCAAAACTTAGATATGGTACTTTGTTTGGACCGCGCCGGATTAGTTGGAGAAGACGGATGCACCCATCATGGAGCGCTGGATTTAGCTTATCTCCGCTGTATTCCGAACGTTACTATTGCCTCCCCTCTGAATGAAATCGATTTACGTAATCTGATGTACACCGGTAGCCAACCGGGGAAGGGCGTTTTTATCATTCGCTATCCGAAAGGTAAAGGAGAACTAAAAGATTGGGAACGTCCTTTTAAAATTTTACCTGTCGGCAAAGGGCAAAAGCTAAAAGAAGGTAAAGATGTTGCTGTTGTAAGTATCGGCCCGATTGGAAATATTGTCCGGCAAGCGATTGAAAAAGCGCAGGAAAACGGAATGGACGCCGCCCACTACAATATGATTTACCTGAAACCATTGGACGAAGAGTTATTACACGAAATAGGCAAAAACTATAAACGGATCATTACGGTTGAAAACGGTACAATACAAGGTGGTTTAGGTTGCGCCGTAATGGAATTTATGTCGGATCATAAATATCATCCCGATATACAACGAATCGGGATTCCCGACAGGTTCATCACCCATGGTACAATTCCCGAACTATATAAGTTATGTGGAATGGACGCCGAAAGCATCGCAAAAGTATTAATTGGAAAAACATGAAAATCATTATCGGAGGGGCGGGCGAAGTGGGTACCCATCTCTCTAAATTACTTTCCGCCGAAAATCAGGATATTATTCTGATGGATGCAAACGAAGAAAATTTAAATTTTCCTAATAATTTTGAAATTATGACTGTAGTGGGAAATCCCACGTCTATTCAAGATTTAAAACAAGCCGGTATAGGCGCAGCAGATATGTTTATCGGTGTGACTCCAGAGGAATCAATCAATATGACAGCCTGCATGTTGGCCCATAATTTAGGGGCTAAAAAAACAGTAGCCAGGGTAAGCAATGAAGAATACCTTTTGCCTAAAAACATGGAATTTTTCACCCAATTAGGCGTCGACTCGATCATTTGCCCCGAAATATTGGCGGCTAATGAAATTGTAAATGCGATTCATACTCCGTGGACCCGCCAATGGTGGGAAATTGCAGGAGGGCTTATCCTGTTGGGTATCAAGGTAAGAGAGCATGCTCCTATTGTTCGCAAATATCTATACGATTTAAACAAAGAAGAAAAAATTTTCCACCTTGTCGCCATCAAGCGAGATAATTATACCATCATTCCGGGAGGATCCGATCAGATACTTGCCGAAGACCTCCTTTACATCACCACTACCAAAGAACACATACAAGATGTAAAAATCATTACAGGGAAAGAAGATATAGAAATCCACAAAATCACCGTCATGGGCGCCGGACGCATCGCGTTGAAAGTTTGCGAACGGATTCCTCGTCATATTCAAATCAAACTACTGGAGATCAACAAAGAAAAAAGTTACCGCATAGCCGAAAAAGTAGATAGTAACGTATTGGTAGTTAATGGAGACGGCCGTAATACCGATTTATTAATTCAAGAAAACATCAAAAATTGCAGCGCCTTCATTGCTTTAACGGGTAATTCCGAAACAAATATCCTGGCTTGCGTGGCGGCAAAAAGTTTAGGCGTTCCGAAAACAATAGCCGAAGTGGAAAACCTTGATTACATTCAAATGGCTGAAAAATTGAACATTGGTAATATTATTAATAAAAAACTGATTGCCTCGAGTCATATTTACCAATTTTTGTTGGACGCCGATGTTTCGACGGTTAAATGCTTGGCTTTCGCTAATGCGGATGTGGCAGAATTAATCGCCCGGCCCGGTTCAAAAATAACAAAAAAACCGGTTAAGGATCTGCATTTACCGAAAGATATGACGTTAGGGGGAAAAATTTGTGACGGACATGCAGAAATGATAAATGGAAATACGATTATACAACCGGGCGACCATGTAGTCGTTTTCTGCTTAGATACAGCTATGCGTAAAATAGAAGATTATTTCAATTAAAAAATTATGCGAGGTCCGGGGCTTAATTGGAAGTTTATTTTCCGGGTAATAGGATTTATCCTTATCTTGGAATCGCTTTTTATTTTTATTTCTGCCTGCGTGGCTTATTATTTTCAGGGAACGGATTTGCACAGCTTATTATTATCGGCGGCAATTACTTTCACTTGCGGCCTAATCGTTTCTTTATCTACGGGATTAAAAAAAGTATATCTTATCGGGAAACGAGAAGGTTATTTAAGCGTGGCGTTGAGTTGGATCTCGTTTGCTCTTTTCGGCTCGTTGCCTTTCTTTTTAAGCGGAGAAATACCCTCTTTTAGCGATGCTTTTTTCGAATCTACTTCCGGAATTACAACTACCGGAGCAAGTATTCTTACCGACGTCGATGTAATTTCCAAAGGTTTATTATTTTGGAGAAGTATTTTACAATGGTTGGGAGGCATGGGAATTATCGTTTTTTCTTTGGCATTATTGCCTCTATTAGGAGGAGGGGCTTCCCAATTGTTTGATGCGGAATCGACCGGATTGACGCACGACAAATTTCGTCCACGAGTAACCCAAATGGCTAAACGATTATTAGCTATTTATCTGATTATTACATCTTTACTAATGATCCTCCTGTCATTAGGACCCATGAATTTGTATGACGCCGTTTGCCATAGCTTTACCACTATTTCAACCGGAGGATTTTCAACTCGACAAGCAAGCATCGCGCATTGGGATTCGACTTACATAGAATCTATTTTATTGATTTTCATGATTATGGGAGCAATCAATTTTTCTCTATTCTATTTTTTAATCAATGGGCGAGTCGGGAAATTTTTCAAAGACGAGGAATTGCGCTGGTTTTTATCGATCATTATTATTGCCGCTTTACTTGTCGGTATCAATTTGTTTGTAACTAATAATTATGCAATTCCTGATTCTTTCAGAGTTGCTTTGTTTCAAGTAGTATCTGTCATTACGACTACCGGTTTTTCTACGGCTGATTTTTCCTTATGGGGACCCTTTTGCCTGTTTCTCTTTATGTTGCTGATGGTTATCTGTGGTTGCGCCGGTTCTACAAGCGGAGGATTGAAAATGGTGCGGGCAGTTGTGCTGGCAAAAAATACGCTATGCGAATTCAAACGCCTGATTCATCCAAGGGCCATCATTCCGGTAAGACTAAACGGTTCTGCCTTAGCCTTCGGAATTGTACAGCGATTGTTGGCATTTGCTTTCCTGTATATATGTATTATTTTTGTGAGCTGGGGGATCCTTACGTTGGTAGGGATGCCTTTTGATGAAGCGTTAGGCGCTTCCGTTTCATTAATAGGTAATGTAGGTCCTGGCTTTGGCTCTCTCTCCGGATTCGGTTCTTATGCCGAAATACCTGTTTTTGCCAAATGGTACTTGTCTTTTCTGATGATAATCGGACGCCTGGAAATATTTACTTTTCTTATTCTATTTACTCCGGCTTTCTGGAAAAGATAAAAAACGATTCATTTGATTACGAACTTCCTGACAACACCTTCTAATTTGAAAATATAAATAGCTTTAGGAAGATTTAATTCGTAAGTCAGATTGTGAGATTTAATCTCAATCACAAGCACTTTATTTCCCACAATGGTAATCACCTCCAAACGACTACCGATGGGGGCGTTTTTTACATATAAAACATTATTGACGACATTCAATTCGGGGAAAATAATACTTTCGGACATAGAAGTTTTTTCTTTTCTTTCTTGTGAGAAAAGAGAAATTTGCAATGAAATGAGCAAGAAAACAATTAAGAAAAAAAACTTCTTCATAATATATAACCCCTCGATTTTGCTACAAATATAATGCTTTTGTTCGAATAAATGAATAAAAAAAAATTAAAAGAAGTATTTTTTTCCAATACTTTTAGTTTTTCTAATAAAATATATTATCTATCAACCTTACGTTTCCCGCAAATGCAGCAATGCAACCAACCGGATACTCCGTATCTTCCCACTTGTAAATCGATCGTAATGTGAATCCATCTACAATATCGAAATATTCGACCTTAAAATCCGGTACGACGTTTATCCTATTTACTACCCACGATTTTAACGATTTTACCGGATAATTGTTTTTCCTGTTCTTGCTCTCGAAAAGTGTTTGCGAAATGATAACCGCAGCTTTCCTCTGTTCCACAGTCAACTGCGTGTTGCGACTACTCATTGCCAAGCCGTCTTTTTCTCGGACAATAGGACAAGCGACAACTTGTATACCTAAACTTAATTGTTTTACCAATTCGCGAATAATAACTAATTGCTGAAAATCTTTTTCTCCGAAATAAGCTTTGTCCGGTTTTACGATATCGAAAAGTTTACTGACTACTTGGGCCACTCCATTGAAATGTCCGGGACGAAATTGCCCTTCCATAACCGCAGCTAAATGTCCAAAATTGAATTGCCGCATGTCCGGTTCGGGATATATTTCTTTAACATCCGGAGCAAAAACAATTACATCGCCCGCTTTTTCCAAAAGCTTACAATCAGCATCCAAGTTCCGCGGATATTTCAATAAATCATTTTTGTCGTTAAATTGGGTCGGATTGACAAAAATACTGACTACGGAAATATCATTCTCTTTTACCGATTGGTTGACCAATTCGAGGTGCCCTTGATGCAAAGCGCCCATAGTTGGCACAAAACCAAGTTTTTTTTCTCCTTTTCTTTCGTTTGCTAATGTTTTTTGCAAATCGATAATAGTATAAATTTTCTTCATTTGATTTTTAAAACACTGCAAAACTAAGCAAATAAATATAAATCTTAAAACTTATTGTAAGTTATTTGCATTTTGTTTTGAAATTTATGCTATTTTTTTTATTATCTTTGCACCGTGAATCAGAGTTTTAGATAAAAATCAAATAATGGCAGCAAAAAAGATTCTATTTATTACGACAGAGATTAGCCCTTATCTTGTTGAAACAAAAATGTCTAACATTGCTCGTAATTTACCTCAAGGTATCCACGAACGAGGAAAAGAAATACGGACTTTCATGCCTAAATTTGGTATTATTAATGAAAGAAGAAATCAGTTGCACGAAGTGATTCGCTTGTCGGGGATGAATCTTATTATCAACGATACGGATCATCCGTTGATTATAAAGGTGGCTTCCATTCAGGCGGCGAGGATGCAGATTTACTTTATTGATAATGAAGATTTCTTTCAAAGAAAATATTTATTGTACGACGACGAAGGAAATGAATTTGAAGATAACGACGAACGAAGTATTTTTTATGTAAGAGGCGTAATGGAAACAGTAAAAAAACTGCGTTGGGCGCCTGATTTAATTCATTGTCATGGATGGATGACCGCTTTGGCTCCGCTTTATATTAAAAAACATTATAAGGGAGACCCTTGTTTTAAAAATGCAAAAATTGTGTATTCTATTTATGATGATGATTTTAAAATTCCATTCAATAGCGATTTTGCCAAAAAATTGAAAATTGAAGGAATTACGCAAAATGATATTAAAGTAGTTAAAGATAAACCTGATTTTGAATCTCTAAGTAAATTGGCTATTGATTTTTCCGACGGCGTTATCCAAGGCAGTCCTTCCATTCATTTGGGAGTAAAAGAACATGCATTGAAGAAAGAAAAAACGCTTTTCCTCGATTATCAGCCAGAAGAAACTTACATAGATGCATTTAATGACTTTTACGACCGGATTCTTACTTAAAATTATTAACAAAATCCAATGAAAACAAAATTATTTTTATTCAGTCTTCTGTCAATATTCGTTTATGGCGCTTGTGAAGATACAATTGATTCTATCGGAATAGGTTTACAACCGATCGAAGATAGTATCAGCGCATATGAGACGATCATAAATATTGATGCATATACGGTAAAAGTAGATTCTATTTTCACTAATTCCATAAATGGCCTTTTGGGTAATTTTTACGACCCTTATTACGGCAATATCAAAGGAGGTTATATTTGCCAATATTACCCCTCTTTGGGATTTGGCGATAGTGTTGTCAATCATAAAATTGACTCGGTTCGCTTGAATATCTATTATTCATCGTATTTCGGCGATTCGCTAGCTCCGATGGAAGTGTCTGTTTATCCGGTTGTTAAAAAACAACTGGAAAATAATTATTATACCAATATCAATCCGGACGATTATTGCAATCGGAACAAAGTTTGGGGCAGCAAATCTTATACCGCCTGGGATTTGACCCTTCCTGATTCTATCCGGAACAATTCTACATATTATAAGAATGTATCTATTCCTTTGCCTACCGATTGGGGGCAAACCTTGTATGAAGAATACTTACAACAAGGGAAAACCTTGGGTTCGGTGGAAGAATTTACCAAACGATTTCCGGGAACCTATATAGAATCTTCTTTTGGCTCCAGAAATTTACTGAAAGTCGATATAACTGAAATCAGTATATATTATCAAGAATGTTACAAGAAAGACGGTAAGGATACGATTGCCACTAATGCCGCCGTATTAACCGTCACGGAAGAAGTAATACAATTGAATCATTTTGAAAATGAATACAATGCAAAATTGTTGGAAGACTACGACGATAAGATGTATTTGAAAACTCCGTCCGGTGTAATTTCAAAAATAATCATACCTGTCCCGGAAATTATAAAAAACTTTGGCAAGAAAAAATTCAATAGCGTAAAGTTAAACATAGCTGCTTATCCTCAACCCCAAAGCGATTATCCTTTACCATTGCCGGGAGTAGGCATTTCGGGATCCGCAAAAGCCAAACTACTATTGATAGAACCGGATTCGGTTAAATCATTTTTTGAAAACCAAAAAGTAGCCGATTTCAACACTTCTTATTCTGTCGCATATTCCTCTACTACAGGATCGTACAGTTTTGATAATATAGCCAATCTCATTCAAAATGCAATGGCAAAGGCGCCGGATAAAAATTTAGAGTTGTTTCTTATTCCTGTTATGGTAGAATACTATACATACAATTATACCGATCAGGAGTATGCTACCAGCCATTATTTGGCCCCTTCGGCAGTCACCTTAAAAAAAGGTGGAGATAATCTGCAAATAAAGATTATTGCTTCCGAATTGGAAATAAAATAACTGGCGTTTTTTTCTGTTTTAATGATTAGGCAACAACTTACAACGCGGCTTCAACAAAAGTTATCTCCATTGCAAATCCAACAGATAAAACTATTGGAGTTGAATGCGCTTGAAATAGAAAATCGAATCAACAGGGAGCTGGAAGATAATCCGGCTTTGGAAGAAATAACCGATACTATTCCGGATACTGAAAGCGGTGATGCTTTCGAAGACTTTAATAGTAAGGAAAATGATTCTCCGGAAGATTTTAGTTTAGGCGATTACCTATGCGAAGACGATATCCCTGATTATAAATTGCAGCAAAATTATTATTCCAAAGAGAACGGGAAGGAAGAAATTCCTTATTCCGAATCGGAGTCTTTTCAGGAATATTTATTGGAACAATTACGTTTGAAAAATCTTTCCGAGAAAGAATTCAAAGTTGCAGAATATTTGATTGGAAATATTGATGAAGACGGCTATATGCGGCGCGATCCGGAGGCTATATCCGATGACTTAGCGTTTCAATACGGGATGGATATTTCATCCCTTGAAATTGAAAGGTCTATGAAGTTTATCAAAGAATTAGATCCGCCGGGAGTAGGAGCAAGCGATTTACGGGATTGCCTCCTATTACAATTGCAAAGGAAAGAAAAAACGCCTGCAAGAAAATTAGCTATTTTAATCCTGGAAAGCTATTTTGAAGTCTTTTCCAAGAAACAATACGATAAAATTGTCCGCGGATTAAATACATCCGAGAAAGAATTAAAAGAAGCGACAAAAGAGATAACGCTCTTGAATCCCCGCCCGGGAGGCGCATGGGAAAGTATAATGGAAACAAAAATGGCGCAAATTGTTCCCGACTTTTACGTGGAAGCGGTCAATGGCGAATTAGTTTTCAGCATGTTGGAAAAAAACATTCCCGAATTGCGGATAAACAAAGAATACGGCGAAATGTTGAAAGATTATTCTGAGGGAAACGTTCTCCAAAATCAAAATAAAAAAGAAGCGCTCTTATTCGTCAAACAAAAATTAGATTCAGCTAAATGGTTTATTGATGCAATAAAACAAAGGAATACTACTTTAGAAAAAACGATGTTGGCTATTATTGAAATTCAGCGCAATTTTTTTCTTTCCGGTGAAGAATCGGATTTAAAACCCATGATACTGAAAGACGTTTCCGAAAAATGCGGTTACGATATCTCGACCATTTCGAGGGTAAGCAACAGTAAATACGTACAAACCAATTGGGGCGTTTATCCGCTGAAATACTTCTTTTCCGAATCTATGACCAATGAAGAAGGAGAAAAAATTTCTACGCGGGAAATCAAAGTAATACTAAAGCAATATATTGATAACGAGAATAAAAAGGATCCGCTGACCGACGACGCATTGATGAAAGAATTAAAAGCAAAGGGTTATGACATTGCCCGCAGGACAATCGCCAAATACAGAGAGCAGTTAAACATTCCGGTCGCCCGTTTACGAAAAGACATCTAAGTATAGAAATCAAATGTTAATAAAAATCTACGAAGAAAATCCAAATAGCAAATTAATCGCTCGTGTAATTAATATTCTCAAAGAAGGGGGAATCATTATTTATCCGACCGATACGGTTTACGCTATGGGATGCGACGCTTTGAATGTCCGCGCAGTAGAAAAGATTTGCAAAATAAAAGGAATTAATCCGCAAAAAAGTAATCTCTCCATTATTTGTCCCAATTTGAGTAATATCAGCGAATACGCCAAAGTAAGTAATTCGGTGTTTAAGTTGATGAAACGAAACTTGCCGGGTCCTTTTACGTTTATCTTAAATGCAACAAACAATCTTCCTAAGATATACAAAAACCGGAAAGAAGTTGGTTTTCGTATTCCGGATAATAAAATAGCCCTTGCATTGGTACAAGAAATGGGAAATCCTATTCTTACGACTTCCGTCCGCGATAAAGATGATTTCATGGAATATTCTACCGATCCGGAGCTGATGGAAGAAGAGTATGGAAATATCGTAGAAACGGTGATCGACGGCGGATACGGCGGATTGAAACCTTCTACCATAGTAGATTGTACGGGAGAAGAAATCAAGATTGTACGGCAAGGTAAAGGAAACCTGAAGGAGTGAACCAATAGCCAAACCGACATTCTAACAAAAAACTGCGTTTCCATTAAAGAAACGCAGTTTTTTATTCATTGAAAAATCTGTTTTATTTTACATGAGATAGTTTTATTTCAAAATCTTAACAGACGCTGCTTTTTCTCCATTGAATTTAAGCATATAAACGCCCTTGGCTAAGTCGGCGGCAGGCATTGTATAAGTTCCGCTTGCATTCAGTTTGTATTCGGCTACGCGTTGACCGGCTACATTATAAACCGATACGGAAGAAACGCTTGCAGGATAGACCAGCTTAAAGTTATCGCCTTCACGAATTGCTTGCGGAGCTGCTGCTTTAGCAAGAGAAATACCGTCGTAATTGCCCTGTATAACATTCAAACTGATAGTTCTACCAAAAGAACTTATTTTAATTTCTCCGCGCCGACCATCCATGTTATCAGGAAGTTCTGTTCCTACTATATCAAAATAAATAACACAGTAGGTGCCAAAATCGCTATCATCGTAAGTTACGGTTAACCAATCGGGTATGTCAAATTCAAGTTCATTTATAGCAAATGTAGAATAGATTATGCTCCCTTCTATTGTACCGTCTGCATTTGCAGCATTCCCGCCTTCTTCGGGAATAATCAGGTTATTCAGCGATTCTTCTACTTCAAAACAATTAAAAACTCCATCAAATGCAATCAAAAGATCACACATAGGAGTGCTTGGACTATCCGAATATCCTATTGTTTTGATAGACCCATTACTATGAATAGTATAAGCTCCTCCTGACCAACCACCAGCAGTACTGAATAAAAAATTAAGACCATTATAAGAAGAATCAAAACCATCAACAATAACTACAAAAGGTTTATCTTGTATTTGCAAAATTAAGTCTGTTTCGAATCCATCCGGATCTATTTCTACAAATTTGAAATTAATGAAAGTAGCCCAATTAACAAGTTTACAATCATCGGGTGTTGCGACAGATGTCGCAAAAGGTTCTGCTTCCATATCTCCATTTTCATCTACGTAATAAATAGATAATGATAGGGATTTACCATCAGGGATTACTACAGTTTCTGTTGCATTTTCTGCAAATACATCAATACTTCTCACAGATAATACTCCCAGTGGTTTTGCGTAGGATGATAAAATGCCAACACATGGAGAACCATCAACGACATAATCAGAGCCAAAGGATTCTCCTGATTGGAACCCGCCATATGGACCTCCCCCAAAATGAGCATCACAATCAGTCAAAGTAAAATAAGGACTATCTTCATCATCTGCCAAATTATTCGGAGAAACATAATAAGAAGCGCCCGCAGCCGTTTCCTGACCATACGTATAGGTAGCTGCTTGTGTTCCTGCTGTGGCAGTTAATTTAGGCAAAAATGCCGTATATTCATTCGGTATCGCTGTTTCATAGAATGAATTTAAGATTCCGTTTTCATCCGTATCATCTGCCAGACTTATTTCTTGTCCAGTACCGTTAATATAAGACCAAGAAAACTGCGCATTAGCCTCACTCGCCCAAATAGCGTTAAAAGGAATCACTTCCCTTGCAGGAACTACCAGAATAGGAATGGTCCATTTGGACAGTACGCCTTTATTATCTGTGAGTGCATTACGAACAAATGAACCGTAAGGACGACGATACTCTGTTTCAATACTTGCTGCCGCATTTACATTGCTGCTTTTTTGAAAATTAATTTTCGGGAAAGTGCCCACAGTAGCTTTTTTGAAATCAAAATTTGCATATTCTACATTTTCCATTACCGTGGATTCTTTCAAATTTTCCACTTGATTAACTTGCCTTACACCCGTCAAATTGAGTGACTTTTTGACTTGCCCTATTACTGTATTTACAGAAACAGCCAATAACAATACAAAAAAATAAATTTTCTTCATGACTTTTTTTTTTATTAATACTAAATATTTTTATTTCACAAGTAAATTAAACCAAATATTCGGATTTGAAACATTTGTAAATTTTAGGTTTTTTGGATTTAATTGGTTCTCAGCAATAGTTGTAGTAAATTTACCATTTAATAAATCTATTAAATCGGAAATTCCGTTATAATTATCATAATATCTTTTTCCATTAGGATCAAATGTTCCTGTGAATCCATTAAAAGAGAGGCTAATTTCATTCGCCGATTCTTTTTCAATCGTAAAACTTATAAAGCCATCTGCATTACTCATACCTCTTGATGTGCGAATTAACAATGAATGTTTCCATGTTTTATGGTAAGAAAAAGAAATCATGTTCAAAGTTCTTCCTCCACTTTCTACACTCGTTTTTATTGTATTATAAAGTGTACTTACCGAAGGACTCATATTTTCGTCTCCCTCCATTATTGCCATATTTTTATTTGAATTCAAAACATGAAAAAAGAAATCAGCGGAATTTGGGCCTAATATCTTAGCATCAACATTTGAGTTCGTACAGATCAAAGAATTTTTATCGTCGCTTAATTTAAATGTTTGAACAGATAAATCATTTATTTCAAATGGTTTTACAAACCGGATCCCATAATCGGTTACAATAAAAGGGACATCTACTCCGTCGGCAATCGGATCGCCGTCATTCGGAACGAGTTTGAAAATATGAGAAGCACCACCTGTCAAAGTAAAAAGAGAGTCGTTGCAGGTTAATTGCAATTGAGGTCCGTTTACAAATAAAGCAACATTCATCTCATCCAAAAGTTTAAAATAATCCGTCCAATCCTGATTTTCGGCAAGACGGCGCATAGGCATAAATACGCCTCTTTTTTTTCCTTTAAGTAATATATTATCTGTTTCCGGTTCCATTATAATAAACTCATAATCACCTTCCAGTCCTCGACCTCCTTCATCATTTGCAGGATCGTTAGAAGCATCCGTTTGAGGAAGGTCTTCCGGGTTTGAGAAAAAATGGAGGACTTTATTGTAGGTATCAAAAGTCAAGACAGGACCATTATCGGCAATTATTCGGAATAAACAGGTATCTTGGGTATATCGATTATTAAACCAACGATTTTTTGCCGCTATTCGGGCATACCCGCTTTCATCGAAATACATTAAAAACGTATAACCTTCCTGCTCAACTGTGGGAAAATAATCTAATACCCATCCGTTTGGAGCGCTGGTCAACAGTTTAAAATCGTTGTCTAAAGCATCGTTCATTCTTTTTGCTGCAGATTCGCTGAATATATTTTCTTCCTGAAAAAGGCATGAATTCAAGCTTACCAGTAATATACAAGCGAATATTATATTTATTATCTTTCTCATATTCTTTAATTTATTTTTTATTTTGTTCTTTAATGAAGATAATCAGAAGTCAACTGATTCCGAAGAGAATCAATATTAACAGTAATATCTAA
>JAISOJ010000042.1 GCA_031275735.1 Dysgonamonadaceae bacterium
CGACTGACAATAACCCATTTCTACTCTTCTTTCAGGGGGTGCGGCAATCCAGTTTAAGTAATCATTTACCTTCTTTCTGGATTATCTCAACTAAAGTTTCGATGCTCTCGCTGCGCTTCGCGGCTCGGGGGTCTTCGTTCCTCGCAATGACGTGATTTACAATCGTTTTTGTCATTTGCACATGATTGGTTGTTTGCAACCTGCCCCTCTCGCATGACGCTATTTCGTTTGTTCAGTGCGTCATTGCGAGGAAAGAAGCAATCTCATTTCGTAGATATGGAATATTTTTAAGATAATATATCCGATAATCATTTATTTTATAAATTCATACTTTGTCCTTAAAAAGCACGAGTAATTTTTGACTTTTTTATCAATAGCTGATTCTTTTCTTTATGATAATACCAAAGTGATTTATTTTGAATGAATTATATTTCACATTGGTATAAAAAAGCCCGAGACAAATATTTCTATCCCGGACTTCCCTTTTATAAACATTTTTCCTAATATTGCTTCAACCATTCTTCGGTTTCTTGGTATAAACCGATATGGGCATTTATAACCCCTCTAATTATACTAATATCTGCCTGATCTACGTGCCCATCGCCATTCAAATCGTACTTCGAATTATAGTTTGCAGAAGGATAAGAAGTTTTCTTCGAATTAAGCAATGATATGTCATGTGCATTAATCTCCAAATTATCATCCACATCTCCGGATATCAACTCCCTATGACCTAATAGTGTATCTTTAGAAACAGTAATTTTAGCAAATCTTGAGATAAATCCGGGGCGGGACAATACCAAAACATATTCTCCTTCCAAGACATTATCCAACCGGTAGAGACCAATGGGTACTGTTGGAGTCTCATCTTGGATAAGCGGTGTATTGTCTACTGTTCCCTGTGTTCCTCCTATATATTGCCACGAAACAGGCAAGCCGGGATTATCATAGGATGTAATAGTTCCCGGATTTTTAGGCGTACTCGGAATAAAAATACTTCCATCATAATTTATTGCCTGAACGGAATAAAGAGGTTCGCTTGCAAGCAATTCATCTATAGGATCGTTTTGTTCGGAAGGTACTGCATACAAACTTGCCGTTACTTCAAATAATTCATTAAAAGTATCTTCTCCTTCTTCATACACAAATGGAAACATGGTGCCTTGCAACCGATATGTCTTGATTACAGTTATATCAAATTTGCATTCCGCATCATCACATGCATTGGTCGCCTTTATGACAACTGTTGTTTTGCCAATCGGGAATTCAAAGCCGGAAAACCCAAGACCCGTACCGTAAGCATTGGCGGAAGATAACGTATCTCCCGATTCATCCAAATAAGCATAGGTTACTACAGTATCCGTTCCGCTTATCTCTATACTATTGAAATAATCAAACAGAGCCGCATTGTGCCCGGATTGGGCATATACCGTATCGGATACCTGACATTTTACAAAACTTGGAGATGTAACCAAATAAACCGGTATCTCTACTTTTGCACTCACACAGCCTGTTGCTGTATTTTCTGTCTCTGCCCAATAGGTAGCATTGGAATTATAGCTTGTAGACGTTCCTAAAACACTTACATCTTCATTACCTGCTACCCTTTCGTAATAATTGTATTGAATCCCTGTAGGAGCAGCATCCAATGTCAACGATAGCTGCAATGTTGTCGAATTGCATATGGGAGCAGTTCCTGAAACCATGGGTGTTTCCGGTAATGGATTAACTGTGATTACAACAGAATCTCTGCCCGTAGCATTTGCTTCCCCTTCACATAAACCATCGCCCGAAACGGCTACATAATAAGTTGTAATGCCTGCCGAAGGTGTTACGCTTAATGAAGAAAGTTCATCTGTTTCCGTCAAGCCTGCATACCAATGATAAACAGGATTAGTTACGCTTACCGCTGATGCCATGGTTGAAAGTTCAACAGCATTGCCCTCGCAGATAGTAGTATCTTTGGTCGTTATATCATTTACCGAGATGGATAATGGATTAACCGTAATAACTATTTTCAACGCAGACGAAAGAGTCGTAGCACAACCCGTCGTTATATCCCTTGCTATTGCATAGATGGAATGCGATGTCTCTTTGCTGTAATCCGTTACGGTATCATCAAAAAGAATCGTACAATTTGCGTCCCAATAAAATTCCACCGCTGTAGTTGTATTATCATAAGTGATTAAGGTTTTCAATAAATCTTCATCTATTGTTTCGCCATCGCAAACGCTTTGGTCAGCGCCGGCTTTCAACGTTGGAGCAGCAGGAAGCGGGTGTACAATAATGGTTAAGCGTAAGGAAGCCGAACTTTCACAAGCGGTTTCTTTCGATTGAGATTTCGCCCATAAATTATGAACTTGTTGTTGTTCATAATTGGTCTGAATGGGCAGATTGGCAGGAATATTTCCATTGGAATCGGTATAAATAAGGTAATTTACATTTTCATCTAAAAACCAATCACTTAGCATAGTTACCGTTAAGGCTTCGCCCGAACAGACTTCTATGGCTCCGTCTTTAAAGGTGGGCGCATCGGGCAAAGCGCTTACTTTCACTTGTTGAGAAATTCCCGATTCGCAAAAACCGGCTTTGGCAATAATACTATCCCCTGCCGTCAGCGTTTCCGTTACGTATATTGTCCACGCTCCCAGCGCATCAGATGTTGTTTCTCCCACCAATGTTTCTGTAAGATTTTCTATACGATATAATTTTACGGGAACATTTGCTATGCTTGTACCCGATACCGTTGCAGATCCGGCGCATACAGGCGCAGTAATAAGAGGAGAATCTATTGTGTTAATAACAATGGTATCAAAACATTGTGAAATACAACCGTCGTAATTTACGGTTAATTCCAGAATGAAAGGATTACATTCCGCTTCGATAATAACACTTTGCGTATTATCCGTCCCGTTTTTAAATACGGCATCCAAGCTATTCGAACCTACAGGTTTAAGACTCCAACGATATGTTGCATTTTGAATATCCTGAGAAATTTCCGTTTTAAAAGTATTTTCCGAATGGGGATCCACCGAACGAACTTTATTTCCTCCATCATCGGTAATATCACAGGAAAATAAAGAGATAAGTGTTTTCGTTTCCGAAGAATCACTTTCAACACTATTTTCCGTCAGGGTTGCTTTGATTTCATCGCCTAATGCCAAGCTGCCGGAAATATCCGTAAAAGCGACACTCCATTTTCCTGTTGCGTCCGCTTCAATAGGATTTATAGTGGTTAGAGGCGTTCCATCTTTATAAAGCGTAATAATTGTACCTGCTTTCGCTTCTCCCGATATAACGGAATTATTTGCACACACAATAACCGGAACAGCGTTGCTGCTTACCGTAAGCGTGAAAGGACAGGTGTCCGTCAGACCCGCCTTATCAATAACTATCCATTGTATATCATAAACTCCGACAGGAAATAAACTGCCGTCCAAAGTGTTTGCCGTTACAGCCTGTCCGTTATCTATTATATAGGAAAATATGAGTTCACTCAACTCGCAATTGTCGAGAGCAACAGCATCCAAATCCCCATTGGAAGCCGTATAATCATTTCCGCCTCCATCGACAAGTTTGCTTATTTCTCCATCAACCACACAGCTAATGACCGGACTTTGATTATCCGTAACAATCACATCAAAAGAACATTTTACCGTATCGCAACTGTTTCTTGCCGTAATGACAATCCGGGTTTTCCCTGTCTCAAAGTTGTGATTATAGCCCGTTCCGTTTCCCGTATGATAAGGCGGCTCAATAAGATTATCATCATCATCAAGATTATAGAGCGCATAACTTACCACCGGAAGAGGATAGCCTGTTATGTTAATATCATTTTCTGCATATACATTGCTTGCATAACATCTGTCCGTATCCGTATTTTTAGTTATCGTCGATGTAAAACAACCGCTAATAACGGGAGCGCTATTTTTATCAATCGTCAAAGAAGATGTTGCTTCCGATTCGCATTCCGATTTGTCGCGTACCTTTACAAGATAGCTGCCGGATGGAAGATTTCGTATCGTATCATGCGTATCATCCGTTTCAAAACCACCCCAGGAAGTCCAGTTCGCCCCATTATCGGAGCTGTATGAAGATTGATAAGGCGCTCCTTTTCCATTCGATGCAACTACAACGATGCTCCCATCGGAAGTCTCTTCGCATGAAACACGGGTAATCTGAGTAATATTCAACGTTGTTTTTACCGCAGGTGCATCCAACGGATAAGACATCTCCGTTTCACAGCCGTAACTGTCCGTTACTTTAAATTCATAATTACCGGCAGCCAAAGTAAATTCATTAGCCGGTTCATCCGTATTTTCCACCCAATTCCCATTTTCTTTTATATAATAGGAATAATCCGCTCCCGAACCTCCTGTAGCCGTGAGTATAACCGTTCCCGTTTGCTCTCCGAAACAAAATTTATCAGCAATCGCAATTTCTATTGCTTCATGTACTGTTATGTCAATCGTATTGACGCAGTTTGTAATGCTGTCTGTAAAACTGACGGTTACCGTTTCCGAACCGCTTCCCGCGCCAATGCCCGTTACAACAACCGAATTTACATTTCCGGTCGCCGGCGTCAGCGATACGATATTTTCGGCGGACAACGTCCATTTTCCGACATTGACGGTAGAAAGCGTTATCGTGGAACCAACACAGATATCCGGATTGCCCGAATTGCTTATCTCCGGCGGTTCGTTGGAGCCGTTATGCTCGTATGCGCCCATATCGACCGTACCGCCGGCAGCATTATTGGCAACATCCCAAATACGCGGTTTTGCAGAAAAATCTACATCCGTAGAAGTCCACGTTCCATTTGTTCCCGCTTCAACGGCGGGGCTACAGGCTGTCAGGCTGTAATTGCCGGCAATTGTCGGAGCTTCTAAAGCATCACCCAGAAATACAAACAAGGGATCTTCGTCTATATTGTTCCCTCCATCGGTTCCAACGGTAGCCTCCCATTGTCCGCTTCCGCCGCTTCCGCCAATTAAACTGTATGTGAAATTCAATCCGGCAGGCGGAGTTGCCGACACATTGTTCGTTCCGTTGCCCCAAATGATAACGTTATCAAACTGTGCGTTTGCATCATTGGCAAGAAGTCCGCCGCCTGTTTGGGACGAAGCATTGTTCCCCGCAATTGTAACGTTTGTAAAAGAAGATATAACCGACTGATTATTTTCATTATTCACAATATGAACGCCGCCGCCCGAATAGGCAAGGTTCCCCGAAATCACGACATTTATTAACGAAGGCGTTTGGTCGGTATAGGCTATGTACAAACCGCCGCCCGTACCGGTAGCTGCCGATTTTGTTTTGTTGCCGGCAATAATAAGATTGGATAATTTTAAGGGCGTATTGTCGATATATAAACCGGCGCCGGCGTCCGGAGCAGTTATGCCGCTATGGGGAGCTGTAGTTTCGGGCGTATCGGTATTTCCCGCCGTAATTGTAAAACCGTTCAATTCTGTTGTATCCAATCCTATCGCCATTACAACATGATAGGCGTTGTCCGCAACATCGTTAGACGTTCCTATATCCCCGCTCAATATGGTTTTCCTTGTATCCCAATTTCGATGAAGAATGTTGTCCTTGTCATTATTATTGGCAGTGGAAGCATTTGCCGGAAAGCCTCCGTAAACATTCACGCCGCTTACCATAGAGAAGGTAATATCGCGTGCATCGGTTGGAGCCATGCTTCCCAATAAATCATATTTGGGATAATATATTCCCTCCGCTACCCAGATTTCGGTAATATTGGGACATGCCTTCGCTATTTCAAGGGCTTCGGCTAACTCTACTAAGGGCGTTTCCCAAGTTGTTCCATCGCCTTGGGAAGCCGGATCTATATTTTTATTGACAAACAAACGGGTACCGGAAGGACAGATGATTTTATAGAACGCACCTATAATTCCCGTTTGTGAAACGCCGTAAGCCACTATGCTGTCCAAAGTGTTGAATCCATTAAGAACAAGCGTATTGCCCGGATTTGCAAAGCTTATTTTTTGAGTTGTATAAGGAAAAAACGCTTCTGCAGCATTATCGCCTGTTTTTGCGGTAAACCGGAATGTATAATTTCCCGCCGCCGTCAATTCGGCGATTCTGTTAAATTTAATCCAATCGGGACTGTTTTCTAATTGATATTCTGTAGCTTCGAAATCATAGTTATTCTCGGCATTCGTCAAATCTGTTGTTACCTGCCATTTCAAATAAGGATAGGTTTCTTTATCGACAATCGCCCAAGCGCCGGTATTGTCAAACCAAGCCGCCGGATAAGTCGTCTGCTCAATCATTTCCGCATTGGGAACAGCTGCCGCCTGCCCGGTTATCGAACCTGTATTGGAAATAGTTTCACCGGCAGATTTTGCCAAAGTATTATCATAAAAAATATTTTGTAACTCTACAGCACCCGATACGTTTCCAAAAAGGAT
The DNA here is from genome assembly GCA_031275735.1 of Dysgonamonadaceae bacterium. Lineage (GTDB taxonomy): Bacteria > Bacteroidota > Bacteroidia > Bacteroidales > Azobacteroidaceae > Azobacteroides. Next base: position 6,432 of record JAISOJ010000042.1, read on the forward strand.
TCCTTTTCCGGTAAAGATACCGCCCGGAGGAGTAAGGTTTATCGCTTCAAAATCATTATGCAATGCTATATTACCGGCGGCTTGATAGATAAAACCGGCTACATTATTCCCAAAAACGCTGCCCGCTGCATAACAATTTTCTATGCTAAGCAAATTCTCGCTACCGGAAGCTTGCTGTACAAGGGCGACAAATCCGGCTGAACTGTCGGCAGAGATATTGCCGCGGAAATAGGTTTCGCCTATGCCGATATTTCCTTCTCCGGTGATGGTTCCGGCAAAACCTCCGGCTTCCCTCTTGGCGGTAATATTGGAAATAACATTGCTTTTTGAAATCGTAACATTTCCCATATAAGTTGCCAGCTTAATTCCTCCGACCAATCCGCCCACGTAATGGGCTTCGGGAGCGTTTATGCTTCCTTTCATTGAACAACTGTCAATCTTTATATCGGCATTGCTTCCCGTTGCAGCTTCTTCATCTTTACCGCCGATATATCCGACAATACCGCCTATATAATCTTTATAATCATTATCATTCAACTTCTTATTCGTATCGTTGCTGACGAGTTGACCGTTCATCGTACAGCCGATAATAGCTATTCCGTTTGCGTTGGTTGTTGCCAAATCCGTATAAACGGCTCCAACAAATCCGCCCATCTGACCACCGACATAATCTTCGGAATACGTATCCATTGAACCCACGAATGGACCCGGACTCCAGTTTGTTATATTCTCAAGCGTAGCATTTGATGTTGAATGGATGATTGTTATGTCGTTATTCGTGCTGCCTACAAATCCGCCTATATAAGCGCCGGCTTTTATTTTTATATCGGAAATAGAATTTTCAATCGTTACGCCGTCAAGGGCATTGCCGACAAATCCGCCTATTCCGTACAGGTTACCCCGGTCAAGAATGATGGAATCCGAAACACTTGAATTTGTTATGGTTACATGTTTTTCGGCTCTCCCAACAAATCCGCCCGCCTGGTCAGCCGTGGTTAATGAAATGTATCCTTTGAATGAACAATTTTCAAAAGAGATTTCTTCTAAAGCATGGGCGATAAATCCTCCCGCATAATCCACCGCATAAGTGTAATCAAACCCTATACTGCCGGTTGTTACTGTCAAATTTTTAAATTCCGCCTTATTTACACTACTGAAAAATGCAGGAAGAAGGTCGGAATCGCTTCCCTGATAATAAAGACCGTTGATGGCATTTCCATTTCCTTCGAAAACAAAACTGTCAGCCGTTATAGCGGGACACGACCACCCTATCCCAGCACCGGGAAACAATGGCAAAAAGCCATACGAGTCATCATCATATCCGAAACTTCCTAATTTTTTTTCTGCTTCGGGATGCGGACAATTTTCTCCATTGGGACCGGTTCCTATGCCATTGCCCGAATTGGTTCCATCCGTCCCGATATTCTGCATCAAAGAGATGGTATCAATAGTTCCTGCATTGACATAAGTTATGGCTTCCCATAAATCTTCCCAGTTCCAAACTTCAAATACCTTGGAACAGGTTTCTACACTTATTTCCATCGAACCGGTACAATTCTCATAAGAATATATAACGGATGCCGTTCCTTCTGCAACTCCTGTTATTGTACCGGCAACATCCACTGTAAGTATATTTTCATCGCTGCTCGACCAACTACCACCATCGGGTAAACCGCCAGCCGAAGTTGTACCACCCACACAAATAGAGCTTTCATCTGCTATTGCCATAACTAACAATACTGTAACTTTAACAGTATCTGTACATTGATCATAAGTATATATAATATTGGCAGTTCCGTCAAAAGTTCCTGCTGTTGTAACAAGACCGGAAGAGCTTACAGTAACAATATCTTCATTATCACTACTCCAAATTCCTCCTTCGTAATTTGCAGTTAGTTGGAGCGATTCTTCTAAACAAATAGATGTATCATTTTGCGGTATTGATAACGGATTGATGCTAAATTCATAGGTGCATGTATCATAAAGGATATTCTGATTTTGGACAATCATTTGTATCGTATGATTTCCGGCAGCCAAACCCAAGTCCGAAGTGTTCCATGCGGTATCATCCCGAAGAGTAACAATTTCATTTCCATCAACTTTCCACCATAAATACGGCGTAACAGCCGCTTTGGAATAAATCCTTCCTTTTATTTCAATATCATCATCGCAAAAAACATACCCCTCCACATCCTGATAATGTTCGTCATTAATCCGAATATGCGGATTCAGCGTCCGGGCAGCCGCTCCTGCCACATAATAATATGATTTTGACCCGCCATAACCGTATCCTATAATCATCAAGCCTTCGGGATTGGCAAACGTATAGGTCAAAGCCGCATCTAACGGCATTTCATAATAAGAATATCCTGCAACCGTACTTACCCAACTCCCGCCCGACAAAGCGCCGGCAGCGCCGTTTCCTGTTGCCATTGTTACGCTTGACTGCGAATCTTCCGGAACGACAATCATCGCATAATGAATTATTGTTCCTTGACCGGAAGCCATATAAAAAGGCGCAATCGTGGTGGAATACACCATCTGCTCCACCGAAGGAACCCAAGCCATGGACGGGTCTCCGGCGGTGGCATCGGTTTCTGAAGAAATGGCTTCATTGCCGACCATAAAAGAACATACCCCTACCGGAAAATTGGAACTGACAAAACAAGCCGATGTCATTTCTATTTCGACATAACTTCCTGCATTCATATTGGATAAATTTCCCGTTATGGTATTATATGTACCTTGAATGCTGATGTTTGTATTCGGTTGAGAAGACATAATCTTAATCCGTTCTTTTCCTCTGTGGGTAAGCGGAATCATAAAATTCCTTCCCCAGCCATTGATGGGAACCATCTGCTGAAACAGATTTTCCGTAGATGCCGAAGTGGTAGGAACCCGAGTTCCCGTATTGATTACAAAATAAGCAACCGGATAATTTGAAGTGATTAATTTTCCCGTAAAATCCGAAGTTTGAGCGGAATAGGAATAATAAACTTCTCCGCTGTCCAAAGTCGCTACCTGAGTTCCGTTGTCTTTTATTTGCGTGCCGTTTTTATTGGCAATTACCGCATAACCATCGTAATGCCTTACCTGATAGTTATATTTATTTGGTTCGGGATCTGTTATTGTTCCCGTTCCGTCCGATTGGTTTGATATATGATAATAGGATGTTCCCCAGTTATTTACCGGCAAAACATTGGTGGCATCTCCTGCCCCGCTGTTTTGGTTTACGGCATATACCGAAACCGGTTTATCGGTTGTTATGCGTAATGTTTTTGTCTTTGTCGCATTATATGCAGGAATGATATTCGCATTCACATAAGGACGGCTTAAATATACCGCATCCCTTTGCGGATCTGTCAACATATAACTTGGAGGACCTATTGATCCTGCCGAAATAGTGAAAGTTGTATTAAGGCTTGGATTATCAACAAACTCATAATTAACGGTAGTCTGCTGGCTTGCCGCAATTTTTATCCCTAAATTGACAGCGCTGTATAGAATATACGGTGCGGTATTAATATCAGCATTCCCATTGGGATTCAGTGCTCGCGTACACTGCCCGAAAGTAATCCAAAATTCCGTACCTTGTGTGGTGTATTCGGGGTTATGTTGCCCTTTTACCAAACTGCCCGCTACAAATAGGAAAAATAATAAACCGGCAATAATTTTTCCATTAAGGGTTTTCATATATTTTTATTTTTAGTCATTATCTTATATTGTTCTTAATTTCTGCCTCTTATAAAGTCAGTTATATAAATCAACATGCTTTTTCCTCCGATAATTTGCGGAGATATTAGTTTGTTATCTTTCATTTTTATTCTTTTTATAGAAGATGAAAGCATACTCATAAAATTCGCCATCAAGAATAACACATAAAATATTGCAAAACAATTTTTTAATGTAAAAATTAGTATTTTTCTCAGCATTTCTATTTAACTTTTTATAATTTTATTTTCTTTATTTTAATTTTTCTTAAAAACAAACAACAAAAAGCAAGCCAAATTTAACTTTTATTAAATTTCCTCCGAGATTGAACAAAAAGATAACAATATGCTTTAAATATATATCTTTGCAAAAATTTTACAAATAAAATCTATTTATCATGGAAACAAACGAAACAATATCAGAACACAATTTACCAGAATTACAAATTACGGAAAATGCAAAAAAACAACTGAAAAGTACTACTACATGGACAGCTTTCTTTGCCGTTTTATATTTTATCGGAATTGTCTTTTTATTTTTGAGTGGTATCACAATGCTGATTTCAAATTCATTCTTAACCGGATTTTTTGATACATTTTCTACCGAAATGGGAAATGTGTTTTCTCCCATGTTTATCATAATGGGAATTTTATACATTGTCATTGCGGTAATTATGATTTTTCCTGCTTTGTATTTATACCGGTATTCTCAAAAAATTAAGGAAGCGCTGGCTCAAAATGATTCCCTGATTTTGGAAAATGCCATCGGAAACATGAAATCCTATTGGAGATTTACAGGAATATTGACAATTGTATATATTGCATTGTGTATTATTTGTATTCCTGCTATAATAATAGCAGCTATTGCCATGGTATAGTATTATCAAGAACAGTTTATATACCAGTCTCATTTCCAGATTTTTTTGTTCTTACGGCTAATTTTATTTTGTTGATGGCATCTAAACAAAAAACAGGCTGAACTTTCATCCAGCCTGCACACAAATTAAAATCATGAAAATTATTAATTCTTGTATTGATCTAAAATACCTTTAACATCATCAGGAGCCAGACGTCCATACACCTGCTCGCCGATAGTGATAACGGGAGCCAGTCCGCAGGCGCCGATGCAACGCAGGGCGACAAGCGAGAACTTTCCATCCGGAGTTGTTTCTCCTACATTAATATTTAATAAGCGTTTAAACTCATCCAACACTTTTTCCGCACCGCGCACATAACATGCTGTTCCCATACAAACCGAAACAGGATGCTCTCCTTTGGGAGTCATGGTAAAGAACGAATAGAAAGAAACAACGCCATATACCTGAGCTACCGGTATATGCAGTTCTTTGGCTATCAATTCCTGTGCTTCTGCGGGCAAGTATCCGATATAATGTTGCGTTTGGTGCAATACATTAATCAATTCGCCGCCTTCATTGTTAAACTTCTTACAGATCTCTTTGATTTTATCAATATGATCCTGTTTCATTTTTATTTTTACACTTGACATGATTATATCTCCTATGTATAAATTTGCTACTAAATTAATTATCCAGGTTTACTTCAAACTTTTTATCACGCTCAAAGTAATGCGTATGCAACAGGTGATGCGATTTATGTCCGCAAGGTTCACCCAAAAATTCTTCGTAAATCTTCTTGATGGAAGGATTTTCATGCGATTTGCGTATCGGAAGGTCTTTATCTGCCTGATAAATAGCTTCCCAACGAGCTTTAATCACGTCGCTGTTACCATGATGCAAGGGCTGTCCGCCGCCGTCGATACAACCGCCGGGGCATGCCATGATTTCGATTGCATGGAAAGTGGATTTTCCTTCGCGGATTTCTTCCAACAATTTTCTAGCATTGCTCAATCCGTGAGCGATACCGATATTAATTGGAAGTCCGTCAAAATCAATCGTTGCCGAACGAATGCCTTCCAAACCTCTCAATTCTGTGAAATCAATTTTCGGTAGCGGTTTTTTGGTATAAACTTCATACGCTGTACGAACGGCAGCTTCGATAACGCCGCCCGTTGTTCCGAAAATAACTCCGGCTCCTGTGGATTCACCCAAAGGAGAATCGAAATCTTCTTCCGGTAAGGCGCTGAACTTAATATTCGCCTGTTTAATTAAAGCGGCTAACTCTCTTGTTGAAATAGAAAAATCAACATCGGGATTGCCGTCCACTTTAAACTCATCACGAGCGCATTCGTATTTCTTTGCCAAGCAAGGCATTACCGAAACAACTATCATATCTTCGCGTTTCACGCCGATTTTTTCGGCAAAATACGATTTGGCAATAGCTCCGAACATCTGTTGAGGCGATTTCGCCGTTGAAGGAATATCTTTCATATCAGGAAATTGATGCTCAAAGAATTTCACCCAAGCCGGACAACAAGAGGTCAGCAATGGTATTTTTACATCTTTATCTCCGGCTAAATATTTCGTCAAACGACCCAGCAATTCCGTTCCTTCTTCCATAATGGTAAGGTCGGCAGCCCAATCGGTATCAAAAACATAATCAAAACCTAAACGGCGCAATGCAGCAGCCATTTGTCCCGTTGCAATCGAACCCGGTTTCATGCCAAATTCTTCGCCTATGGCAACCCTGACGGCAGGAGCGGTCTGTACAACAACTGTTTTCTTGGGATCGCTGATAGCGCGGATTACTTTTCCGGTATGGTCGATTTCCGACAATGCTCCAACCGGACAAACCGCAACACACTGTCCACAGAATGTACAGGCTGTGCGTATCAAATCTTCTTCAAAGGCTGTTGCAACAACAGAATCAAATCCGCGGTTGATGGCATACAAAGCGCCAACGGTCTGGAAATCGTTACACATCATTTCGCAACGGCGGCACATTACGCATTTGTCCATATCGCGGCTGATAGCGGGCGACAAGTCATTTTTATGCGTAGATTTTTCCCCTGCATAAGGTATTTCACGGATACCAAAACGGATTGCCAAATCCTGCAATTCGCATTTTCCACTTTTTGTACACACCAAACAATCGGTCGGGTGGTCTGACAACAACAATTCCAAAACGGCACGGCGGGCATTCAATACCCGTATGTTGTTGGTAACAACAATCATATCGGGCATACATTCCGTAATACATGCCGGAGCCAGATTTTTACGTCCGGCAACCTCCACCACGCAAATACGGCAACTACCCGGTTTGTTGGTAATGTTCATGTCTTTCAACTCAAAATAACACAGAGTTGGAATCGAGATATTGTTATCTCTGGCAGCCTGAAGGATAGTGGTACCTTTGGCTACTTGAATTTCTTTATGATCTATGGTTAATTTTATTTGTTCCATTATATAAGTTCTCCTTCTCTTTTATTGAATACTAATTGCGTTAAACTTACATTTGTCGTAACAAGCTCCGCACTTGATACACAACTCCTGATTAATCGTATGAGGCATTTTCTTTTCCCCTGAGATTGCTCCCACAGGACACGCCCTCGCACAAGCCGTACAACCGATACATGCTTCATGGTTGATAATATATTGCTTCATCGCCTTACACTGTCCGGCAGGACATTTATGGTCGGTAACGTGTGCAACATATTCATCCCAGAAATGATCGATAGTCGATAAAATAGGATTCGGAGACGTCTGACCCAAACCGCATAAAGCCGTATCTTTGATAACCTGACCCAAGTTTTTGAGGATTTCCAAATCTTCCATGGTTCCTTTTCCTTCGGTAATTTTATCCAAGATTTCGCACAAACGTTTGTTTCCTACGCGGCAGGGAGTACATTTACCGCAGGATTCTTCCACAGTAAAATCCAAATAGAAACGGGCAACAGCAGGCATACAACTGGTTTCGTCCATCACAATCATACCGCCCGATCCCATCATGGAACCTGCCGCCAATAAATTATCATAATCAATAGGCGTATCCAAGAAAGATTCCGTCAAACAGCCGCCCGAAGGACCTCCGGTCTGAACCGCTTTGAACTGCTTTCCGTTTTTGATGCCGCCGCCGATTTCAAAAATAACTTCACGAAGCGTAATTCCCATCGGAACTTCAATCAAACCGACATTGTTGATTTGTCCTGCCAATGCAAACACTTTCGTGCCTTTCGATTTTTCCGTTCCGATAGAAGAAAACCATTCCCATCCCTTATTGAAAATAACAGGAATATTGGCAAATGTTTCGACATTATTCACGTTGGACGGTTTTTTCAAATAGCCTTCCTGAGCCGGAAACGGCGGTTTGAATGTAGGCTCTCCGCGAAGACCTTCCATTGAATGAATCAAGGCAGTTTCTTCTCCGCAAACAAAAGCTCCCGCTCCGTAACGCAATTCCAAATCGAAATCAAAACCGGAACCCAAAATATCTTTGCCCAACAAACCGTATTCCCTGGCTTGGGCAATTGCAATTTCCAAACGTTTAATTGCCAAGGGATATTCGGCGCGGATATACACCAACCCCTTGGTTGCGCCGATACAGAATCCGCCGATAGCCATCGCTTCGATAACGCTGTGGGGGTCGCCTTCCAAAATGGAACGATCCATAAAAGCGCCCGGATCACCCTCGTCGGCATTACAAATCATATATTTCTGGTCGGAAGGATTTTTGCTGGCAATTTCCCATTTCAAACCTGTTGGGAAACCGCCGCCGCCTCTACCTCTTAATCCTGATTTTTTCAGAACATCAATAGCCGCTGCAGGATCATTTTGTTGTAAAATATTTGCCAAAGCCGTATAACCATCTCTGGCAATGTATTCGTCTATGTTTTCCGGATCGATAAATCCGCAGTTACGCAAAGCGATACGCAACTGTTTCTTGTAGAAATCCATGTGTTTGGAATCCGAAACATGTTCCTTTTTATCAGGGTCAACATAAAGTAATTTGTTAACTTTACGTCCTTTAATGATATGTTCGTTTACGATTTCTTCGCAATTATCAGGCTTTACCTCTACATAAAAAGTATTATCGGGAAGCATTTTCACGATGGGACCTTTTTCGCAAAAACCGAAACATCCGGTTTCCACCACCTGAACCTCATCGCTCAATCCTTTTTCCGCAAGAATTTTATCAAAGCCTTCGTGAATCAAATCACTCTTCGAGGCACGACATCCGGTACCTCCGCAAATCAGTATGTGATATTTATAATTAGCCATGTTGTTATCTCCTTGTTTTAGTTGTCAATAGATTGGTAACTCTGCGGAATTACTCCGTCCAATATTTCGTTGTTCAATATGTATTTTTGCACAATGTCTTTTGCCTTTTCAACCGTTACATAACCGAAAACCATAGGCTCCAAGCCCGGTTTGGTTACTTCAACGGTAGGTTCGGCGTAACAATAGCCCATACAGCCTGTCTGTGAAACAATTGCTTTCACGTTCAAGTCTTTACAGGCATCAATAAGTGCGTCCATCACCGGCTTGGCTCCCGAAGCAATTCCACAGGTGGACATTGCAACTTTTATCTGGACAACCTTATCCGGAGAGTCGCTATTCTCCCGCAACGACATATTGGCTTGAAGATCTTCCCTTTTCTTTTTGAGATCCGCCAAAGATTTTATTTTATCCATGTCTTTGAAATTTATTTTGTTATTATTGTTTAAATATCTTCTTGTATTAAATAAAAAAGTTAACATCGCATAGTAAAAAAATTGATGTTAACCATATTATATATAATTACATTTCGCAAGCAAAGATAATAAAAATTTCTTTATGAATACGATTTTCCATATAGATAAATGAAACATATTAAATAATTGATTTTTAGAACAAAAACAACATATATCAACAGAAGTCATGCAAGTTAAGAAGAAGTTATAGAAGATAAGAAATGATTTATAAAAATGTTGTGTTTAAAACAAAAAGTTCCGCAGGGACGACACAATTTAAGTATCGTCCCTGCGGGACTTATTATAAAGTGGCATCGTTTTTCCGTAGCCGTAGAATAAATTCTACGGCTAGTAAAGGGTCGTCCTTGCAGGACTTGGGATATAAGAATTTTATTTCCATTCTATTTTCTTAACTTCTAACTTGCATGACTTCAATTAGTAAACTAATTTATTTGAAAAGTATTGAATTAATCATGGAGAGAAAAAAGAGGGAAAATTTCTTTTCTTATCCAGCTGAGGCACGAAGCAATCTCTGTATATTCACAATTTTTTAATGCGTTTATCCTGCGACCGGCATAGACATTTCTACAATACATACCACAAAACCATCATGTGACAAATCGTTCCGCCCAAAACAAACAAGTGAAATACAAAATGCATGTATGGGACTTTATAAAGGGAATAAAGTACCGCCCCTGTAATATAGAAAAAAGCTTCTGCCATTAACCAGTATATAAATTGTATGGGAACGACTTCTGATAATGGTTTAAAAGCAATGAGTATGCTACATGCCATAGCAACATAACATATTGTTTTTAAATGACTATGTGCTTTGAGTTTATAAAAACTAACAATTACACCTATTATGGCACAAAGCCAGACAAAAATAAAAATACTCCATCCCCAATAACCGACTTCCCGCAAGGTAACCAACGTGATTGGCGAATAACTTCCCGCTATGTACAAGTAAATAGCAGCATGGTCGAATTTACGCAATAAATCTTTACGGGGAGAAGGAGGTGTAGCATGATACAAGGTAGAACAGACATAAGAAGCTAACATACCAAACAAATATAACAACATACCTGTTACCGCCCACGAATTATTGCTATTTATGGCTATATGTAACAGATATCCACCACCAACAATGCCTATTAATATTCCCAACCCATGAGATAAGGCATTTGCCCGTTCTTCTTTATTTTGTGTAATTTCCACTCAATATAGTTATTTTGATGGTTACAAAGATATTAATAAAGTTATAACGGTTGGCTGTTTATTCAGGATAAACACATTAAAATTCATCTGGATTATCTCAACTTACAGTTTCGATGCTCTCGCTGCACTTCGTGGCTCGGGTGTCTTCGTGCCTCGCAATGATGCACTGAACCAACAAAATAGCGTCATTGTGAGGGGTCGATTATAAAAATCAAACGAGCGGGAAATGACGATTTTTATTTTTGTTTCCCGCAGAAATTCGCAGATTTACACAGAAGTCCGCAGAAAAATATTCGCCACGAAGTGGCAAGTTAATTCAGCCCAATGGCAACGCCTTGGGTTT
>JAISOJ010000013.1 GCA_031275735.1 Dysgonamonadaceae bacterium
TTTCTCGTGGTTCGAAAATTTCAGACGCTTAGCCAAAGATTATGAATATGAGCTAACCGCAACTACGGCCATGATACTTATAGCTTTTATCGCTCTGATGCTCAATAAAATTTATTCGAAATAAAATTTAAACAGTTTCTGAATACCGCCATAAGTCTTAACATTTTTGTAGCACCAGTGTAAGTTAAATGTAATATGCCAACCTTACTTTTGAGGCGAGAAAAAATATATGAAGCAATTACGGCGTATTACGGAACGTTTTGTGCAAGGCATACTCACTTTGAGCGGAAGCATTACTAGTCTTGCCATTTTACTGATTGTAATTTTCTTGTTCAAAGAAGGTTTCGGTTTATTTCAAAATTCGGAGATTGAAAAAGGATATGTACTTTGTTTGCATATATCTAATCCGGTCGAAAGGATACATTCAAAACAAGTCAAAGCTATTTTCGATTCCGAAATTACCAATTGGCAGGATTTGGGAGGAAAAAACGAAGAAATTAAGTTATTCCGGTTCGAGGAAATCTTTTCTATTTATCCCGAAGAGGAAATGGGAGAAGACTATGCTTTACTTCCACAAAAATTGGGGGAAGTTATCGAACAAAATCCATCTATCATCGCTTTTCTTCCTGAAAGATATCTACCGGCGAAAAATAAATCGGTCAAAACATTACCGACGAATAATGTTGATCTGCTAGATTTTTTCGGAGGTAAAGAATGGATGCCAACTTCTACTCCTGCGCCACAATTCGGTACGCTTCCCTTGATATTGGGAACGCTTTGGGTCAGTATATTCGCTATTCTCATTGCCTTGCCTTTGGGATTAGGCGTTGCCATTTATATGTCGGAACTCGCTAATGAACGTATCCGGAAATGGCTAAAACCCACCATTGAACTATTAGCCGGTATTCCATCGGTCGTATATGGATTTTTTGGATTGGCAATGCTTGTCCCGCTGATTCAAAATACGCTTCATTTGCAGGTAGGAGAAACAGCTTTAACCGGTAGCTTAATATTGGCTATCATGGCTTTACCAACCATTATTACCATTGCCGAAGACGCCATGCGCAACACGCCGCAAGCTATGCGTGAAGCCAGTCTGGCGTTAGGCGCCACCCATTGGCAAACCATCTATAATGTAATAATCCCCTATGCGGCATCGGGAATCACTGCCGCCGTAGTTTTAGGTATCGGACGCGCTATCGGAGAAACAATGGCAGTATTAATGGTTACGGGCAATGCGGCAGTCATGCCTCATTCGTTGTTCGAACCTGTCCGCACGATTCCTGCAACCATTGCCGCAGAATTAGGCGAAGCGCCAATGGGAGGAACACATTATCAATCATTGTTTCTGCTCGGCTGTATTTTGTTTATTATCAACATGATTATCAATATTTCAGCAGAAATGATTTCAAAAAATCAACCAAGTAGAGGAATGTAGAAAAAAAGAAGTTAGATGAAATTATGGATAAAAAGGCAAAACAAAAAATAGCGTTCATCGCCTTTCGCGTATTGAGTTTATTAGTTGTCGGAATCCTTTTTTGGATACTGGGCTTTATCATTTACAACGGAATCGGCGTTATCAATTGGGAATTTTTGACAACAGCTCCGGAGGACGGTATGACAGCCGGAGGAATTTTTCCGGCTATTGTCGGAACATGTTGCCTAATTGTAGGCAGCATTATCTCTGCTTTTCCTATCGGTTTGCTGTCAGGAATTTATATCAGCGAATATGCCGGAAATGGCCGGATAGTAAAATTTATCCGCATCATGACCAATAATTTGGGAAGCATCCCCTCTATTGTATTCGGATTATTTGGAATGGCTTTATTTGTTAATACATTCAAGTTTGGAGACTCTATTATTGCCGGTTCATTCACGCTTGGATTGCTGATACTACCCCTGATTATCCGTACGACAGAAGAAGCGCTGAAAGCGATTCCCTTTTCTTATCGGACGGGTAGTCTGGCATTGGGTGCAAGTAAATTGCAGACGATCGTAAGGATGATATTGCCGATGGCATTCCCTAATATCATGACCGGCCTAATTCTTGCTATCGGAAGAGTTTCAGGAGAAACAGCTCCAATATTATTTACCGTAGCAGCTTATTTTTTACCGAAATTGCCGTCCGGTATTTTTGACCAAGTCATGGCATTACCTTACCATTTGTATGTTATCGCTACCAGCGGAACCGACATTGAATCGTCGCGCCCCATCGCTTACGGTACAGCTTTAGTTCTGATTATCATTATCTTACTTATTAATTTATTGGCGACGGTTTTGCGAAGATATTTTGGAAAAAAAGTAAAAACCAATTAATTCTGCTTTTTTGTACGCTATATCTAACGCTAACCGGAAAAATAATCCTATTTTTGTAATTTAATTTAATTACATGAAATTGTTATCTCCTCATAACTGGACAGATTATCAATTAATTGATTCCGGAGATTATGAAAAACTCGAACGGTTTGGAAAATACATGCTGCGTCGTCCGGAGCCACAAGCTGTGTGGCGAAAAACACTATCTGAAAGAGAATGGGAAGAAAAAACAAATGCCTGGTTCAAAAAAGAAAAAGGGAAAACGGCTTTGGAAGGAAACGAAAGAGGAGAATGGATTCTCTATCCCAAGATGCCTAAACAGTGGTTTATTTCTTATACTTATAAAACGATGAAACTCCGTCTGCGTCTAGGGCTTACGGCTTTCAAACATGTGGGAATATTTCCCGAACAAGCAGAAAATTGGAACTATATTTACGATTCGGTTCGGAACTTGTCAATGAAACAACCAAAAGTTCTCAATCTGTTTGCTTATACAGGAGGAGCTTCACTGGCAGCCGGAGCTGCGGGAGCAGATGTAACTCATGTGGATTCGGTGAAACAAGTATTGAATTGGTCGAAGGAAAATATGGAAATTTCCGGACTAAAAGATATTCGTTGGGTATGGGAAGATGCTTTGAAATTTGTGAAAAGGGAAATGAAAAGAGAAAAACATTATCAAGGAATCATTCTTGATCCTCCGGCCTATGGCCGTGGTCCGGAAGGGGAAAAATGGATTTTGGAAGATAATATTGCAGAATTAATGGACACATGCGGTAAAATTCTTGAAGAACAAGAAGCTTTTTGCATACTTAACTTATATTCTATGGGCTTTTCATCTTTGATTGCCGAAAATCTGATAAAGGATTATTTCCCTAATCATTCTTCTCAAATTGAATCCGGAGAATTGTTCTTGCCGGATAATTCGGGGAAAAAATTACCATTAAGCGTATTTTGCCGGTTACGAAAAGAAAAAAACAATGCCTCGTTTTCTAAAACTTCAATTGGTATTTAGCTATTTTTTATTAATTTTGTATTCGCAAACATTTCCTGTTTTGAGAGGAAACATTCACGTATCTTATATAAACAAAGTATGAAAATAAGGGAATTGCAGTTCAATCTTACAATGACAAGGCTCTTGTTTACTCGTCAACTTGTCAACTCGTTAACTTGTTAACTCATTTACGTATGAAACAATATTTAGACTTATTGAAAAGAGTTTTTGTCGAAGGCGTTAAAAAAGAAGACCGGACAGGAACGGGAACTATCAGTATTTTCGGTCATCAGATGCGTTTTAATCTTACCGAAGGTTTTCCTGTTTTGACAACAAAAGAGCTTCATTTAAAATCCATTATTTACGAGTTACTTTGGTTTTTGAAAGGAGATACTAATATCCGCTATTTGAATGACCACGGCGTACGAATTTGGAATGAATGGGCTGATAAAAACGGCGATTTAGGGCCCATTTATGGTTATCAATGGCGATCGTGGCCGGATTATGCCGGCAAGCATATCGATCAAATCGCAGAAGTAATCCATACAATCAAAAACAATCCGGATTCGCGCCGAATGATCGTTAGCGCTTGGAATGTAGGAAATATTCCTAATATGAAATTACCTCCCTGTCACTGTTTTTTTCAATTTTATGCGGCAGAAGGAAAACTTTCTTTGCAATTATACCAACGCAGCGCCGACATTTTTTTGGGTGTTCCTTTTAACATTGCTTCGTATGCGCTTTTATTAAAAATGATGGCGCAAGTAACCGGATTACGGGAAGGCCATTTTGTGCATACATTCGGCGATGCACATATCTATACTAATCATTTAGAACAAGCGCAATTACAATTATCGCGCGATCCGCGTCCGTTGCCGGTAATAAAGCTCAATCCGGCAGTGAAAAATATTGACGATTTCCAATATGAAGACTTTGAATTGGAGGGATATAACCCGCACCCACATATCAAAGGCATCGTATCTGTATAATATATGAAAATATCAATAATTGCAGCTTTAGGTAGAAACAATGAAATCGGGAAAGGCAATGATTTGCTTTGCCGGTTGCCTGCCGATTTAAAACATTTCAAGGAAATCACTTTGGGTCATACAGTGGTTATGGGTCGCAAAACGTTTGAATCTTTACCCAAAGGACCGCTTCCTAACCGGCGAAACATTGTTATCAGTAGGAATAAAAATTTGAAAATAGAAGGAGCGGAAGTGTACCCTTCTTTGGATTATGCTTTGGTTAGATTAAGGGATGAAACAGAAATATTTATCATTGGCGGAGAACAAATTTACGAACAAATCCTGCCGCTTGCCGACAAACTTTATTTAACCAAAATACACGCCACTTTTTCGGAAGCAGATGTATTTTTCCCGAAAATCAATTTTCAAGAATGGAGGGAAACAAGCAAGGAAACTTTTCTATCCGACGAGAAGAATCCTTATTCTTTTACTTTTGTTGAATACGAACGTTAAATGTTTATAAGTAATGAATTTCCGGTTACGGTGATACTGTATTTTTTCACAAAACTTTTTTTCTTAACTCAAAATCTTTACCTAAGTATTTTTCTCTTACTACCGGATTTTCGGCTAATTCTTCCGCAACTCCCTGAAACAGTACTTTTCCCTCAAACAAGAGGTAGGCCCGATCGGTTATACTTAATGTCTCATGAACATTGTGATCTGTAATTAAAATACCAATATTTTTATGTTTCAACTCGCCTACAATCTGTTGAATATCCTGGACGGCAATCGGATCTATCCCTGCGAAAGGTTCATCTAACATAATGAATTTAGGATCAATCGCTAAGCATCGGGCAATTTCCACCCGCCGACGTTCGCCGCCGGATAACTGGTCGCCTAAATTTTTCCTTACTTTTTGTAAGCCAAATTCAGCAATGAGACTTTCTAATTTTTCTTTTTGATACTCGTCCGTTTGAGGCGTCATTTGCAAAACAGAACGAATATTATCTTCCACCGTCATTTTCCGGAAGACAGAAACTTCTTGAGCTAAATAACCAATCCCGTTTCGGGCGCGTTTATAAACCGGATATTTAGTAATATCAATATCGTCCAAAAATATTTTCCCTTCATTAGGAGTTACCAAACCTACCGTCATGTAAAATGTCGTAGTTTTTCCTGCGCCATTAGGACCTAATAGACCTACAATTTCTCCCTGTTTTACGTGGATGGAAACATGATTGACAACGGTGCGATTCCTGTATTTTTTAACTAAATCTTCTGTTCGTAGAATCTTTTCTTCCATTAGATATTTTATACATTTCAGGAGCAAAAGTAGTAAAAAAACATTACTTTCCCCTATAAATTCCCATAGGAATGTGCAAAGTCTTTCGACATAGCGCTTTGTCGGATAACAAATACCATATTACTCCGGTATTAATTTCCATGTCATTTTTCAGCATAATTCGTAATTTTCATTTTGTTATTTTCTTATAACTTATGACTGCCAGTAAATTGAACATAATCAAGAATACGCCTGTCTTGAGCAGTTGAGGGAGAATATCCGTGAAACCACTTCCTTTCAGGTAAACAAGCCGCATTACCTCAATGAAATAACGCAGGGGATTAAATATCGTAACGGTTTGCGCCCAATCGGGCATACTGCTGATAGGAGTGAAAAGTCCGCCGAGCAAAATAAAAATGATAAGAAAAAAAATCGCCACAAATATCGCCTGCTGCTGACTTTTTGCAAAATTCGATATCATCAGCCCGAAACCTGTAAAAGCGATCAGGTAGAAAAAGGCAAAAATGTAAATGTTTACAACATATCCTGCAGGTAGCAAACCGTAAATGAGGAAGGCTACCAGCATACCGATGGTGAGGTTAACCATCCCAATTACCCAAAACGGAATCAGCTTTGCTAAAATGAACGTGCTCCTCGAAACGGGAGTAACGTTGATTTGCTCTATCGTACCGGTTTCTTTTTCACGCACAATATTCATCGCCGAAAGCAGTGCCCCAAGTATTGAAATCAGGATAACAATCACGCCGGGTACCATGAAATTCCGGTATTCCATCTTTACATTGTATTTGTAATAAGGTTTTACCATAACCGCCGGCTGCACAGAGTTGAGGTTACTTTTGGATGCAGTGAAATCATTAATTATCTGCGTCATGTACGACAATCCCAAGCCGGCTTTCTGCCCGTTCAACGCATCTATGGATAACATCAGCTCCGAAGGTAAACCGTTTACGCATTTCTTTTCAAAATTGGGAGGGATTTCCAGTATCAAATCCGCATCCCCCAGTTCCACCTTTTCGAGCGCTTCGCCGAACGTCGATGAATAAGATGAAAGTTTAAAGAATCCCGACGACAGTACTTTCTCCCTCAGTTGAACGGAATAAACGCTTTTATCATTATCGACCATACACAGCGAGATGTCTTTTTGGTCGAAAGTGGCAGCCCACGGCAGGATGGCAATCTGTATAACCGGCAACCCTAATATCAGCCTTACCATGAATTTATTCCTGAATATTTGGAGAAATTCTTTTTTCAATAAATACTTTAATGTCCTCATAACCTGTTTTTGAATTTTTTAATACCGGCAGCCATAAAGAAAATGCACATGCCCAGTAGTATGAAAAACGGCTTCCATACAGCATCGAAGCCCAGCCCTTTAATCATCACACCGCGCAAGGCCTCGACGAACCACCGTGCAGGAACGAAATTCGATAATACCCTGAGTATTCCGGGCATGCTGTCTATCGGAAATATCAGTCCCGACAAAAGGAGGGTTGGCAACATCAATCCCACACCTACGACAACCATTGCCGTCTGTTGCGTTCCGGCAACCGTCGAAATCAGCATCCCCATCGACAACGCTGTGAAAATGTAAATCAGCGAAAATGTCATCAACAGCGCGATACTGCCGTTGACAGGCACACCCAATACAACGTTCGACAAGACCAGAATCAGCGCTACATCGACAATCGAGACAACCAAGTAAGGTATCACCTTGGCAAAAATAATGACCTGCGGCTTGAGTGGCGAAACGAGTAGGATTTCCATCGTACCTAACTCTTTTTCACGTACAACGGCAATCGAAGTCATCATGGCGCATATCAGCAACAGCACTACTCCTTGAAGTCCCGGCACAATATTGAAAGCGCTTAATAGCTGCGGATTATACAACATCTTCACTTCTGTGACAACGACAGCCTCTGTTCCTGCAGTTCGGCGCTTTGCCTGCCGGTAGTCCATGAGTTCCGCCTGAAAATAATTCACCATCATTGAAGCTTGATTGGGGTCGGTAGCATCCACCATCACCTGAATGTCGGAAGCACCCGAATGTACCGGTTCAGAGCCGAAACCGGCGGGTATAACTATCGCCATGGAGCAGACGCCTTTTTGAAACGCCGCTTCGACTTCCTGCACCGTATTTACATTGCTTTTCAACCGGAAATACGCATTGCCATTGAGTTTTTCAATCAATTCACGCGATTCCTGCGATTTCGACATATCCATTACAACATACGGAATGTTCCGCACCTCCGTCGATACTGCATAGCTGAGAATAGTCATCAGGATAATTGGAAACAGAAACATAATCAGCAAACTCAGCGGATCGCGCAGAATATGATAAAACTCCTTTTTTATAAAACTCAGTAACGTTTTCATGTGTTTATTTTTTATTTCTGTTTACTTCTTACATCCTTATTGTCTTATTTTTATGTTCTTTTTCATGTTTTACAAACAATATTATTCAACAAAATTGTCGATGCAAAGGTAGATATTTTTTTCAATCCGCAATGGGATTTGAGTTTTTTTATTACCCAATCGTAGTATTTATTTCTTTACCAATTTCTTTTGTATTAACTCGGAAAATTTAATCATTCGGGAACGAGAGTTGCAGATAATTCATAAGTCTTCTTTTTCAAAAATTCCCCTAATAATTGAGTTTCTCTGTATTGGGCTTGCTCTTCCGGAAAGATGGGCGTTCCTAAAACCATATTTATAGTTTTTCCTTTTTTGGTATTCAGCTCATGGCAAAGACGAATTGTCCGCACCCGCCAATCTATTTTATCAAGGAAATTGAAAAACCATGAATTTTGCCCGGAAATATAAACCGGTATTACCGGTACTTGGGCTTTTTGAATCAATTTGATAACACCTTCTTGCCATTTCCTGTCTTCTATCTTGTTTTTTCCGATATTTTTGGAAACGGCTCCGGCAGGAAAAAAACCCAGCGGGTGATTTTCTCTTAAATGTTGCAAACATTCTTTCACTCCGGATAAGCTTGATTTTTTAACGGTTTCCGAACTGAACGGGTTTACTCCTATGAAATGATCCTGCATGATATCGACCATACTCAGCATCCAGTTTACCATTACTTTGAAATCCCTGCGTATTTTACACACTTCTCCCACCAACATGATTCCATCCACATGACCGTAAGGATGATTGGAAACAGTAATAAAAGGTTTTCCTTCAAATTGTTTCAAAATATCGATATTATGTACCTTTCGGGTAATACCTAAACCGTCGATCATTGCATCTTCAATATCCGTCCCTGTCTTAAATTTAGCAGAATCATAAACCCGGTTGGCTTTGTCGATACCGGCAATTTTTATCACGCATTTGGCAAGAAAAATACCGTACGGTTTTTTAAAAACAGAAGAAAGGGCTTGAAGTTCTTTCAAGCCAATCATTTTTTCTTTCATGAAACAGGAGTTAAAAAAGTGAAAGAAATTAAAGAAATGTATGTTTTCTCTAACTTCTTTTACTTTTCTAATTTTTCTTAATCAATAAAATCAATTGTTTCTTCACCTATAATCTGACGCAAAGTATTTTTTAATTTCACATACTGTATAAACAAATCGTGTTCGGCAATATGTTCATTATCGTGCATCGGACTTTTGAAATAGAACGACAACCACGATTGGATACCGCTAAAACCTGCTCGCTTGGCTAAATCGGTAAACAATACCAAATCTAAGCAAAGAGGAGCCGCTAAGATGGAATCGCGGCACAGGAAATCCACTTTCAATTGCATGGGATAGCCCAACCATCCAAAAATGTCGATATTGTCCCAACCTTCTTTATTGTCTTTACGGGGCGGATAATAATTGATACGGACCTTATGATAAACATTACCGTACAGTTGCGGATAGAGATCAGGTTGGAGAATATTGTCGATAACAGAAAGTTTCGATTCTTCCTTGGTTTTAAATGAACCCGGATCGTCTAGGACTTCACCGTCGCGATTACCTAAAATATTAGTAGAGAACCAACCATTCAAGCCCAACATACGGGTTTTCAACATCGGAGAAATAACGGTCTTCAACATCGTTTGACCTGTTTTGAAATCTTTTCCGCAAATCGGCGTTTGTTGCTGAGCCGAAAAATCCCATATAGCCGGCATGTCCACTGTTAAGTTGGGCGCTCCATTGATATAAGGAATACCCTCTGCCAAAGCTGCGTAGGCATAAATCATAGAAGGAGCTATTTCGTTGCTATTTTCTTTCATTGCTTTTTGCAAGGCAGGAAGTGTTTGATGAACATCGCCGATTTTTGTAAAAACTTCCGTACTACCGCACCAAATACAAACAACGCGATCTAAATGGTTATTGGCTTTAAAATCTCTAATATCTTTGCGGACGGCTTCCATCAAATCCCATTTGGTAGGCGCTTCTTTCACCCAAGTACCATGCAATCGTTTTACAAAATTTTGATCAAAGACGGCCTTCATCGGTTTGATTGCTTGTAACTCTTCTTTCACTTTATCCAAGTCCTCAACTGTAAGTACTTCCGCATGTCGAGCGGCAGCATAAGCGTCTTCTTCGAAAATGTCCCATCCTCCAAAAACGATGTCATTAAGATCCGCTAAAGGTATTACATCTTTAATTTTAGGGAAACGGTTTTCTTCTCTTTTCCCTAAACGAATGGTAGCTAATTGTGTGATTGAACCTACCGGAATACCTAAGCCTTTACGAGCAATCATTGTTCCGGCAATAAATGTGGTAGCAACAGCTCCGCCCACACCAATAACAAGTACACCAAGTTTACCTTGAGCATCTTTCACTTGCATTTTTTCCATAACGATTATTATTTTTTTAACTTATTTCCCCTATTTTCTTCCGGAAACAGTTCATAAAGTTTTTCCGGAACTTAATAATATTATTTCCAACTCTTTGAAATCATAGATAACAGCATCTGCTTTGTTTTCAGAGTTTTCCGGCTCCCATGCTTCGCCTTTTAACCAAATCGTTTGGCAACCAATCATTTGAGCAGGAACAATATCTTTTTTATAAGAATCTCCCACCACTACAACTTCCGATGGTTTTAACTGCAAGGCTTTTACTCCCAAACTAAAAATATCCGGATCGGGTTTTCTTATTTTTACTACGGCCGACTCTATTATTTCTATGAAAAAAAGATCTATACTAAAATCTTTTAATACCGCTTCTATATTACCGTAAAAATTAGACACTAAAACCAAAGGATATTGGGAGGCCAATTTTTCCAAAACGGGATAAATATTTTTCAGCACAGAACGTACAAAGTTATAACATCGATTTGAAATCGCAAAAGAATAAGCGGAAGAATTATCATTATCCGGTAAAAAATTATTCTCTATCAACCATTTTATCTGTATTTCTGTTTTTGCCAGCAAAAGGTCTTTGAAAGTATAATGAGCCTGAATAACGGGATGCGTTGCCAGATAGCGTTCGCCATAAACATAAGCATCACGGAAAGACGCTTTGGATACCGGAATCTGATTTTCTTGGTAAGCGTTCCATAATACTTCTCCCCAATGTTTCCCATTTGTATCGATCGTAGCCCCGTAATCTAATATGATTCCCTTTATTTTGTCAACGCTTATCATAATTGTATTGATCTGCTTCTAATTTTACAATAAACTGTGCACATATAGATTCGTGCCTCTTGAGCATATAGATAAGGAGAAGATTCATTATCGTCATTTCAAAAACAAAATAGATCCATGGATAAGTGCATAAAACACTGATGAACAAAACGAAGGAACGGAGGTTAAACGAGAGCAAATTAGTATATTTCATCAAAGGAAGGCTCTTTTCCCTGAAAGCTTTCCGAAACCAATCGGGAGGTATATTTTGGTATTTTGTATTGATGAGAGAAAGCATTTTTTGCATTTTGGGCGTCCATAATTCTTGACCTTGTGTATAAAAAAAATACATAATTTCAAAAAATTTAATTACCGGTTGTTTTCGCCAACTAATAGACGCTTGTTTTTGTAATAAAACTTTCGTATTGTCTATTTCACTTCCTTTTTTCCCGTTCAGGAACAACAAGTGTAAATTACGGTAATAATCGCTCATTGCCGCTTGTTTTGTATGAAAATAACCGGTAAGCAAAGCCAATATTAAAATCCAAAAATTCCATTCCGGCCATAAACGGACAACAATTGCTATATAAATAGACCCAAACCAAAAATCACCGCAAGCGCCATCTAAAATCCGTCCTAAATTTGATTTTTGATTGGTCATACGAGCCAATTGTCCATCGGCGCTATCGTAAGAATTTGCCCATACCAATAAAAATATACCTAATAAATTTACCCATACATTTGCAAAATAGAAACAAATGCCTGCTGCAATACCAATAATTATAGCCATGAAAGTAACTTGATTAGGCGTAATCTTCAACTGTTGAAATAATAAGGCCCATTGATAACCGATAGGGCGATAAAAGTATAGATCAAACCATTCTTCCGTATCAAGTGATTTAAGAGTAGATTCAAAGGATGGTTTATTTGGATTGCTCATTATATTGTAGTTTCAATTCAAAATTTTTGCCATTTTGTGTTATTATATTGTCGATACATTCGGCGATATAAGGAGCGGCTTCATTACGGCAAGAAGCAAAACTGGGCCAATCATTAAAGTCGATAATCCGGATTCCTCCTCTTTCATTTATAACGCAATCACCACCGTAAATGTAAACATTCAAAATGTCGGCGGCACGCTCACAGTATGTTTTCAATTCATTTACATCGAAAGGAATACCGATAGCTTTGCCATTGATCGCTTCCCATCCGAATTTGCTATGATTGGTATTTTCCGGATAAAACCAATAAAAAAAATCTGTATTTTTTATTCCGTAAAATTTTACTAAATCGCCTTCGATGTGTTCATTGAGTACTGCTGTCGAAATGCCGCGCAAAGCATATTCATGAATAATATTTTCCGCTTCTTCCGTATTTTGTGCATAAGTAACATCTTCGCGATGAATAGCATGGAAATCGCCTCTTTTTACCCAATAACGACCATTTATCGAACGTACTTGGCGCGGGAGAGGGTCGCTGGTAGAAACAACCAGACTTCGAGGGTGCGGAATATGGTTGGCAAGCAATATCCGAGTCATTTTTTCCCGCGTACAGTTTTCAATACCATAACCCGAATTAATTACAATTTTACCCATGTCTTCCAAATATTGTAATTTCCCAATAGATTTGGGGTCGCGAGCCATGTTGAAAATTACTTCTTCTTCGATCAAATTATTCTGAAATTCTTCTTCCGAATATTCTGTGATTTCATAGTTATATTTTTTCAAATGTTCAACAGTTATATCGAAGATAGCAGCATCGTTTCCTATGTGATTGGGCGAATACCGGCAATTTCTTCGCACTCCCGCTATCTTTTGTTTGACCGGCGAGTTAACAAATTCTTCCGCTTTAACTATATCCTCGGCGTGATCTACATCAATAATTTTCTTAAAAGGATAAGCTTTCAATTTTAATCCGTTGGTAATCAATTGTCGCTGATAATTACGCATTCTATATATTCCATCTGTCATGCAGTTATTTAAAATAGCAACAGCTTTAGGTGTTAAACAGTAAATACCTCCTGAAATATATTTTTCTTTTCCATTAGAAACATCCGAAAATCCGTCAATCTTAAAAGTCTGCTCGTCAACGGAAACATATAAAGGTTTTTCATCATCAATAAAATCTGTTACTGCCATCATTCCGTCGTTTTCATCATCAGACTCAAAGGCATTGATAAAAGCGGCAAATTCATCTTCATTGAAAATAGTGTCTACCGTCGCCAAACAAAATTTCTCTTGCGGCAAAAATTTACTCAATTCATAAAAACTATGCATGGAACTTGGCGTAGATTTTACGAATACGTTCAGAGGAATATCCGGATATAATGTCTGTAAATCACGTAAATAGTCTTGTACTTCAACCATTTTTTCATTTACGATAACGTTTACAGATGTAGCATTATTATGATAAAAAATAGTAATTAAGCGTTTGATTAAGGGTACTCCATTAATCTCTACCAGCGGTTTGGGAAATCTTACTTCTTCCTGAATCAGGCGCGAACCTTCACCTGCTGCTATAATTGCATAATTCATAATGAATCAAATAATTAATAATTAATAAATAAAAATTGGTTTATTACAACCTCTTTTTGAATCAAACTTCATTCATCTTTTGTCAAATCCAATTTTTCATTATCCGAGCCTCGTTCAAAATATTGTTTTCGCAATGGATTAGCATATATGTTTTTGTCAAATATTCGATTGCGAAATAAATCGACAGATAAATACAACGCATTTCGAAAGGCATTTTCGGAAGCCAAATTTTTACCGGCTATTTCGTAGGAAACATCCTGATCGGGCGCCGTTATGACAACCGGCAGTCCGGCTATGTAAGCGGCACCTTCCCCACATGTAATTGTTCGAAAAGGGATTAATGCTTGATCGTAATACATTGCCATGATAGCGTCAAATTTTCTGTATTCTTCCGAACCGAACAATTTGTTTGCCGAATAGGGTCCGATACAACAAATACCTGCATCGGCAACCATTTCGAGAGCAGGAATAATTATTTCATTTTCTTCTTTTCCCCAATTTTCTTTTCTTCCTGCTTCAGGATTTAAAGAAAGGACAGCGATTCGAGGGGAAGTTAGTACGAAATCGTGAACCAAACTATCATGCAATAATTTTATTTTATCGACCAACATATCCACGGTTAGCAGAGCGGAGATTTCAGAAAAGGATACTTTATTTGTCGCTAAAGCAACGCGAAAACTATCTTTAATAAACATTCTCAAAGCTTGTTTTCCTTTTCCCGCTTCCAATTCAATCAAAGACGTATAGTCTTCCAATGCGGGAGTCGTCACTAAGGTTTGAATCTTTCCTGCATTTAAATCATCAATGGCTCTTTGTACAGATACTTTTGCCGCAGCTTCTCCCTCCTGGGTTTGCCTTGAAAACTCTACCACCAATTCGTCGTTTCCGCAATTGATTAAATTAAAGCGGTTTATATTTGCATCTTGGACGTTGTTAATAATGTTTATATTGACAGGCGGAATATCTAAAGCTTTTCTATGGTATGCCAAAATTTTAGAAGAACCATATATAACCGGAATACAAAATTCAAAAATACGGATATCTTCTAATGTTTTAAGTATAAGCTCGTAACCAATACCGTTAATGTCGCCTTGAGTAATCCCTATCTTTATTAAATTGTCATTCATAAAATCATTTTGTCTTATATAAATAGCACAAATTTACAACTTTTTTACTATAAATGGTATTTTCGCAAATAAAAATAAAAATTTGATTTCCATAATTAAGTTATTGCGAATAGCGTGGAGCAAGAGTGGAAAGCATTCCACATGCAGCCAGGATATCTTCTCCTTTAGATGCGCGAATAGTACAAATAACTCCTTTGGTATTTAAATAATCGCGAAAAACTACCATAGAATCAACATTTGAAGGAGGTAAATTAATTTCGGGAACCGGATGATATTGGATAAGATTTACCCGACAAGGGATGCCTCTTAATAAAGAGGCGAGAGCAGCAGCATGTTTCAGGTCGTCGTTTAGTCCGCCAAATAAAATGTATTCAAAAAAAATTCTCCTTTGATGTGAAAAATCGTATTGGCGAATCAAATGCAACACTTTATTTAATGAATAAATTTTCTCTAAAGGCATAAACGACATTCTTTCCAAATGATAGGGTGAATGTAAGCTAATAGCCAGGTGTTCCTACCGTTCGGAAAGAAAACGTTGTAGTCCGGGAATCACGCCGATAGTAGAGACTGTAATCCTTTTCGGGCTCCATGCAAAACCATAGTCCGAAGTAAGAATATCCAAAACTTTAAATAATTCGTCGGTATTATCCAAAGGTTCTCCCATTCCCATAAAAACCACATTGGTCAATCGGTCGCTTTCCGGAATAGAGAGCGCTTGATTAAGTATGTCGCTCGCCTGCAATTGTCCGGAGAAACCCTGTTTTCCCGTCATACAAAATAAGCAATTCATTTTACAGCCTATTTGGGAAGAGATACATAAAGTTGCCCGTTCTTTATCCGGAATAAACACGCTTTCGATAAAATGTTTATTAGAAACAGGAAATAGATATTTTACCGTTCCGTCGGCTGAAATTTGTTTTTTAACAAAAACAGTTCTTCCTACCGTATAGTTTTCTTTCAACTTATTTCTATGAACAATGGAAATATCGGTCATCTCATCAATAGATTCAACTTTTTTCCGATAAATCCAACTTGCTATCTGCTTGGCAGCAAAATCAGGCATTCCGGATGATTGAACCAAATGTTTAAGTTCTTCCCAGGTTTTTCCTATCAACGGTTCTTTGTTGTTCATAAAAATGCTTTTCTCGTATAAAACGCATACCCGTCCTTACGAGTAAGTAAAGCAGGAAAAAATTTATAAATTGCTTCAGACTTTATCCCCCGCAAGGACGGGTAATTTTTTCAGAAAAACCGGCTGAAGTTATCTTCTATCTTCGCATGATCTCTTAAAATTTGAGCAGACTGAAACCATTGGTAAATACGATACGTATTTTGCATCTGTAACGATTGTTTTTGTGTATTCACATCAAACGGTTGTTCGCTTTCCTTTTTATTTGTCACTTCAATCAAGTATACAGCATTCTTTCCTTTATAAGGACCGGAAATTTCACCGGACGTAGCCATAGGTGCTTTTACATTGAGAATCGGTTCATTACCAATTCGTGTAATACGAGACGTCGAAAATGTTACAAACTTCACCGAATCAACTCTTGTATTCAACGCTTCAGCATATTGGCTAAGGCTTGTAAAATTCATTGTTTTCAATCCGGTCATAATTTTTTCCGCCTTCTTTTCATTCAATAATTCCCTTTTCAGAATATCAGAAATAGATTCTAATGGACGCAATCCTTTTTGCAAAGCATTTTCCACAGCTGCTACTACGAAATATTCTTGATTTTGGCATTCATAAATATCCGATATGGCTCCTTTTTTATTTTTGAATGCCCATTGGATCACTTGTCTTGCGTTTTGAATACCGTAAAGACTTAACTGGTTTCTTGAAATTTCAATGTTTGTTTGAATCTTGTAACCGGCTTCTGTAGCCGCATCTTTAAATGCATCCAATGTACGATGAGAAGAAATATATTGATTCAGTTCGTTGTATAATTTAGTTTTTGTTTCTTGGCTCGGTGAAACGGTTAATTGAACCGTAGCTATTTTATATTTCTTCACAGGGGGCGTTTTTTCGGTTACTTGTACAAAAAAATTGCCTAAAGACGATCGAATAATCACCGGTTCATTGATTTTAGCCGAAAAAACTTCATTTTTAAAATTTACATCAACTTGGCTTACCAAAGTAGATTCGGTTTGCCAGCCGATATCGCCGTTGGTCTGACCGCCGCTTAACGAAGAAGCCACGTCGGCAAAAGAAACGCCGCTTTTGATCACATTTATCAAACTATCCGTCTGTTGCTTAATTTCGTTCTCCGACATAGTAACCGGCAACGATATCACATTGAGTTTGACAGAATCCGAAGCAACAATTTCTCCTTCCAATTTATATAGGTTATAAGCATTTTTATTTAACACCGGTCCTTCAATAGCGCCGACTGTGGAACGATCGACAAAAGATTTTAATTCAGTTGACAATTGTTTATAAGAAACGTAAGCATTTAAATAAGGTAACTCGGATGTTTCGGTAACTACAATTCCCGGTTCATCGGATTCATCCAAACGAGTTTTTATGCCTTCCATTTTCGTCAATACATTTTGGTAATCCTGTTCCGACGGTTGAATATTCACGGCAATATAATCAATAACCATGGCTTCTTCTTGTTTGAAACCATTCTTGCGTTCATTGTAAAGTTTAGCTATTTCAGCATCCGCAACATTCACCGAATCATCCGGAATAGAAGTGTAAGCTTGGCTGATGTAGGCAAAGTCGACGCTAACTTTATTTTCGTCGTAAGCAGCTTGAGCATCCAAACTATTTGCAACCGAAGTTGCCGATAACAAAGCAGCCAGTTTACTTTGCAAATGTTGTTGAATCACTTGCTGTTCAACTTCCAACCAATTTTTCTTTGCCGTCAACAATTGAGAAACCATCTCTTGGGAATAATTTGTATAATCGTCTGTTTCTATCATTTGAAGAAATTGCAACAAACTGTTACGGTCGAGTGTTCCGGTTTGAGGGTCTTTAAATTCTTGCATTTGCTGAATTACCGGAGAAATATTATTATCATCGCCCATAATCAAATCCCTTAATTCGTCCTTGCAAACAGCTAATCCTACTTTTTTACTTTCTTCATTCAAAAGTATTTGATTAATCCATTCGCTCAGAACAGCTTGTCGGATCTGATTGGTTTGTTCTTCATCCATCGATCCACCTCTTCCCCGCAGCATATTAGTTCTATCCTCAACCTTTTGCTGATACTCTTGGATTTTTATTGCCTTGCCTTCTACTACGGCAATATTTTCTTTTTGCTGATTAAAAAAAGTAGAGCCCGACCGGAGGAAGTCTCCAATGATAAATGCGAACAAAGCAAGTCCTACTACAATAACAAGTAGCGCCGCTTTACTTCTGATCTTTTCTAAGGTTGCCATTGAATTTTATATTTATTTAGTTTATTTTTTGAAATTGCGCACGAAGATACAAAGTTTTACGGTATTAACCATAATTAATTGGAAAAAAATTTCTTTTAAAATAGAATGATATCGAAAAATGGAGAATAGATTTCCTTTGTTTATTGTAAACAAAACAATTCCATTTTCTCATTCATGGACTTTGAGCCTAACCAATTCAATTTTAGTGCATGTTACTTTGACGATTTTAAAGTCGAAACGACCTATGTTGATTAATTCATTTTGTTTAGGAAAATTCTGGTAATGATTGAGGATATATCCGGCGATAGTAATGTATTCGTCCGATTCGGGAATATCCAAATCAAATTCTTCATTTACTCGGTCGATTTCCATTCGCCCTGAAAAAATATATTCGTTCGCATTAATTTTTTTTGCGACAAAAAGTTTGGTATCATGTTCGTCTTCAATTTCTCCGAATATTTCTTCCACTAAATCTTCCAATGTAATGATACCGGTTGTACCTCCAAATTCATCTACTACGACAGCCATACTCTTTTTTTCTGCCAACATATTCTTCATTAGTTTATTGGCAGACATATTTTCCGGAACAAAAGGAAGAGAATTAATCGATTCGGTCCAGTCGTCGGGTTGTGCAAATAATTCGGAAGAATGGATATAACCCACAATATTATCTATATCGTTTTGATAAACTACAATTTTGGAAAGTCCTGTCTTCACAAAAAGGGAAATCAATTCGTCAATCGGAATTTCTTTTTCAACGGCTACGATTTCGGTTCGAGGAACAATACAATCCCTGATTTTCATCGC
Organism: Dysgonamonadaceae bacterium; assembly: GCA_031275735.1. Taxonomy (GTDB): domain Bacteria; phylum Bacteroidota; class Bacteroidia; order Bacteroidales; family Azobacteroidaceae; genus Azobacteroides. The sequence goes on from JAISOJ010000013.1 coordinate 18,991, forward strand.
CGAAAATTCCATAGCATTTTGGAACAGACGAACTTCCTGATCTAATTCCGCATTTTCCGACGATTCTTCAATTGTTTTATGGATGAAATAATCCAAATCTTCCCGTCCCAAAGTTTTTTCTTTTATAATAGAAAGTTTTACACCGAAAATTCTCAAGATAAAACCGGCTAATAAAGAAATAAATTTTGAAATAGGATATAAAACAATAAAAATCAGGTATAAAGGAATAGCAAAAAGGGAAAGAAAAAGATTAGGATTAATACGCCCTACTGTTTTAGGAATAAATTCGCCGGCAAATAAAATAAAAGCAGTAGCTATAACCACTTGTAACAAAAGCGTTATGATGCTGTTCGACGAAATATTTTTGACTAATATAGGTTCTAATAATTCGACCATTAATAAGCCGTTAATAACCAATGCAGCAGTATATCCGACCAGCATTGAAGAAATATATTGCTTGGGATGGTTGTAAAAAACGTTCAGTATCCGGACAGTCATGCTCCTTTTTTTCTTTTCCAACTCAAAAAGCAACTTATTGGAAGAAACAAAAGCTGCCTCAGCTACCGAGAAAAAAGCGGAAAGTAGAAGCGTAATCAATATTTCGATCCCTAAACTCATTGGTTCATTTCCGGTCTTTGAATAGAATCGTTGAATGGTATGGGTTCGTTTTCATCAATAATTGTTTCAAATGTATTATGGTAAAAACGATAATTAGACATGGTTTGGTTTGAACGAAAACCTTCACCCGTTACAATCCAATTGGTAGCGGTAACCACGCGGACAAATTTATCGGAATAAATGGCGTCTACGGAATTAGCCGGTTTTTTTTGGTCATAAAACATTTCGGACGTATCAAATACATCTCCCGCAATATTTTGGATATGCACATTTCCTATTAATTGCCACAATTCTTTCTTTTCAAAAAAATAAGCCGTATCAGCCTTAATATATCCTTCTGTATTGAATAAAGAATCGAATTTTTCAATATAAATACCTTCAGGGAAAAACCAATAAGGAACCGTATCATTGACATACATATCCCATGTTTTGGCATGCAAACGATAACGAGTGATTCCTGAATCGGAAATCAAAGAAACAATATTTTCACCGTGAATCGTAGGCATAACAACATCATTTTCCAACAAAACGGTTGAAATTACACTTTCATTACTACATGAAATCATGCCTGCAAAACAAAGTAAAAGAATAATTACTGTACTTTTCGTTTGAAGAACCACAATTCGTTAAATGTATAGCTTATGGTTATTCTGAAATATTGTTCATTAATAAAAGTATATTCCTTTTTTTCACTTTGTATTGATTTTACGTCCGGACTCACTAAAGTGTAATCGAAGGCAAGATTAAGGAAAGAACGTCGATCTTGCATAGGAAATCCGAAACCCAAACTAGCGCCATATTCTTTAAAACCTTTTCCTGCTATTTTTACATAAGAATTGGAATAATACGCACCTGCGCGGTAATGTACCCTTTTGAAAAATTTGTTGCTTCTGTAATCAGGGATATATTCTCCTCCCACATTAATTTTCAAACGGTTGGATAAAGTATCGGTCTTATCGTAAAACTTTGCGGAAGCCCACTTTTGATAGTGTACATCTAATCCTGTAGTGAGTTTATTTTTTATATTATATGTAAGGCCTAAACCATAAGTTTCGGGAAATTCAAATACCGAATCATTCGTAGAATAAATATAAGGACTTCCTTGAATAATGTTACTCGCGTTGATACTATATTCTCCTTTACCAACAAAATTGTTGAGTTTAATTTTAGGAGAAAATACAGCGCCTAAAACCAATGCCTTATCTTTTCCAGCAGGAATAACATACTGCAAACCAGCCTCGTAAACAATAGATGAAGAGTGTAAAGTATCTACCCATAACATGGTATTACCTCCCGATAAAGGAACGATTTGTTTATTATAAACAATATTTCCGAACAAATAACCAACATTGACTCCTCCGGAAAAACGCTCGGAAAATTTATAAGATAAACTAGCGTAAATTTTATTTAATCCACCATTTCCCGTATAAATCGATTGGGTAGAAGCATCCGTACCGTTACTTCCATAATAATTGTATCCGATAAAAGATACCGGTTCGAATCCCAATCCCATTCCTAAGTTGGAGGTTAAAGGAAATTGCATAGCTATATATTCCAAATTGGCATTTGTTTTTTTCGATTTATTTTGTCCCTCCTCGTACCAAGCTAATTGTCCCATCATGCCAAAATCAAACATAAAAGTCATGGAATCGACATTTGAAAAAGACGCGGGATTAAGCGGGTTAATCACTTGCGAATTGCGCAACCCCAATCCTATTCCTCCCATGCCGCGATGAGAACCATAAGCACGATCGGCTAACTTACCATACCCGTAACGAGTGTAAGGCGATTTGGTACTATTTTGAGCAAGCAGAACAGACGGGAGTATCGCCCCAAAAACAACAAAAAGAAATAACTTAATTTTACGCATATTGATAATTCAAGATTTCGTTCAATCCTTTGAGAACTAAATTTTCGTCTGCAAAGATGGGGTTTTTTAATTTGCTTTCAAAATAAAATGAATAACCTCCTGTTAAAAAAGTAAAAACATTGCATTTTTTTTTATAATAACGGATATATGAATCAATTTCCCAAGCAATACCTTTCATTACTCCGGAACGAATGGCAGTTGCCGTATCATATCCTAAAACGGGAATATCTCCTTTTTCATCTATTAAAGGTAACCTATCGGTAAAATGATGCAACGCCTTAAAACGTAATTCCGGTCCTGGGGAAATATTACCTCCTTTATAATGACCTTCTTTATTAACAAAATCAAAAGTAATAGCCGTACCAATGTCTATTACAAGAAGATTTTCGTCCGGTTTTTGCATATGAGCGCCCGTAGCTGCTGCAATCCGATCCCTCCCCAAAGTATGGGGAGTTTTATATTCCAAAATAAGCGGCATAAGCGTTTGTTCGCATAATTCAAAAAAAAACGACAAATGAGAATCCAAATAAGATAATATATTTTTATCTATTTGTTTTACAGCGCTTAAAATACCCTGTTCCACCGGATGTTCCGAAATGATTCCGAGTAATATTTCTTTTGTCAAAGATTCGAAATGAAAAGAATCCAATAAAGTTTTCCCTTCAAACAAAGCAATTTTAGCGGACGTATTTCCTTGGTCTATAACAATGTTCACCAATTTTTATCTTGATTCGAGCTACAAATATACAAGATAAAAACGAATTTTCATACATTCACCCGTAAAAAACTAAACAACTGTAAACAAGAGACCCAATTATAGCACAAAAAACCGGTAACGCCGGATAATTCCCGCATTACCGGTTGGGCTTTTAGAAAGTTCGCTGTAAATTACCGGAATGAAAATTTGGCGGCAACTCAACGGGTAAAAATGAAACAATGAGTAACTTTTTTATTTTTTCACTCTCATGCTGTCCCAAATCAAGTAGGCAACCAGCCCTATGTAAACTACCAATGCTAGTATTTCCGACAGCGGGTTATTCAACCATCCCTCATTAACTAAATTAATTTCTCCAAATCGCAATGCGGCGCTTACAACTCCCATTAATGCGCCTCCGGCAATAAATCCGGACGCCAGCAATGTTCCTTTATCCTGGCGCGCTTTATTCAACACTTCATCTTTTGAACGGCTGCTTACATACCAACTGATAGCGCCTCCAATCAGCAAAGGAGTATTCAGCTCTAAGGGAATAAACATTCCCAATGCAAAAGCTAAAGCCGGTATTTTGAGGAAGGTAAGTATAATAGCCAATACAGCGCCAATACCATATAACAACCATGGAGCGCTTGTTCCGGACATTAAAGGATCGATCACTGCCGCCATAGCATTTGCTTGCGGAGCAGCTAAATCATCACCGGTAAATCCATAAGTTTTATTCAAAATCATGATTACCCCTCCGACTGTTGCTGCAGAAACAAGTGTTCCTAAAAATTTCCATCCTTCCTGTTTATACGGAGTGGTTCCCAACCAATAACCTATTTTGAGGTCGGTAATGAAACCGCCGGCCATCGAAAGCGCCGTACAAACAACGCCTCCCATAATTAAAGCGGCTAACATGCCCGAAGTACCCTTTAATCCGACAGCCACTAATACAACGGAAGCTAAAATCAAAGTCATCAAAGTCATCCCCGAAACCGGATTGGTTCCGACAATAGCAATAGCATTAGCTGCTACCGTTGTAAACAAAAAGGCAATAATCGTCACTAAAAACCATCCTACAAATGCATACAGCAGATTGTTTATAATTCCAACGTAAAAAAATACCAATATCAGAATCAAAGTAACAATACTTCCGATAGCTACTATTTTCATGGATAAATCTTTTTGTGTGCGAGGAACAGTTTGTTCCACTGCATTTCCTTTTCCTTTAAATTCTTTCGAAGCCAAACCGATAGCGCCTTTAATAATGCTCCATGATTTGATAATCCCGATGATACCTGCCATAGCAATTCCTCCAATACCGATAGCGCGGGCATATTCTTTAAAAATCAGTTCGGGCGGCATTTCGCCAACCGTCAAGATGATTGCCGGATTCCACTGGCTCAATACTTGGTCGCCAAAAAATACCGACATCAAAGGAATAATGACAAACCAAACAAGCAAAGAACCTGCACAGATAATAGTAGCGTATTTCAATCCGACAATATATCCTAAGCCTAAAACAGCCGCCCCTGAATTAACTTTAAAAACCAACTTGAATTTTTCTGCTATCGTATTTCCTATCGTTATAGCTCGCGTAGATATCACTTCATTCCACCATCCGAAAGTAGCTATAATAAAATCATAAACACCTCCAATTAATCCGGCTATAATCAATGGGAAAGCTTGGCTTCCTCCTTTTTCTCCAGACACCAATACTTGGGTAGTAGCCGTTGCTTCCGGAAACGGATATTTTCCATGCATATCCGAAACAAAATATTTTCGAAATGGAATCAAGAAAAGAATTCCCAACATTCCACCTAAAGCAGAACTTAAAAATACTTGCCAAAAACTAACAATAAGTTCTTTAGAATCAGGGTATTTTGCTTGTAAAATGTAAATAGCGGGCAATGTAAAAATGGCGCCGGCAACAATTACGCCCGAACTAGCTCCAATAGACTGGATAATTACATTTTCACTCAATGCATTTTTACGCTTCGTCGCGGCAGACAATCCAACGGCAAGGATAGCAATTGGTATCGCCGCTTCAAATACCTGCCCTACTTTCAATCCAAGATAAGCGGCTGCAGCTGAAAACAATACAGCCATTAAAATACCCCAGCTCACCGACCAAGGCGTTACTTCCCTGTAATTTTTTAACGGAGACATAACAGGTTCATACTCTTCTCCTTCTTTCAATTCCCGATTCGCATTTTCGGGCAATCCTGACAATTTTTCTTCTTTATGCATAATATAAATATCTTTTGAGGATAACAATTTTTAAGCAGCAAAAATAAAAATTTAATTTTAATTACAAACTACGATTCCCCTCTTAAATAATTATTATTTGCATTTAAAAATAAAATATCCTATTTTTGTATAAATATTATTCATTATTAATGATAAGTAAATATCCTTCCGTTTTATTGGAAAACGCTGTTAATGAATTTGCCAAACTTCCGGGAATTGGTAAAAAAACAGCATTAAGGCTTGTTCTCCACTCTCTAAAAAGAACGCCGGAAGAAGTGGAAAATTTTGGAATCGCCCTCATTAATCTTCGCAACGAAGTTAATTATTGTAAAATGTGCCATAATATTTGTGATAATGAAATATGTAATATTTGCAGCGATTCTACGCGGGATCCACTAACGATTTGTGTCGTAGAAAATATCAAAGAAGTGATGGCTATCGAAAATACAGGTCAATTCCGTGGTCTTTACCACGTTTTGGGAGGAATTATTTCTCCAATGGACGGTATAGGACCCGGCGATTTGCAAATAGACAGTTTGGTAAAGCGAGTGCAAAATGATAAATTACTTGAAATTATTTTAGCTTTAAGCGCTACCATAGAAGGAGATACAACCAATTTTTATATTTACCGGAAACTTTCCGCATTCGATGTGAAAATTACAACTATAGCACGAGGCGTTTCGGTTGGTGACGAAATAGAATATGCCGATGAAATCACTTTAGGACGTTCTATTCTTAACCGCATAGACTTTAAAGCAAGTTAAAAATGAAAAATGGGAAAAAGAGGAAATAACTTATAACTAAATCAAATATGATTATTGCAGTAGATTTTGACGGAACAATTGTAGAGCACGAATATCCTAGAATAGGGAAACCGATCCCTTTTGCAATTGAAGTTTTAAAAAAATTACAAGAGGAAGAAGGTCACACTCTAATTCTATGGACAATGAGAGAAGGTAAACTTTTGCAAGACGCCATTAATTTTTGTGAAAGTCGCGGTTTAAAATTTTACGCCCATAATAAAAATTATCCGGATGAAATAATTGAAGAAGGCACTATTCGTAAAATATCGGCCGACATTTATATTGACGACCGGAATATCGGCGGATTATTTGATTGGGGAATTATATACCGGATTATTAAGTCCGGTGCGAACCGAATTGAAAACTTAGACATGTTGGAAAACAGAATGCAAAAAGAAAACAAAAACTGGTTTATCAGAATGGGAGAAGCCTTAGAAAAAGCCAAACGAGGATACTAAAAAACAAAAACAAATGAATACACCTATTGAAAATACCATAATAAAAACAGCTATTGAAGAACTGGGCATCAAAGATTTTTCTCGGGCTACTATCCGGGAAGTGGTAGCCATAGCCAACAAAATTGAAAAAGCCGCCTGCATTGAATTTATCCGAATGGAAATGGGCGTACCGGGGCTTCCACCCGCTGAGGTGGGAGTCAAGGCGGAAATAAAAGCATTGAATGAAGGTGTCGCTTCTATTTATCCCATTATCGATGGTTTACCTGAATTGAAATACGAATCGTCTCGGTTCATCAAAGCTTTCGCCGATTTGGAAATAAACCCGGAATCTTGCGTCCCTGTAGTCGGTTCGATGCAAGGAACATTTACTTCTTTTTTGGTAACAAGACAATGCGATGAAAAAAAAGATACCATTCTTTTTATCGATCCCGGTTTTCCCGTCCAAAAACAACAGGCTGTGGTGTTAGGATATAAATACGAATCTTTCGACGTATATGATTTCCGTGGAGAAAAATTAAGAAATAAATTGGAAGAATATTTGTCAAAAAAGAACATTTGTTGCATCATTTATTCTAATCCCAATAATCCGGCATGGTTTTGCCTAAAAGAAGAGGAACTCCGAATTATCGGAGAATTAGCAACGAAATACGAAACCATTGTTTTAGAAGACTTAGCTTATTTTGCTATGGATTTTAGAAAAGATTTAGGTATTCCTTTCCAATCCCCATTCCAAGCAAGTGTCGGTAAATACACAGATAATTATATCATATTGATTTCCGGGTCCAAAGCTTTCAGTTATGCAGGACAACGAATCGGTATTGTCGCTATTTCAAATTCGTTATATCGTCGTTCTTACGAAGGTTTGACCCGTCGATACTGTGGGGGAACTTTTGGCAGTGTGTTTATACACAGGGCTTTATATGCTATTTCTTCGGGAACAAGCCATTCGGCGCAATACGCATTAGCCGCAATGTTTAAAGCGGCTTCCGATGGTAAATTCCGTTTCTTGGAGCAAGTGAAAGAATACGGTAATCGGGCAAAAAAATTAAAGGCAATATTTCTGAAATACGGATTCGAAATTGTTTACAACAATGATTTAGGAGAAGAAATTGCCGACGGTTTCTATTTTACAATCCGGTATCCGGGTATGACCGGAGGCGAATTAATGAAAGCTTTGATTCCTTTTGGAATCAGCGCTATTTCTTTATCCAACACCGGAAGCAAACAAGAAGGAATAAGGGCATGTACCTCGTTTATTAAAGAGAATCAATATGATTTATTGGAAGAAAGGCTAAAAATTTTCGCTAATTTATATTCCTAACCATTTCCGGGCTTCTTCCACAGGAATATTTTTTTTCCGAGCATAATCTTCCAATTGTTCGTCATCGATTTTGCCTATATAAAAATAACTTGCTTCCGGATGCGCCAGATACATTCCCGCCGTTGATGCCAGGGGATAAATCGCCCCGTTGGGTGTGAGACTTACTCCTATTTGCTTCATTTGCAACAAATCATCGATAAGAAAATTCAAGGAAATATCGGGCAAGGATGGATAACCCGAAGCCGGACGAATCCCGCGGAAAGGCGCTTTCAGCAATTCTTCGGGAGTAAACGATTCATCGGGTGCATATCCCCAATACGTTTTACGAACTTTTTCATGCAAATATTCGGTTGCCGCTTCAGCCAAACGGTCGCGCAGGATTTGCTCCAACAGGTTTTGATATTCGTTTTGCTCATGCGAATGTCCGCAATTGCACGAAACGGAGGAAGAACAATTGCCGGCTGTTACAACGAATAAACCTACGTAATCGCCCGATGGACAAATAAAATCGACTAAGGATTTATAAACGTCATCCACCCGTTGTTCCTGTTGACGAAGCAACGGAATCGTTTTCCCTTCCATAAGCAAAGAATCGTTTTCCGTTTTCACCGGATAAAAACCCACAATCGCCTTTACTTCTTTCGAATCGTTTAAACTCCAATCAGTCAATATTTTTTGCGCATCGTTCAGCAAATAAACCGCTTCCTGCACTTTCGGCTTGACATCATCCGAAAAAGCGCCTATCCAAGCCTTCCGTTCACTATCGTTATCGAATTTGAGGTATGCGGCGTATTTGACGGGAAACTTCCAGGCAGCCAGGAAAGGTTGCCAATGAACGTAAGGAAGCAATTCTTTTATAGGAATGTCAATAAGCAAACGGCCTTCTACTTGCGGTTTCGGGACAGTATAAGTGCTCCAATCTATTTGCAAAGCATGTTTGCAGGCATACTCCAACGACACCAACTCCTTTTTTTGACCGTTTTTCTCGCGCAAAGCGTTGTAATTAGCTTTAACTTCCTCTACATATTGGGATTTCGTAAGCGGATTCAATAATTTATTAGCCGCAGGGACAGCCAGCGAGGCGTCCGGCACATGCACCACGGCGCCATGATACAAGGGGTCTATTTTCAAAGCCGTATGCAATTGCGAAGTAGTCGCTCCCCCAATCATCAAAGGCAATGAAAATCCGGCTTTTTCCATCTCGGAAGCCACAAAAGCCATTTCTTGCAGGGATGGCGTTATCAAACCGCTTAAGGCAACCATATCTACCTGATATTCTTTGGCTTTCTGTATGATTTCTTCCGGAGGAACCATCACGCCGATATCAATCACTTCGTAATTATTACATGATAAAACAACGCCGGTAATATTTTTTCCAATATCGTGCACATCTCCTTTTACAGTGGCAATCAATATCTTACCTGCTTTTTCCAAATCCTTTTTCTTGTTGGCTTCAAGCGCCGGCTGCAAGATAGCCACCGCTTTTTTCATGGTTCTCGCCGATTTCACCACTTGAGGTAAAAACATTTTTCCTTCACCAAATAAATTGCCGACGATGTTTAATCCACCCATCAACGGTTTATCAATGATATCGATAGGGTTGGAATAGGCTTGCAATGCTTCGGCCAAATCTTCTTCCAGGTATTCTGTAATGCCTTTCACTAACGCATAATGCAAACGTTCATCCAAAGGAAGTTGACGCCATTCTTGCAACTTGCCGGTTTCCTGTTGTTCGCGTTCAGCCTGATGACTTTGCGCATAAGCAATCAACTGTTCGGCGGCATCGGAGCTCCGGTTGAATATAACATTCTCTATCAGAAGCAGCAAGTCCTTGGGAATATCTTCGTAAAGAATTTGAGTCGAGGGATTTACAATACCCATATCCATTCCTTTGCGGATATTGTGGTAAAGGAAAACCGAATGTATGGCTTCCCGCAAATAATTATTTCCACGAAAAGAAAAGGAAAGATTGCTCACGCCGCCGCTGACTTTAGCACCGGGCAAATGCTTCTTTATCCATTCTGTGGCCTGAATAAAAGCCAGGGCATAACCGGCGTGCTCTTCGATACCGGTGGCAACCGCCAATACATTGGGGTCGAAAATAATGTTACTCGGTTTGAATCCGGCCTTGTCGATCAGCAAATGATACATCCGTTCGCAGATTTCTATTTTCCGTTCAAACGTATCGGCCTGGCCTTTTTCGTCGAAAGCCATAGCAATGACCGCCGCTCCGTATGACTTGACTTTGCGGGCTTTTTCCAAGAAATCCTGTTCGCCGTTTTTCAGACTGATGGAATTGACAATGGATTTTCCCTGCAAACATTTCAATCCCGCTTCAATAATATTCCAGTCCGAACTGTCGATCATGATGGGCACACGTGCAATTTCCGGTTCGGAAGTAAGCAAATTAAGAAAAGTGGTAATTTCTTTCACACCATCCAATAAACCGTCGTCCATGTTGATATCCAAGGTTAATGCTCCGGATTCTACTTGTTTGCGGGCAATTTCCAAGGCTTCTTCCCGTTTTTTTTCTTTAATGAGACGAAGAAATTTACGCGAACCGGCTACATTGCATCGTTCGCCGATAAGCAGGAAATTTCCGCCGTTTTCCCCTACTCTACCGGAAGAAAGTTCCAAAGCATCCAGTCCCGATAAAACCAAAGCGGGATTGTCCGGCGCCGGACGGTGAGGCAAAGCGCCTTCGACAATCCGGGCATATTGGGCGATGTGAGCCGGCGTTGTTCCGCAACAACCGCCCAGTATATTCACCAGACCTTCGTCGACGTATTCCTGTATTTGTGAGGCCATGATTTCAGGCGTTTCGTCGTATTTTCCTAAACTGTTGGGCAAACCGGCATTCGGATACGCACTGATATAACAGGGCGCAATCCGCCCTAATTCCTTGAGAAAAGGTTTCATATCTCTTGCACCGAAAGAACAGTTCAAACCGACGCTCAACAATTTTGCGTGCGATACGGAAGCCAGGGCGGCTTCCAATGTTTGTCCGGAAAGGATGCGTCCGCTTTTTCCGGCAATGGTAAACGAAAGCATAAGGGGAACTTCTTTCTCCAAGTCCGCCATTGCCTCTTCCGCCGCCATCAAAGCGGCTTTCACGTTCAATGTGTCGAAAGCGGTTTCGACAAACAGGGCATCTACGCCGCCGTCAATCAGTGCAATGATTTGTTCTTTATAAGCGATGCGCAATTCGTCGAAAGTAACGCCTCTAAAAGCCGGATTGGAGACATCGGGCGAGATGGAAGCCGTCTTGTTTGTCGGCCCAATAGACCCGGCAACAAAACGGGGTTTCGAAGGATTTTGCGCGGTATATTCGTCGGCGACTTCCCTCGCAATGCGGGCAGCCGCCCGGTTGAGGTCGTTGACATAGGATTCCATGTTGTAATCGGCCATGGAAATGGTGGTTGAACTGAACGAATTGGTTTCGATAATATCGGCCCCTGCATCCAGGTATTGGGTATGGATCGCCCGGATAATGTCGGGACGGGTAATGCTCAGCATGTCATTATTCCCTTTCAGTTGTCCGGGAAGATGAGCGAATTGCGAGCCTCTATAATCTTCTTCCGTCAGGTTATATTGCTGAATCATCGTTCCCATTGCTCCATCGAGGATAAGGATTTTTTCCGCCAAACATTTCTCCAATAAAGTCATTACAAACAATTTTAGATTTATATTTTTACATCTACAAAGATACATCTTTTTAATGTATATTCCAATTCTTTTCCAACCTGTTAATATCAAGCCTGTTAATTAAACTTGGTAGAACGGAAAGATGACATATTTGTTCATTTTTCGTCAGTTTCAACCCAATAATAGCAAATAACCCTAATCTTATGCAGGCAATTATGTAGGTTAATTAAGCCTAATAGGGAGCTATTAAAACAAATTAATTAACATGTTTACAATTAATTTTAAGAGCAAATCCGGTTCTCCGGACATCAATCACATCTGGATTGAAATGATTTTCTATCGTCCCGGCTATACCCGCGTGCCAAAGATAACCAATGTTCGCGGAAATGCCAAAGACAGGGACGAAAAAACGCAAATGTTCCATCCGAAGTCTGTGGATGCAACCGAAAAAAACAAAGCCCTTGCAGACTTGAAAGAAAGGTATGAAACGGTTGCCCGGCAGTGGGACAGGGAAGGAAAATCCTGGTCTCCCCGGCAACTATCGCACTGTTTTGAAACGGAGAAAAAGAAAAAGGAGGAAATTAAGGTATTGCCTGTTTCGCAATGCATTGATGCTATCGTTGCACATTTGAAAAACAGGAAACGCTTCAAAAACGGGAAAATGTTGAGCAGCGTCAATACGGCAAGAAGCTATTATTATTTCAAAAACGCTCTGGAACAGTTTACCCGGTATACTTATGACAGGAAATTTTCCAGTTATTATTTCAATGAAATTACGGAACGGTTCGTTAATGATTTTGTTCTTTATACGCAGGAATGCGGGATAAAAAACGGCAATAAAGCGGGGCTTGTCCCAGTCGTGTTCGGAAGAAAGTTACTACTTATCCGCCAAACAATGTCGCCATCCAAAGCATTACAGTCCCGTTCAGTATTTAACACTTTTTAAATACTAAGTCGAATATACTTTCGTTATAATGACACGAAAGAATATAAACCAAGATGGCTATATTTAAGAAACATTCGCTGCCATTGTCCGAGTTATTGAAACTGATTCCGGAAGATATTTTTGTAGAAATAGCCCGGGATACCCATGTGGATTATTACGCTAAAGCGCTTAAAGGGAAGATGATATTTAACATGCTGTTCTATGCAATGTTAACCATTGACAAACTGGGGCGGCGCGGTCTTGCCGACGTCTTCTCTTCCCCGCACTTCAGGCTACTTTTCAATGTCGAAACAGAAAA
>JAISOJ010000014.1 GCA_031275735.1 Dysgonamonadaceae bacterium
AATTTCAGAACGGGTCAATATTCACCTTTGCTGTATCGTGTAAAGGTATGGCAGGGCTAAGACGAAAATGTCAAGGCTATTCAGGACAAAGTAAGAAAATCTGTAAAGTTTTTTCAGGATATGGCAGTTTGAAAAAAGCCGTAAAAACAATCACACCAGCTTTTGATTTATCGCCATGCCTACCAGCACGGATGTATTTTTGGCGCCAAGCTTAAAAAGTAAATTCTGTCGATAGCTTTTAATTGTTTTGAGGCTAAGGCAAAGCTTATCTGCAATTTCGGGATTGGTATAGCCTTCCACTATCAGTTTGAGCAAACGTTGCTCGCTTGGCGACAACCATACCGCATCGGCGCTTTTGCGCTTGAGCATAACCTCTACGTCATGACACAGAAAGGTGTTTCCGGCAGCTACCGTATCTATGCCTTCGTAAATTTCCTCTGCCATTGCATTTTTCAGTATATAACCCATTGCGCCGCTTTCGAGCATCCGGCGGACAACCGGATACTCGCCAAAGCTGGTCAGGGCTAAAACCTTGAGGCTGGGATAAGTCTTTTTCAATTCGGCGCATAAATCCACGCCGTTACCGTCCGGAAGCTCAACGTCGAGCAACAATACGTCCGGCAGTTCCCATTTAAGCAGGTTGCGGCAGTCCTGTGCGCTGTATCCCACACGGGAGACTTGAGCGATGCCCGAATCATTTATCAGTTTGCTCAAACCTTCGACCAATACTTTATGGTCGTCAATGATTACTACTTTTATCATCGCTATCCGGTTTTAAATGAAATTCCATGTTGATTTCTGTTCCCTGACCCGGCTCGGAACTGATACTTAATTCTCCATTGAAAACGGCTACCCGTTGCCGGATGTTGTTCAGTCCCATACCGTCAGTTTCACGGGAAGGGTCGAAGCCTTTGCCGTTGTCCTGCACTGTCAGGGAAATGCGTTCGGATTCCTGAATCAGTTGTACATTGGTTTGGGTGGCTTCGGCATGTTTGATTGCATTGTATATCAGTTCGTGAGCAGAACGGTAAAGCAGGGTTTCCAGCTTGCTGTCAAATCGTGTGTCTTCACCGAAATAATGAAACTGTGTATCGGGCATGGACTGGCAAAAGGTTTCCAGCGAGGTTTTCAAACCGCAACGCATTAGTAATTCAGGCATCAGGTGATGGGCTATCCTGCGAAGCTCCTTCATTGAATCGTCAAGGAGGTTGATAGTCAGACTGTAATATTTTGATTCGCCGGTTATTTCCTGTCTGGCGTTTTGCAGATTTACCTTTACAGAAGCAAGCATACTGCCCAGCCCGTCATGCAGGTCGCGGGCGAGGCGGATGCGTTCCTGCACTTCGCCGTCGAGTACGGCTTGTGTGGCTATTAATTGTTTTTCCTGTTCCAACTGTTTGATTTGGCTTTCGGCAAGGCGTTTCTTTTGCACCGTCCAACGCCAAAGGAAAAAGAACGCCGCCAATGCCAGCAGCAACACTGCGCCCCCGGCAATGCTTAACCAAATCATCAGCCGTTTTTCATCTTCGAGGGCGGCTATTTTTGTTTCTTTCTTTTCGGTTTCGTATTTCGTTTCCATTTCGCGGATAGCCGACTGGTAGTGTTTGTTCGACCAAGAGGCTTGCAGCTCATTGTGTTTGTCGAAATATTCCCAAGCCTTGTCGCTGTCGCCTAATTTTGTATAGGCTTTTGCCAGATTTTCATACAGGGATAATGTATTACCCGGTTCGGTATCGTCGGTAGTAAGGGCGTCGAGGGCGGTTTGTTCCACATTCCGCCATTCGCCGCGTCGCAAGTGGATAGAGGAAAGCAAGCGCAGCGATACGGCTTTTTCGCGCGGCGTAATCAGGGTTGAATCGGATATTTGCAAGGCTTGCTTCACAAAATTTTCGGCTTGAATAATATCGTTTTTCCCTGACAAGTATATTTCTGCCAGCAGATTAAAAGCAAACGCTTTACTGTTTTCGCCTTCTTCGGGATGCGAAAAGATATATTGGCGGGCGGCCTCGGCGTGTTCCAATGCTTTATCATAATCTTTTTCAAGATACAGGGTGCTTAATTCCTTGTCTGCATACATGATAATCAGCGAATCGCCAATTTCCTGCCCGATAGCGTTTAATTTGGTAAAATTGGCTTCCGTCTGTTCATAGTTGTCCATTATTTTGTACATTTCCCCGATGTTCATATATGCGATGGCTTGACTTTCTTTCCAATCGTGTTTTTCAAAGATTTTCAGGGATTTGGTATAGTATTCTATTGCCTCATAGTGCTTTCTCTGAATATTATAAAGATTTCCGATATTTCCATAGATAGACGATAATATATCGTCAATTTCTTCTTCCGAATATCTTTTAATTTTTTTCATCTCTTCAATGAATTCCAATGCCTTGTCATAATAATAATGGGCGCTGTCGTATTGGCTTGCGCCATGATAGCATATCCCCATCGTTTGATTCAAATAAGCTGAATATGACGGACTTCCTAATTGCTTGGCAAGAGGAATGCCTTTACGGGCATAATCAATTGATTTTTCTCTATCCGATTTTCTGTAACCTGCCGCCAATTCATTGTAAATCAAAAGTAAATCTTTGCCTGTTGGCGGATGAACAGTCAAAACCTGTTCAAGAGAATCTACATAACGGTTGCGGTGGTCGTATTTTTGCGCCCAAAGGCTTGTGCTGCAAAGAAGAAACAATACAAAAATTATTGCATTATAAACTACTGATTTACAGCATTATAAATAGGTTTGAGTAAAATTGCCTCTAATAAAAAGGCGTTGAAGTGTTGCTGACACTGCTGTAAATATCCGGCTTGACTGTCTCATATCTTTATGTATAATTAATTTTTAATTGTCTGATTTCATGTTGCAAAGATAATATGAATGCAAAGATATTTGGTCAAAAATACATAAGCAACCTACCAAAGTTGGTTTTTATGATTGTGATGACATAAAAAATGTCGCTCGCTTAAAAAAACCAACTTTGGTAGGTTGTTTACCCCTTTCCTCTCACCGTAATTTTGTACCGTCAAACTCAATGGAGAGTTGAAAATTAAATCTTATGTATAATATAAATCAAAAAAAAGAGAAATGAAAAGTTTCAGAATCAGTTTGAAGAATGTGGCGGCGACAGTTGCCTGCTTCACAGTAAGTTTAATGTTGTTCACGGGTTGCGAAAAAGACGACCCTACGCCTGAA
>JAISOJ010000018.1 GCA_031275735.1 Dysgonamonadaceae bacterium
AAAGAGATGCTCAAGAAATACGATGGCCAACGACGAGGCTTTTGTTTTCCGGTTGTCTCAAATCAGAAAATGAATGCCTACCTGAAAGAAATCGCCGACCTCGCCGGGATTTCCCAAAACCTCACCTTCCACATGTCAAGGCATACGAATTTTTATTTCCTCTTGAAAACAAACAAGTTACAAGAAAATTTTCTTGACAGGTAACGATTTGGAAACGAGCGAGTCCCGCTTTTTTACGTCGTTTTTCACAATTCACAAAGAACGATTTTCAGCGACAAAGGTACATAAAATTTCCGAATTACCTTGATTATTTCAGGAATATTTTTACCACAGGACAAGATATGGCAGTTTGAAAAAAGCCGTAAAAACAGTCACACCAGCCCCAACTCCACCGCCTTGCTTATCAGTTCGCGGGTACTGTGGGCATTCAGTTTTATGTACAGGGCTTTACGGTAACTGCGGACAGTATCAAAACTGCGGCATATCCTGTCGGCTATCTCTGTGCTTGTCAGTCCTTCCTTGATGTGGCGCAGCACCTCCAGTTCGCGGCGGGTAAGTTCCAGTGAATGTTTCTCATAATTTTGCAACAGGCTGTTTACCCGGTCGCACAGGAAACGCCCGCCTTCAGCCACGGTGCGGATGCCTTCCAGTACTTCTTCCGGCATGGAATTTTTCAATACATAGCCGTCTGCACCTGCATCCAAAGCATGGGTGATGGTAGCAAGCTCGCCGTAGCTTGTCAGCATCAGTATTTTTACTTGTGGGTACTTCCTCTTTATTTCCGGACAGAGTTCGATGCCGTTACCGTCCGGCAGGCTGATGTCGAGCAGCAGTACGTCGGGTTGCCCCGTTTTCAGGAGTTCACGGCACTCAGTTACCGAATATGCCTTGCCGACAACAGAGGTTGTTCCCGATTCATTAATCAACCGTTCCAGTCCGTCGGCTACTATCTTGTGGTCGTCCACTACCGCTACGCGTATCATATTTTCTTCATAATTTAAATTCGATGTGTATTTCCGTTCCTTTGCCGGGTTGGGAATCTATATCGAGATTACCGTTGAAAGATTCCACTCGGGAACAGATATTGCGCAGTCCCATGCCTTTGGATTCTGCCGACAGGTCGAAGCCGCAGCCGTCGTCCTGCACAGTGAGCGCTATGCCGTCCTCGTCGCGCACAAGCTGTACAAGGATATGTTTTGCCCCGGCGTGTTTCAGCGCATTGGTTACAAGCTCGTGCAGGATGCGGTAAATCATGACTTCCAATTTAGGGTCGAAGCGCGTTTCGTCGCCATAGTACGAGAATTTCACGACAGGAATCGCGCTGCAGAAGTCGGCTACCGACTGTTTCAGTCCTGTGCGGGAAAGCGGTTCGGGCATCAGGTGGTGGGCTACGCGGCGCATTTCGTCCATCGAATCGTCCAAAAGGCATACCGCTTTGTTATAATGTTCCACGTCTTTTTCCCCAAGCATGGATATTTGCTTTATAACGACCAGATTGTATTTGGCGGCGGCAAGTATGCTGCCCAGGCTGTCGTGCAGGTCGCGGGCAAGGCGGGTGCGTTCCTGTATTTCGCCGTCGAGTACGGCTTGTGTGGCTATCAACTGCTTTTCCTGTTCCAACTGCTTTATTTGGCTTTCGGCAAGGCGCTTCTTCTGCACCGTCCAACGCCAGAGGAAAAAGAACGCTGCCAAAGCCAGTAGCAATACCGCGCCTCCGGCAATGCTTAACCACATTATCAGCCGCTTTTCACCTTCGAGCGCGGCTATTTTTGTTTCCTTCTTTTCCGTTTCGTATTTTACTTCCATTTCACGGATAGCCGATTGATAGTGTTTGTTCGACCATGAAGCCTGCAATTCTTGCAGTTTGTCTATATATTCATCTGCTTTGGCGGCATTGCCGAGATGGGCGTAGGCTTTTGCCAAATTTTTATAGAGAGCCATTGTATTTGACGGTTCTGTGCTATCTATGGATAGAGCTTTGAGGGCGGTTTGTTCGGCTTTGCGCCATTCGCTGCGTTGCAAGTAAATAGAGGAAAGCAGGGCAAGTGATGTAGATTTTTCGCGCGGGACAATGAGAGTTGAATCTATTTGCAAGGCTTGACGGATATAGTTTTCCGCCTTACCAATATCATTGTATCCTTCTGAATAGATTTGTGCAAACAAATTAAAGATAATGGCTTTGGAATCTTCCCCTTCTTCGGGATGAGTAAAAATGTAACGACGGGCGGCTTCGGCATGTTCCAATGCTTTGCCATAATTCTTCTGTATAAGATACAATGCACTTAATTCCTTATCAACATACATGATTATCAACGAATCATTTATTTCCTGTCCGATAGCGTTTAGTTTGGTAAAATTGATTTCCGCCTGTTCATAGTTATCCATGCTGAGATACATTTCCCCGATATTTTCGTATGCAATGGCCTGGCTTTCTTTCCAATCCCATTTTTCAAAGAGTTTTAAGGCTTTTGTATAGTAATCTATTGCCTCATGGCGTTTTCCCTGTATATTGTATAGATTGCCAATCGAACCGTAAATCGTTGAAAGAGCGTCATCAAATACATGTTTCCTATACTGTTTTTTTCCTGCTTTCGCTTGTTCTACCGCCCATAATGCTTTTTCGTAATACACCATTGCACTATCATATTGACTGACTTTATAATAAGTATCTCCAATAAGGCGATAAGCGTCCGACATAAGCATTTTATAAACCATTTTCTCGGCGAGGTCAATGGCTTTGCCGGCATAATATCTTGTCTTTTCAATGTCGGTTTGTGAATAACCCCACATTAATTTATTGTAAGCAACGGCCAAATCATCGCCTGTCGGCGGATTGGTTTTCAACAAATATTCCAGCGAATCCACCTTGTGGTTGCGGTGGTCGATGTATTGTGCAAATGACACGTAAGGCAAAAGCAATACGACAATTACAACTGTCCAAAATATTTTCCTTGTATTCATATCTGTATAATCAAAATTTATGAATTTAACTGTTAGGAAATCAGCACAAAAATACTAATAATTCCGGATACAAAGGTAAGAAGTATTCGGATGCCGCCACTCACCCAAAATGGGTGATTTTTCACCTGTAATTGAATTTTCACCCATTTTGGGTGTAGGAGGAGAATTTTTCGCTCCCGAACTTTGCACCGTCAAACTCGATGGAGAGTTGAAAATTAAATCTCATGTATAATATAAATCAAAAAAGAGAAATGAAAAGTTTCAGAATCAGTTTGAAGAATGTGGCGGCGACAGTTGCCTGCTTCACAGTAAGTTTAATGTTGTTCACGGGTTGCGAAAAAGACGACCCTACGCCTGAA
>JAISOJ010000005.1 GCA_031275735.1 Dysgonamonadaceae bacterium
GAATCTGATTTCGCAACGCACCAAAGAAGCGCTTGCCCGCAAACGCGCCGAAGGCGTAGTATTAGGTCGTCCGAAAGGCAGCAAATCCAAAGTCAGGAAACTGACAGGCAAGGAAGCCGGGATAAAAACCCTGTTGGATAAAAAGGTGTCGAAATCAGCCATTGCCCGTATTTTGGGCGTGCATCGGTTGACGGTGACAGCGTTTGTGAAAGATATTTCGTATGTTTATTCTTAAATATTATTGTGAGAAACAATAGACGCCTGTAAGGAAAATACAGGGAAGAACTTCATCGGTTCTTGGATAGTTTATGATGTATGGAGAGAAGCGATTTTCTCCCCCTCAAGTAAACTTTTACAAAATTACCAAAGAGTTGTTTGCCAGTTTATTCATTGTCTTTTCCAAAAGCCGGAGATAAGCGCCGTCGCTCATGAAACGCCTTAGAAATATAGCCATTTTTGCTCCCTTTCCTGCTGCGTATCTCAATTTAGGTTTTTTAGCTCTGATAGCCTTGAATATGGTTTTTGCAATGATCTCCGGTTCTGTTCCTCCTGTTTTCGGGTCATTCATTTTGGTAAGCATTTTAGCCGAATTTGCTGCAAATTCTTTGTAAGGACCTTTCCCCGACATTTTTATTAAATGATCAAGCGCTATTCCACTCCACTCGGTACGAATAATGCCAGGCTCAATGATTATCACTTTTACGCCGAACGGCTTCATTTCCAAAAACAATGATTCGCTCAAACCCTCTACGGCATATTTAGTGGCATGATACCAGCTACCCAAAGGCTCTCCGAATTTTCCTCCCATCGAAGAAATATTAACTATAATCCCTTTTCCTGCTTCCCGCATAGCCGGAAGCAGCATCTGCGTAAGCTTGGCAAGCCCCATCAAATTAACATTGACATGCTTTCGCGCTTCATATATCGGCGTTTCTTCCAACGAACCAAATAAACCATAGCCTGCATTGTTGATCAAGATATCTACCATTCCTATTTCTTCTTTAATCGTTTTCAGGGCAGAGATAATAGAAGTGTCGTTAGCGACGTCTATAGGTAAAACATGAATTCCTTGTTTTTCAAGATCGTCCATTTTTTCGACTCTTCTTGCTGCAGCATAAACATTATAACCTTTTTCGTTTAAGAGGATGGCGGTAGCTCTCCCTATACCGGAAGACGCTCCGGTTATTAATACTGTCTGTTTCATTATTTTACTAATCAGAGTAATTTGTGGTTGCGAAGATAAATAAAAAAAATTATTTATGAATAAATTTCATCACATATTTCTCTCATATGTGGAAAAATATTTTTAAAAATTGCCTAAAGATTTTCCAAAAAAATTTACTTTTGCACGAGTATTAATTCTGAAGATTAAAAAAAGAAAATTTTTAAATTTAGAGGACTTCTAAAAACTCGATTATTTCTAAGAGGTACGATAATATTTCACTAAAAATCATTATTTTTGCCGGATAAAAAGTAACGGGCCGTGAGTTTGTTAATTAAATATAACTATTAAGTAATCATTTAATTTTTTATTTTTTGAAATTACCAATTACCATCATTCTTTTTCTTTGCTCTTTAGAGGTTTTGGGGCAGAGTTCATTAGGAAAAATTCATTTGATTCATAATTCTTCCTTAGGGAAAGAAGCGTGTTCTCTCTATGAAAGAGCTACACGGAACAATTATACTTCCCATTCGGGTTCTTTTCAAGCAATCGCTTTTCCGGCCGACCGGTTAGATGAAAAAACGGTGACTATTGATTACGTGAATAATGAATTTGTTGTCAGGATAGGCGACCGAGAGCTTTATCCCGATTTACCCGACTGGCAATTAGTTCCCATTGTCCATTTTGCCAATAGCTCTTACCAAGGGATTTTTACTGCATCCGGAGATACTAAAAACGGAGATGCTCAATTGAAATATCATCCTGCTTTTTTAAATACATTATTAGGATTAAGGCTGTTTCAGGCTCATTTATTAATAATTATACCTGAAACACTCGGAGAAATTCCACGAGATGAAAACGGGAATTATATCTTGGCTGGGTCAGAAGAAGGACTTATGCCTCCAACAAATTTACAAGCATATAAAGCAATTTTTAACGAGCTTAAGCAAAATAACATAAATATAAACTCTTATATATTAACCGATAAAGAATTAAATCTTTTTTTCGATATTGATGGCGACGATGTGTCTTTTTCAGATAATCCTTATTATTATTTCTTCAAAAACGAAATTGATATGGTGAAAATTAAAAAAATGCGGAAAGAGGTTGAATCTTATTATTCTGATATAGAAAATATTGCTAAAAACTATCTAAAAGACAAATATTCTTCGGAGCTTAATCCAAGAACAAATCTAAAGGGATTGTTAAAAGCTTTGGGAGATAATAAACAAAATGAAGTTTTTGATCCCTACTCTTTATATTACATCGAAGGCATATTAGATAAATTGGCTGATTTGAATCAATTAACAGATGAAGAATTAGGATTAAAGTTTCAAGTCATGGACAATTTATCGTCTTCATTCAAAAGAAATTGGCGCTTGTTGAAGCAGTACAATCCTTTGGTATATTCGGCGGTTGAAAATACTTCGCATTGGGCAGCATTTTTCCGGTATATCCGGTTAACCAACCCAGATAACTGGAATCTTTTCCTAAAAAAAATAGAAACAATAAAAATAGAGGATACGCCGGTGGTCAAAACGCCGACTTCTTTTGTTAAAAATTAATTTTCTCTTATAAGAAATCCGGCTCGTTCCAAATCATGCCAAAAATTCGGATAAGATTTAGAAACTACTTCCGGATTTTTGATTTTTATCGCTTGGGTCAGCAAACAAACAGGCGCAAAAGCCATGGCCATCCGATGATCTTCATAAGTGAAAATAACTGGATCTCTTTCCGGTGAAATTTTTTCGCCTGCCCATTCGATTATGCCATGAGATTCTGTTCGAATAATATAACCTAATTTCTTCAATTCTTGTCGCAATGCCGCAATTCGATCCGTTTCTTTGATCCGTAAGCTTTCCAAACCGGTGAAACGAAAAGGGATATTCAACAGGCAACAAGTAACAACCACTGTTTGCGCTAAATCGGGAATATCGATAAAGTCCCAATTTAATTTTACGTTCGACGTCATTTCCGAGCCTAATTGCATTTTTTTTAATAATACAGCCGTATCAGCCAAAAGAGGCGGATTGAGTTCATTACAATCGGAAATGAATCCGGTATTTATGCCCAATTTTGCAAATAATCGGGAGACTCCCGAATCTCCTTGAATGCTGTCCGGCTCTAATCCGAAAAGTTTTATTGACGTATTCTCTTTACACAAGGAGGCTATCTCATACCAGTACGAAGCCGCCGACCAATCGGCTTCCACTTTGAAAGGTTTCGCTTGGTATGATTGATTCTCTATGCGAATAACAGAACCTTGCCAATCCACCTTTATTCCAAAGTTTTCCATCAAGCGAGCGGTCATCGCTAAATAAGGACGGGAAATAATACTACCTTCCAAACGGATAACCAGCCCTTTTTTCATATGAGGAGCAATCATCATTAAAGCGGATATATATTGGGAACTTACATTACCTTTCAAATGAATTTCTCCGCCGGTTAAGCTTTTCCCCTTGATCTTTAAGGGAGGGTAACCTGCTTTCCCCAAGTAATCAATTTCGGCCCCCAATTGACATAGCGCCTCCTTTAAAATTCCAATAGGACGATTTTGCATTCGTTCTGTTCCGGTAATTGTATATTCGCCGGGCAATTGAGATAAATAAGCGGTCAAGAAACGCATAGAAGTGCCGGAAGCGCCTATATCAATTTGCGAGTAATTCTGTTCAAGCGCTTTTAACATCACTTGTGTATCATTGCAACAAGAAAGATTTTCAACCGGATAAACGCTTTTACTCAAAGCATTTAATATCAATACCCTATTACTAATGCTTTTTGATGCAGGCAATTGGATATGCGTTCGAACATTCAAAGGAGCTAAAATGGTATAAATCATCAATATAATTTCAAAATATACTTATTTCAGATAAGAAATGATTTGTCCGCTAATTTGCATGAGTGATATTTCGCATAGTTTAGTATTGTATTGCGCCTGCAACAATCGTTCTTCGGCTTCCAAAAGGCTATTCTGCGCTTCGCGTAATTCCAATCCCGACAAATCGCCCAATTTGTAGCGTTCCATTGCTATTTCGTAATTTTCGTGGGCTACGACGAGGTTTTCTTTTTCCAAATTAGTCAATTCGATATTGTTTTGGTATGCCATCCACATATTGGATAAATCGGCTTTCAAAGACAATTCCAATTGCTCGGTCTGTAATTCGCGGTTTTGAATTACGATTTGGGTATTTTTTTGCTCTCTCCGGCGATTCATTCCGTCAAAAACGGAAAATCCCAGCGTTAATCCGTAATTCAATCCTAATGTATTTTGACGGCTCAAGGCGGAAGCATCGTAAAAATTAGCAGTATAACCATAGCCGGCATTTAGCTTCAAATAGGGATAATAACGACTTTTCACCGCTTTCAAATCCAATTGACTCAAAGTTTTATTTTTATATGATAATAATAAGCGAGAATTACATGCCAAGGTTTTTTCCCATAATAAATCTTCGGTCAGCAGTATATTGGGTTCAATAACGGAATCAGGGGTAAGAATTTTTTGCGAAACATTTTCGACAGACATCAATTGGTTCAACAGGATAGCTGAAGTATTGACGACTTCGTATTGTTTGATAAGTTTCGAACTGTCTGCATTAAAATCCACTCGGGCCTGCTGCAAATCCAAACGCGACATAGAACCAATCATGTAACGGGCCTCCACTATCCGCAACCTTTCTTTCGACAGTTCGACTGCATATTTCAAATTATCTAACAACAAATTTTGATGAACGAAATTGTAATATTCAGCCGTCAAGTTAGCCATCAAATTTTCTATAGACAGCCGGGTCGAAATCTCTCCCATTCGTTTGAATTCTTGGAGACGGCTGTATTCCGTTTGCATCTTGAATCCATCAAAAACCGTCCAATTCAAGTTAAGCCCTATATTCAATCCTTGATTAAAAATACCACTTATTCGGGAAGAAATTCCATTAGTCGTTTCATCCCGATCATTCACCGATCCCGTATAACCGGCAGTTAGGTCCAGTGTGGGTAAAAGACCTGCGTTTCCGACCGTAGCATTATTTGCGCTGATTTGTTGTTCGTTACGGACGATGCGAATTTCGTAGTTCCGTTCCAATCCGGTTTCCAAGCAACGCTTCAAATCATAGATCTCTTGCGCATCAACCGGAATAACAAACAACGAAAATAATAATAAGGCTTGTTTCATTTGTTTCACTTTCATTATTTTTCCTCCCTTTTCTTTCTATTTGTTGAAAAATAAGAATATACCGCCGGAACGATAAACAAAGTCAGAAAAGTAGAAACCAACATTCCTCCAATCACCGATACGCCCATAGCAATACGGCTGTTAGCTCCTTCGGCGCTGGCAAAAGCCAAAGGCAATAATCCCAAAACCGTACAGAAACTGGTCATCAAAATCGGGCGTAAACGTTGGATAGACGCTCCTTCAATCGCCTCCATTTTGTTCATTCCGCTTTCCTGCCGCTGATTGGCAAATTCCACAATCAAAATACCGTTTTTTGCTACTAATCCGATAAGCATAATAATACCGATTTGACTGAATATATTCATCGTAATTCCTCCTATTCGCATGAAAAGCAATGCTCCGGCAATAGCCAACGGTACGGTAAACATGATGACGAACGGGTCTTTGAAACTTTCAAATTGAGCGGCCAGGATCAGGAAAATCAATATTAAAGCCAAACCAAACGCGAACATTAGGCTTGAAGAACTTTCGCGGAATTCTTTCGATTCGCCGGACAGAGCTGTGCGGAAACTTTCGTCAAGGACTTCTTTTGCAATCCTGTCCATTTCGTCTAATCCTTCGCCAATAGTAACGCCCGGAGACAATCCTGAGGTGACGGTCGCCGAATTGAACCGGTTGTAACGGTACAATTGAGGCGGCGCCACGCTTTCCGACAATTCGACTAAGTTGTCCAATTGGATCATTTGCGCTTGGCTATTCTTAACATATATAGATTTCAGATCAAGCGGTTTATTCCGTTGTTGCCGGTTGATTTCAGCCAATATCTGGTATTGCTTCCCATTCATGTAAAAATAACCCATCCGTTGTCCGCTTAACGCATACTGCAAGGTTTGGCCGATATCGCGAGTGCTCACGCCTAACAAAGCCGCCTTGTCGCGGTTGATTTCTACGCGTGTTTCCGGTTTAGTAAATTTCAAATTCACGTCCGACATCTGGAATTTCGGACTTTCGAATACTTTATTCATAAACAGCGGAATAAATTCTTGCAACTTAGCCAAATTAGGCGCTTGCAACACATACTGGATCGGCATCCCGCCCCGACGTCCTCCGAAAGTAGATTGTTGCTGTACGAAAGAACGAGCTTCCGTCTGTGTTCGAACGGCCTCCGAAAGCGCGTCGGCTATTTCCATCTGGCTTCGTGTACGTTCTTTAATATCCGGTAAGCGCAATTGGACAAAGGAAAATCCCGAACGAATAAGCGTCACGTTCGATTCTCTTTCCGGCACTAAAGAATCGGCTAAGACGGAAATCTTATCTCCATAATCCCGGTAAAATTCATACGTAGAACCTTCCGGCGCCCGCATATTGATCGTAAGCAGCGAACGATCTTCTAAGGGCGCCATTTCGGACGGGATTTTCATCCAAAGGAATCCTATTAGCAGGAAAGTAAATCCGATAATCGGCCACGTAATCCAACGACGTTTCAGGAAATAATTCAAGTATTTTTCGTAATAACGGTTCAATCCGGCAAAAAAGGGTTCCGTTTTCCGGTAAAACCAGTTTTTATTTTCCCTCCTCCGCAATATTTTCGTCGAAAGCATAGGCGTAAATGTCAGAGCGACAAAAGCGGAAATAGCCACAGAGCCTGAAACCACGATACTGAATTCCTTAAACAAACGTCCCGTCATGCCCTGCATGAAAACGATCGGGAAAAAGACTGCAATCAAAGTAATCGTAGTCGAAACCACGGCGAAAAATATTTCTTTCGAGCCTTCAATACCGGCTTCTTTCGGAGTGACTCCTTGCTCGATGCGGACATAGATATTTTCGGCCATAACGATAGCGTCGTCAACCACCAATCCAACGGCCAATACAACCGCCAACATAGATAAAACATTGATAGAGAATCCGGAAATATACATAATGAAGAAGGCTCCCACCAGCGAAACCGGAATAACGACTACCGGCACTAATGTAGCCCGCCAATCGCGAAGGAAAAGAAAGATAATAACGATCACCAGGATGAATGCAATGTAGATCGTTTCTTCCACCTCGTAAATAGAGGCACGGATGAATCTGGTATTATCGAAAACAACATCTATTTCGACATCTTCAGGCAGATCCTTTTGCATCTGTTTAAGCCGAATTTGCACTTCGTCCGATATTTCGATATGATTAGCTCCCGGTTGGGGAATTAGCACTACGCTCACCATCGGGACGCCGTTTTTGCGCATGATACTGCGTTGGTCTTCCGGACCTAATTCGGCCATGCCTATGTCGCGAAAACGCACTACATTATAGTTGTTTTCGCGGATAATCAGGTTATTAAACTCTTCCGGATTCCGCATCAGGCCCAAAGTACGGATGGTCAATTCCATTTTGTCGCCTTCGATACTTCCCGAAGGAAGTTCTACATTTTCCCGTTCAATGGCGTTCCGAATATCAACCGGCGTAATGCCGTAAGCCGCCATTTTTGCCGGGTCTAACCAAAGCCGCATGGAATAACGTTTTTCACCCCAGATACTGACGGAACTTACATTTTGAATTGTCTGTAAACGTTCTTTAACTGTTAAATCGGCAATTTCGCTTAATTCGAGCAAATTTCGCTTTTCGCTTTGAATGGATATCTGGAGAATCGGCTGGTCGTCGGCGTCTGCTTTGGAAACGGTTGGAGGGTCGCAATCGCGCGGGAGGAAACGTTGCGCCCGCGAAACCTTATCACGCACGTCGTTAGCGGCGGTTTCCATATCCACGCTTAATTCAAATTCGACCGTAATACGGGAAGATCCTTGGCTACTGGTGCTTGAAAGGGAACGAATACCCGGAATTCCGTTGATGTTTTGTTCCAATGGCTCTGTAATCTGGTTTTCGATAATATCCGCATTGGCGCCCGGATAACTTACGTTGACGGTGATAATCGGATTATCCACGCTCGGATATTCCCGAACACCCAAATACGTGTAACCGATAATCCCAAAAATAAGGATGACCAGTACAAAAACGGTTGCAAGGACAGGGCGCTTAATACTTAATTCCGATATATTCATTGCAATACATTATCAATTGTCACAGGTAATCCGTCTCTTAGTTGCATGATCCCGCTGAGAATTACCGTATCGCCGGCGCTCAAACCTTCCAAAATCTGAATATTCGATTCCGAACGGATTCCTTTGACTAATTCTACTCGTTTGGCTTTCCCTTCGGAATAGATATAAGCGATATCGCGTCCCATTTCGGCGATAACGGATTCGTTGGGAATAAGAAGGGCGTTTTTTAATTCGTTCGATTTGATTTCTATGGTAGCCGTTTTCCCTGGTTTTAAACGTCCGGAAGTATTGGGAAACAGTGCGCGTACTGTGAGAGAACGCGTATTCAAATCGACCCGTGATTCAACTGCGTAGATGGACGCATTGTAATTAGCCAAATCGGGAGGCGTTTGAAAAACAATGTTGATCCCCGGATGAATCATGTTGGCATATCTTTCGGGAACCGAAAATTCGATTTTCAACGGCGTAATCCGGGTAAGCGTAGCGATAACAGTCGTAGGAGAAGCGTAAGCCCCCTCGCTGACCCGGCGCAAGCCGATGATTCCGTCGAAAGGAGCGCGAAGTTCGGTTTGCGCAATCCGCGATTTGACCAAATCGATATCGGCATGCAATTTCTCCAATTCGGTATTGACTTGTTCATAGGCTTCCTTGCTGACTGCATCCTTTTCCAACAAAGATTTTTGCCGGAACACCCGGTCTTCGGCCAAAGGGGCTTGCGCTTCCAATTTTTGCAGTTCGGCCAGCAAAGGTTTATCGTTCACTTTCGCCAGCAATTGCCCTTTCGCCACCGCCGTCCCTTCCAGGAAAAAGATATTCGTAATTTTCCCGGAAGCCTCAAAAGTCAAATCCACTTCCTCGTCCGGAATCAAACTACCCGTTACTTGGATATAATCTACCAACGCTTCCGGTTCAATCACTTTCACATTGACATTCAACGGCATACCACGTCCTCCAGAAGGAGTTAATCGCATGGTTTCTGTAGATGTTTCCTCTTTATTGAATTTCTTTTTAATAGTCGAGTAGAGCGCTATACCAAGAAGAAATAAAACAATAACAGAAAATAAGATTACTTTGGTAATTTTATTCATTAGTTTGTCATTTTATCAGAAAAATCAAAATTTCACAAAAATACTGTTTTTATTTGCAATACAATCGATTTGCTAAGTTAATATGTTTAAAAGAAAAATAAGGAAAACAAAAACCGTCATAACGAATATTCGTCGTGACGGTTTTGCAAAAAATGAATTTCAAACAAGCGGAATGAAGAATCGGAGCTATCTTGCTCTTCTTCTTTTTTTCTATTATTTACTTTTTATACCCAACTGTTTGAGTAAGTATTGGCGTTTGGTTTGCATCCAATCCGAAAGCGGTTTTGATTTCGTCGCCATCAAACCAACCTCTTACCACCGTTCCTAAGCCTACGGAAGCACAGTAAAGGTACACGTTTTGAGCAATAAATCCGACATCGACGCCGGCCGTTTCTTTGGAAGTGATTTTTAAATCGGCGACATAAACCAAGTTCAACGGAGCTGTAGCTACAAAATCCTGTTTACCGGCTTTTTCCCTCCAGTCGCCGGATACTTTCAAAATAAGAAGATTTTCTTGGGCGTCATATACATAAACGCCTGTTTTTAATACTACATAAACCGTAAATTCCTGTTTATTATTAGCCGAAGGAACAACCCTCATATTCTCCCGGTTGAATCCGTAAGCGGCCCATAACAAGTCGGAGAGCGTTTGTACATCTAACTCTTTATCCGAAAATTCGCGCGTAGTACGGCGATCGTTCAAAGCATCCATCAAAGGTTTCCCTCCCGTTTTGTTAGGAGACGGTAAGGCAATATCCTGCGCATAGCAAGACAAACCGATACATACCATAATTAGTAAAGAAATTAATTTGTTCATAAGATAAAAAAGTTTATAATTCAACATAAGTACGGCAAAAATACGGAAAATTTAATCATTTCTGCAAAAAATGCGAAAAAAAAAAAATCAGCCTGAAAGCGTGAATTTAATGCAAGGTATGCCTTGCGTTTGCGCCGCCTGCCGCACGTTCTCAATAGGCCAGGATAAATTTACGTTCCACAATGCAGTTTTGTTCATCCAGGACATTGATGTAATAATTCCCGTTCGGCAAGCCCGTCAACGGTATCAGAACCGTGGTTTCGTTGGATGTAAATGTCGTTGTACGGATATAACCCTGATCGTTATACAACTGTACCTGATACGTATGGGTTACGCCTTCGTCCGAAGACGACTGATCCTTGTCCAACCGGATGGAACGGGTCGACGGCGTGTAAGAACAGCTATACTTCCACGACATGATGGTCAAGGTAGCAGAATAGGATTTATTGCACCCCGTAATTTCGCAACCCACTATAACCATTGTTCCCGGAGTATAAGTCAAGATAACAAAACTCTGTGTTTTTATGGGCTTAACAGGTCCTATTACTCCTGGAACTATTGAGTTAACGGAAGTTACGGCAGATCCGTCGGTTTCTACGCTCACATATTCGGCACTGGTTTCTCCTTCGGACGTAGTGGTACTCACTTCGTAAACAGCCGAACGCGACGAAGACTGATCCGTGCCTGCCGACGCGTATTGTTTTACCTGTACACTGTCGCCTTCGACAAGGCCGGAAACTTCGCTTTTAGCTTGCAGGATGGCCTTATTCATCATCTCAAGCACGCCGGACGGAATGTCTCCTTCAGACGTGGAGGCGCTGTTTAATGAGGGATCGACTAAGTCAAATCCCGTAAAAATAGTTCCTCCCTTAGCGCGCCAGGAATAAGTGCAGTTATCGGCCTTTACTCCTTCGGGAAGAGGTATGGCTTGAATGAGCATTTGAATATTGCCGTCGGGAAGTTTTGCCCATCTGTCCGGCGTCAGGACAAACTGATCGGGGATATTGACGGCGACCGGGAGTTCTTTTATGTAACCATTTTTATTATAGGTAACTGCCACTCGCACCCAGGAATTGGCATTGTACGATTTTCCTTTCACTTTGACTTTAGACGTGGTCTTGCCCGAAACAATTTCGATATTTGAAGAAGCGGTCCAATTGTAGGTTGCATTTGCAATTGCGGCTAATGAAAATTCCGTTTCTCTACAATCAATTTCATCTTTTCCATTGATCGGCAATACGAGGGTAGAGCCCGGTTCTGCTACTATTCGGCCTGTTCCGTAAGTATTTAAATTAGCGCCGTCCTGTACCATAAGGGTTGAGCCGGACTTTACAATCACTTCGGCGCTGTCTTGGATATTCATGATTGCGCCGCTTTCCATGATCAAAGAACTTTTATCCTTGAGCATAAGCGCTGATTTGGGGGCTAAATTGATTGTAGCATTTCCCTCGCAGGTAAATTTGGTAGGAGGAGCAAAAAAACCGGAAACGGAATCGCGCGTCAATTGATTGGGCGTTTTATTTTGTTCCAAAGTAATTAGTTTGTTCGACAACAGATTAAGCCGTTCTTTTAATACAATATCGCCTGCCCAGTATACATTTTGCTTCACATCATAATCGTCCCAGCGGATTTTTACCGTATAGGATTTCATTCCCGTACTGCCGGGTTGGGTATCAATCATCCTTATATTTAATCCGGTGAGATATATTTTGCGCGTATTGCGCTGCGATGAAACGACTGTCATTGAGCCGCCATTCCGTATGGAATAACAGGTAGTCGTATTTACCGGAGCCGGATTGGTTGAAATATCCATTTTTATTTCCGGATTGGGAACGAATGCATCAAACTGATCGCCTAAATAAGGTAAACCTGTATATAAGGTATTGTTTTTACTTTTTATTCCGAAATAACTCTTGTGGGAGTATTGTATGGACGATGCGGATGCATTATAAGCATAAACCTCGTTTTGATCGTTTATTCCCGACAGGGGATTGGGCGAAACATAACTGAAACGGGGACGGACAACCCATCCCAAACAGTCTTTGTATTGTTGATCTTCATAAGTAACATTGTAATTCCCCTCTGCCGATAGCATACGTAGATTGTCCATATCCATATTATTATTATCATTTGTAGGATACACGTCTTTGCGATTTGTGCTTTCAAGGATGTCTTTGCCTACCTGGTAATAAGCATATATACCCGTTCCTTCCATATCCCTGCATCCGTTGGATCCTGGATAAACATAACCGTCTATTTTATTATTTTCCCCGCATTGATGGTTTTCCAACCAAATGTATTGATTCGATGCTTGTGTATTATCCTTGTAGGGCAATTTAATGCGTATGGCATCGCCGTAAGTGACAAAATCCCGCAAAACGAATGTTTTTTCCCCGGTAAATTTTCCCACATCCGAATCGGCATTATTGGAAGCAACCGGATAAGCATTGTTCGAAGCCCCCCGCCAGCCTAAACGCCACCTTTCAAAAGCATTGCAAGACAATATACTATGACCAAATAATCCGTAACCCTCTTGTTTTCCTATAAAGGTATTCTCGTAAAGAGTATTATCCGTTGTTCCTCCCGAAGTATGAAAAGCATTGGAACCCAAAAGAAGATGGGCAAATTCGTGGATTAAAATAGGGGATTGATGCTCCGTGATATCCCCGGGACCTACAGAAGCATATATGCCTGTGTTGTATCCATATCTTTGTCCGTTTATTATTATACTGTCGGATGGAACTCCTCCCGCCAATCCACTGCTTCCAGACAAACCTCCATATGTTTTTGTTGTATTTCGACATAAAAAGTTTATAAAATCAATTTTGGAATCTGGCAGAAATGTTTTTGGTAATCCACTGCCGGAGGTCTTTATTTTATCGTAATCGACAAGATTGTTGTGTCCATAAATTGCTTGCAATCCACCATTGTTGTTGATATAAGTAATAACAGAATTCCTCAATATTATTTCGTTAAATGAACTGCCGGGATTGTTTGGCGATATTTGGGACTGCTTGATATTTACAACCATAAAGTCGGACAGGAGAATTAATTGATTGAAAGACGACTCGGCATACAATCGCGTGACGACGCCATTGTATTGTCCGGAAGACGATGTATTTACATCGAATAAATTTAACATGTACACCGGCGGGCAGGCATTGATGCTGCTCTTCGTATCTGCAGGCCATATAGTAGATGTGGAATTGAGATGGGGGTCGTTCTGCGGCGTCTGATCGTAGATAATATTTACAAAAACCGTCAATCCCCGCAAGGTACCCTGTGTCGGCAATGTTGTTCCGTTGTTGCTATGATATGTTTCCCCTGCTCTTAATGTATTTTCCTCATCATTAGCTTCGCTAAAAACTTCACAATAATCTATTTGGGAAAACAGGTTTGTAGAAACGGACAAAAAAATGATAATAAGTAACTGTTTCATAATAAATTTTTTATAAAATAAATTTATGCATACCGGCTTGTTTTTTATTCCAATCCGTGATTTTTAACAAATACATCCCTTTGGGGAAAGAGGCAACTGGGATAATTGCATTTGTCCCGGATGAAAATTTTTGTTCGGAACGCAATCTTCCGCTAATATCGTAAATGGAAATCAATCTGTTTCCCGGAAGCAAAAAACGGATATCCATACTTTCGTTTTTAATCTGAAAAGTGTAGTCCTGATGAATGACCGTTTTAATGTCCGAATAATTTGCATAACCGCACGGACAGTCGCTCGCCCACCAATCCGGAAATTTTTGTTTATAAAAAAGGGTTTGATTTTGAAAGCAGTTAAGAAAAGCAATATATTCCTGCCAAGGGTGTATAAACCAGTGGTCAGGACCAATGCCTTCAATAAAGGTCAGTCTGCCCAGATCAGAGTTAGGATACCACCATAATTGAACATGTTTCAAATTATCTTTGATATAAACCGAATCGACTACAGTAAAAGTATCTTCATACCAACGTCCCGGAATTTGAAATTGATCTCCTTTTTGAAGGCTTAAATCGGAAATCAAATATTCTTCATTGTTTTCCGTATCCAAAATGTACAGTTTGGATGCATCGTCATTTTCCCTAATGTAAAAATTTCCCCATTCCCAGTATAAAACAGGGATATAATTTTTCCAGTTGGTATTGGTTTCTTCCGCATTAAAAGACAGAAAGTTGTCTATATACAATTTTTTATACGAAAAATCATTGATCGCGGTATCGCCCCATGCATATACTTCAGTTGAAACAAGCCCCGCATCCATTATATGATAGTCTAAAATCGACCATCTTACTATACCGTCGTCCAAACAGCGTTGATAGGGTTGCGCCTTTACAAACATAACCGCAAGCAACAATAAACCAATAAAAAGTAATTTTTTTTTCATAACTGTAATTATAAAATAAATTTATGTATATCGACTTGTTTTTTATCCCAATCCGTGATTTTCAATAAATACATCCCTTTAGGGAAAGAAGCTACGGGAATAATTGCGCTTGTCCCGGATGAAAATTTTTGTTCGGAATGTAATCTTCCGCCAATATCGTAGATGGAAATCAATCTGTTGCCCTGAAGTGAAAAATGAATCTCTATATTTTCATTTTTTACTTGAAGATTACAGGCCTGATGAATAACCGTTTTAATATCATTCTCCGGCGTATTATATCCGCAAGGACAGGATCCCCCGTAGTCCAGAAATTCGTTTTTATAAAAGAATGTTTGATTTTGAAAACAATTGAGTAGCAGCACATCTGACGTAAATTGCATCTCCAATGCATACCATGCGCTAGGCCCTACCCCTTCCATAAAAATTACCGGAACGCTACCCCATTCATAGCAGGCCAGTCGAACATGCTTCAATCCATCTTTAATGTAAACCGAATCGACTGTTAAAGTAGTTCCCCCGTACGTCAAAAATGACTCGCCTACCTGTAGATTCAAATCGGATATTAAATACTCTTTATTCCAAAAAGTACTGTAAATAAACAGTTGCGAAGCATCTTCACTCTCTCTTATATAAGAATGCTCCGAAAGATAGGATAAAGGAGGAATATAATTTTTCCAATTGATATTGTCTTCATCTACAAGATGATCATCAAAATAATCTATAAATAGCTTTTTATATAAAAATCCATTTATCAAAGTATCGCCATAAGCGGCCATTTCAACTGAACCAGGTCCGTGATCAATGACATCACGAATAAACGACCATTTCACTATGCCATCGTCCAGGCAGCGTTGATAGGGTTGCGCCTTTACAAACATAACCGCAAGCAACAATAAACCCATAAAAAGTAAATTTTTTTTCATTTTTATAATATTAGTGAACTAAGTCCTTCATTTCTACCGTCAACGCAGAAGAATTCAGTTTGTTATTAATTTTTTTTGTTTTTTCACCTGTCATCCGGCTCTTCCGGGGTGTTTGAAAGCAGAGATTGAGCGTTGTTTCAAATGCTTTGAGAAGAGCCGGATAAAACACCGGAGCGTGGAAACAACATACCGTAATTACCGGACAAGGGAATTTTCCAGTAAAAAGAGAAGAGTGCTATGGGGGTCAAAACACATTTCATATAATTACGCGTTTGTTGGAATTATTGTGTAAAATTACAAATAAAAATGAAATTCAGCAACTATTTTTAAATTTTATATTGATTTTTATGACAATAAAAAGAGCTTATACTCAAAAATTTACAATTTCATTGATTTTCAACTGCTTACGATTTAATGTATAAAATATATTCTTTAATTTCTTTATGCACAGAACAAATAACAAATACAGGGCAAACGCACGAAAATTGAGATTTAGATGTCTCCACTCGCTTATGCTCGGTCGACATGACGGCGTATCGTGTTGGTCATTAGGGAACAGCAGCGCGGGGGGGGGGGAAGCCCCCAACCCGCGCGGGTGCGGTGGGGCATTTTTTTTTTTTGATACTCCCGGGCGGCCAAAAATACGA
>JAISOJ010000019.1 GCA_031275735.1 Dysgonamonadaceae bacterium
CTTCTCCAAAATATTTTGAACTTGCCACATTATATCCCAACATCAACCCGGCATAAGTGTCTAACTTATCTACAAATTGATAGTGGAAGAGTCCTCTTGCCCCAATGATAAAATAGGAATAATCAAAACCGTATGTGCCCAACACCTGATTCGAGATTTCCCATTTATTAGAGGTATATGCAAGATAACCGCCGACTCCTATCGACGATTTTCCATTTAATAAACCATCTTTAACGCCCAATTCTGCGGATAGTGAAAGAGGAGGCAGTGTCGTTTTATATCCACTCTCTCCGATATAACTTCCAAATCCAATACCCAGATTAACGACTTTGTCGCCTTTTACAAATATATTCTGTGCTTGTAATACGGTAGTCGCAATGAATGTTACCAATACTGCTAAAATTACTTTTTTCATAAATTTTACTTTTAAAATTGTTAAATTACTGTCTTTTATAATTCTTGTTCTCTATCTGATAAATGATTGTCTAAATTAATTTTCATAACTGTTTTTATTCGTAGCTTCACGCCCCACCCTTGTAGGGAAGGGGTAGGGGGGGAGGTGAACGCAGATGCTCGCGTTCCTGGACACGAACGTTCGCATTTCTCGACGCAAACGTTAGCTACTTCCCGTTCTCCCGCTTGGCGAAAGGTTTTCAATGCAGGATACCATTTTTTAGGCAACGTACCGTCCTGAGGATTTGCCCGTTCTACTTTGTTAAATACGATCGGCATGATTAAAAAAAATAAAGGGTTAAATATATATAAATATTATGCGGACAAAGAGCCGGAAGCCTAAGTTTTGCTTCATGCAATTTGCTTTTATTCTCTTTATATGAAAGCTTTTGCAGTATAAAAATTAGCTTTTGATTTAAAACAGTTAGAGTCTTCGAGAAGGAAGACTGCCTTGCTTGTTTTTTTAAAAATAAATGGTTATATATTGGCGCGCGAGCGTTTTTTAAAGGTGTGTGTAAGAAAATATCACTCACTTCCAAATTTTTGAAGTTAAAAAATGCGTAGGAAGAATTGTTTTCGAGTAAGATTTTCATCACTTATTGTATTTAATTACAAAACAGTTGCAAAAGTAGGAAAAGTTTTTGATAAAAAAAGATTTTCCACAAAAAAATACATTTGACTGCATCGATTTTCACTTCATATCCGGACGCAGGGATTTGCCCCATACCCCGTAGAGACGCAATGCATTGCGTCTCTACATTCGCGCCGTACCCCATACAGACGCAATGCATTGCATCTCTACCTGTAAAATTTATCCGCGCCCCAATTGGCAGGATTGTTGAAAATGTAATTTTCAATCCGCTGAAATTCCTTAATATTACGTATAATATGATCGTGATATCGGGATTGCCATTCAAAATCGGCGTGAATTTTGCGTGCGTTAGCGGTTACGCCAATTTTAAATCCCCTAATAATGGATGCCAAATTTTTTGATTGAGGTCCAAATTTATTTTGCGGCGATACGGACTGGATGGTATTTTTATCATTATATTGATTTTCAGCAATAATGATAATACAATGAAAATGATTAGGCATAACCACATATTCGCCCAATTGCAAATTCATATCCTGACGCATTTCTGTTGTTTTTTCCCATTCGCTTTGCGCAATTTGGCCGATTTCCGATAATTGCATTTCACCATCTACCACATTTCCAAAATAATTTTCCTGATTTTTAGTACATATTGTAACAAAATAGGCGGCGCTATTGCTGTAATCCCACCATTGCGCCCTTGCTGATGGTATTCGGTATTTGTTTTGGAATTTTTTATCTGACATAATAATTAAAATTTTGGTGGTGCAAATATATATAAAATTTATTTGCCATCGTAGAGACGCAATGCATTGCGTCTCTACATTTGTTCCGTACCCCATACAGACGCAATGCATTGCGTCTCTACATTCGCCCGATACCCCACAAATTGCAAAATGTCCGAATATCATATTGCATGCCTAAGAAAAAATTACTACCTTTGGTGCATGAAATTAAGGAGGTATATTGATATGAATCTACTTAAAATTAAGAGAAAAGAGATAACATGTACAGTATAACAACTATTATGCAATGATCGCTATCGTTAAAAAAAGCAGTTCTCCCATTCCTTCCGATCACCTCCCCGTTAACGAAGACGGCTCCGTTTTCCATCTTCATTTGCGTCCCGAACAGTTGTCGGATAAAATTGTCATGATGGGCGATCCCGAACGGGTATCACTTGTCGCCTCCCGTTTTGACCGGATTGAATTTGACGTGCAAAACAGGGAATTTCATACAATTACAGGGAGTTACAAGGGGAAACGCATCACCGCTTTGTCGCATGGAATCGGCTGCGACAACCTGGATATCGTCATGACCGAACTGGATGCGCTGGTCACGATTGATTTGGAAAAGCGAATACCCAAAGAAACGTTCAATCCGCTGACTCTCGTGCGTCTGGGAACATCCGGAGGATTGCAGCCTTTCTGTCCCGCAGGCTCTTATGTCGTTTCTGAAATTTCCATGGGAATGGACGGCTTGTTGTTCTTTTATAAAGGCGGAGAAGAACGGAATGATTCCGGCCTCACGGAAAAATTTGTCGAACATACCCGATGGAATCAGCGCCTGGCAACGCCCTATTTTGTTCCTGCCGACGAAGCATTACTGAACAGGATCGGATACGATATGGTCAGAGGGATCACGATTTCCGCCAGCGGTTTTTACGGGCCGCAAGGACGTCGCGTCCGTTTGGATTTGAGTCGTCCCGAACAGAATATGCTATTGGAATCTTTTGAATATCAGGGTAAAAAGATTACCAATTACGAAATGGAAAGCGCCGCTTTATACGGATTGGCCGGTTTGTTGGGACACCGGACGGCAACTGTTTGCCTGATCATTGCCGGCCGTTATTCAGGAGAGATGAACACCGGCTATAAAGACTTGTTTTCCGCTTTAATTACAAAAGTATTGGATAGAATATAAATTACCGTTTACACAGTTATGTACCATGACAAATAATTCAACCATTTGCGCTCTATCGACAGCGCCTGGAACAGGCGGAATTGCCGTAATTCGTGTATCAGGTTCCGGAGCGATAGCCATCTGCGACAGGCTATTTACGCCCCGTACAGAAGCAAAGACAATCGGCAAACAGCTTCCCTATACCTTGAATTACGGGGAAATAACGAAAGACGGTACTGTTTTGGACGAGGTACTGGCGGCGGTTTTTCGCCGTCCCCATTCCTATACCGGCGAAGATACCGTTGAAATAACCTGTCACGGTTCAACTTATATCCAGCAGGAAATACTGAAACTTTTGCTTGAAAACGGTTGCACGTTAGCCCGGCCCGGCGAATTTACCCAACGCGCATTCCTGAACGGCAAAATGGATTTGTCGCAAGCCGAAGCAGTCGCCGACCTGATTGCCTCCTCCTCCTCATCCGCGCACCGTTTGGCCATGAATCAGATGCGCGGCGGATTCAGCAAGGAATTGCAAAGCCTTCGTTCACAATTGCTGGAATTTGTTTCCCTGATTGAACTGGAACTGGATTTCGGCGAAGAAGACGTTGAATTTGCCAGCCGCTCCAAACTCATTCAACTGGCAAACAATATCAAAGCCGTAATCACGAAATTAGTCCATTCATTCAGTCTGGGGAATGCAATAAAAAACGGGATCCCGGTAGTAATCGTCGGCGAAACGAATGCAGGTAAATCGACTCTGCTCAATCATTTGCTGAACGAGGAAAAGGCGATTGTTTCCGAAATTCACGGAACGACGCGCGACAGTATTGAAGATGTCATCAACATCAACGGCATCTCTTTTCGCTTTATCGACACGGCGGGTATCCGCAATACCGGCGACGAAGTGGAGTCGCTGGGAATCAAGCGGACTTTCCAGAAAATCGACCAGGCTTCGATTGTCATCTGGATGATCGATACCACTCATTTCAACAAGGAAATCGAATACGTTGCAGACAAGATTGTTCCGCGAACGAAGAACAAACAGCTGATTATTGTTTTCAATAAAATAGACAAGATAAGTCCGGAAGAACAGCTTATTTTGGAAGAAGAATTTTTACCTCATGTGGCGGCAGAACGTATTTATTTGTCGGCCAAATACAAACAGAATACCGAAAAATTGGAAAAAGCCTTATTAAAGGCGGCCCACTTGCCCGACATGCAGGAGAACGATGTGATAATAACCAACCTGCGTCATTATGAGGCTTTAAACCAGGCGCTTGAGTCTGTTGACAGGGTAGAGGCCGGTCTTCAATCCAGCCTTTCCGGCGATTTTATCGCGCAGGATATTCGCGAATGTATGCACTACCTGGG
>JAISOJ010000002.1 GCA_031275735.1 Dysgonamonadaceae bacterium
CGGGCAAGGATGCCGCCGTGGAAAATGCGATTTTTGAGAATCGTACAAAATGCCACATCCTGTATCTGTTTGTCGGGCTTGTCCAGCTCTGCCTTTATGTTGTCGACAGTCAGGTTGTAGGAGAGTATCTTATCGGCAAGCCACCTGTTTTTTTCATTGAGGATAATTTCCCAGACGGCAGCTATTTCTTCGTCTTTTTCGACCATTGTGATGTGATTGGCCAAATTTTCAAATGCTGCGGTCAGGCTTACAATAGCGCCTCCGGCAAATGGTTCTATCAGCTGCGTAACCGGCTTGCCGGTTTGCCTGAGCCACTGCCTGACGGTGGGGACCAACCAGGTTTTTCCTCCGGGATAGCGAAACGGGCTTCGTTGCGGAACCGACGCTACATTGGTAATCGTGCTTTCAGTACATTCTTCTCCGAACAGGTTTTTTTGAGGAGTCATTCTACAACAATAGTTTCAAAATTGTCAATATCTAAACGTTTCGAATCCAGCTTTTTTTGCAGCAGCTGCGTAAATTCCGCCAGTGAACCGGCTTCAAATTTGGCGATTTGCTCCAAAACCGCATCAAACTTTGTGTAAACAGTTCTTTTTAAAGTCAGATCTAAACGTGTTTCATCTCCGGCAGCTTCCAAATCATAAAGGAAAAAAGCAAAATCGGCAACGGCCCTGTCTACTTCCGGAAGTGGCGGCAAAGTATCGTAAAAAGTTGTTTGCATTGAAAGGACAAAGTTTGTTTTTCAGATAACGCACCGCCCTGTCCGATTGATTGTTAATTGGAAAACCAAATATTTCCGATAACGGTTGATTGTTGTTTGCTTGATTCATATTGCAAAGGTAGGGAATATTCTTTTTCAAACCCCTAAAAAACAGGTTTTTTACTCAAAGAAAAGTATAAATGAGTAACGATATAGAAATGAGCGGACTGTTTTTCTTTGCTACGTTTTGCCATTGTTTTCAAATAACTCGCTACAAAGGTAATAATACCTTTTGAGGTAGCAATGTTCTTCTCAAAAAATGTCGGATTTTAGCGGACAAAGAACGTCTTGCATTCTCGGCATTTGAAAGCGAAGTAGCACCTTTGAAAACGGCGTTTTCTACATTTTCGGACTGCGACAAACGCGAAAGTACT
Source organism: Dysgonamonadaceae bacterium (assembly GCA_031275735.1). Classification (GTDB taxonomy): domain Bacteria; phylum Bacteroidota; class Bacteroidia; order Bacteroidales; family Azobacteroidaceae; genus Azobacteroides. The sequence goes on from JAISOJ010000002.1 coordinate 1,135, forward strand.
AAAGTAATCCAATAATCCTTTTCCACAAAGGCGGGAATGATATTGAAATGCTTTGCTGTTTGGAATGTGTCGGGCGGTATGGGAAAGTCCTCTGCCATGAAAACAAAACCTTCTGCAAATTGACTAATCGCATCCTTTATTGTATTTGTCATTTGTCCTTTTATATTTGCACCGGAAAGATACAATTTTTTCAGGTTTTTTCGAGAGAAAACATGAAGTAATTTTTAAAATATTTTGAAATGCCAAATCAATATTAATTCTGCAGTAAAAGAATTTTCGACAACGACTAATTCAATTTTATTTCACGCGCTTGGAAATCTTAGGATATTCATGTAATTTTGAAGCGGATTATAGTGATGAATTGCAGAAAGAAAAGATTTATTCAATTTTGTAATCATATTTGTCATTATTCAAAATGATAAAATTATGAAACATTCATGTTTAACAAACACCCAAGAGCATGAAAATGAGTATTCGTTTACTCGTCAAATCGTTAACTCGTTAACTCATTTTCGTATGAAACTATTTTTTATTTTTCTTTATCAAATTTTTATTTGGCTTCCGGTTTTTTTTGCTGTAACCATGCTTACAGCTCTTAGTGTTATTATCGGATGTTCTTTGGGAGGAGAACGTTTTTTTAGTTATTATCCCGGTGTTTGGTGGTCTAAAATAGTATGTATCATCACGCTTTGCCCTGTTAAAATTGCAGGAAAGGAAAAACTAAACAAAAAACAATCATACGTTTTTGTGTCTAACCATCAGAGTATTTACGATATTTTTCTTATTTATGGTTATCTGGGACAGCCCATCAAATGGGTAATGAAACAAAGTTTGCGAAAGATACCTTTGGTAGGTTTTGCATGTGAAAAAGCCGGATTCATTTTTGTGGATAGTTCTTCTCCTCAAGCAGCTGCCCGCACGGTTCGCGAAGCTGAAGAACGCTTGAAAAACGGGGCGTCTATAGCCATATTTCCCGAAGGATCCCGGACGCGAACGGGTAAAATAAACGCTTTCAAAAAAGGCGCTTACCAAATGGCTCTGGACCTGAAATTACCTATAGTTCCCGTAACGATCAATGGATCTTATGAAGTAATGTCTGTCCATTCTTTTTTTATTCATCCGCATAAAATGGAATTAATTATTCATGAACCCATTCCAACCTCTTCTATAACTTCGGAAAACCTGCGGGACGCCGCTCAAAATATCCGGTGGTTATTGGATGAATCCAAAAAAAGAGTTGAATCGGAATTATGGGCAAAATATCGTTGAGGAAAATTATTATTTATATTCTTCGCCCGAACGATAGACAACTGTCGCGGTGGCTTGATTAACAGGCATTATCAAAACTTCGGCAATTTGAACATGTTCGGGCGCTGAAGAGGCAAAATAGACAGTTTCGGCGATATCTTCTCCCGTCAGGGGTTTTATACCTGCATACACTGCATCGGCTTTGGATTTATCGCCCCGAAAACGGGTAATGGAAAAATGGGTTTCTACCATACCGGGTTTGATATTGGTTACGCGCAAAGGGGTATCAACCAAATCAATACGAAGTCCGTCGGAAAGCGCTTTCACTGCCGATTTAGTGGCACAATAAACACTTCCGCCGGCATAAGCCGCATCGCCGGCAATAGAGCCAATATTGATAATATGTCCTTTTTTCCGTTTCACCATTCCGGGAACAACTAAGCGTGTAATAGTCAATAATCCTTTTATATTGGTATCAATTACAGTATTCCATTCTTCCAAATCGCCTTCAAATTCTTTGTCAACGCCGAGTACCAGTCCTGCATTATTAATCAAAACATCAATGGCTTGCCATTGATCCGGTAAGCCTGAAACGCTTTTTTGCGCCGCTTCCTTATCTCGGACGTCAAAGGGTAAAACAATAGCGTTTACTCCATATTTTTCAGTGATTGTTTGTTTCAAAAAATCCAATTTCGAAGAATCTCTTCCGTTCAAAATTAACTGCGCCCCCTTCGATGCAAATTTATGAGCACAAGCTTCGCCTATTCCACTGGTTGATCCGGTAATAAAAATAGTCAGGGAGGTCGCTGTTTTTTCAAAATTACCCATATTTATTCGTATTATGTGTTAATAAAACCAATTTTATACTATCATTCCCTATCGTTTAGCCTTACTAATGGCGGTTTCTTGAAATTGTCCACTCGGTCGCTTTGTATTTGCAAATCTCCGAATAAAATAGCATCCGGAACAATTATCGTAACTAAATTATTCATAAATGTATTATATATCAGCTCTTTATCAGATACTGCGACAATATTTTTGAAAACCCGCGAGTCGAAATCATTAATAAAAGCAGAACGGATTCGTTTTTCCGAACCATCAGCTACATCGATCCTGTATAACTCTACCGGATAACTTCCACCTCCCGCTCCATCGCGAACAATATAGGCATAGTCATATCCTTCTTTTTTTGCTCGTTCCAAAAGTTCGTTTTTCAATTCTTCCCTGCTTTTTGTCCGGGTATCTGTCATTCGTACGACGCCCGTAGCTACTGACGAATTTAGAGAAGGGGTCAGTAAGGCATGTCCGTTGGAATGGCGTATTTTCGGCGTAGGTACTCGGTCGTTTAATAAGGTTTTTAATATACCGTTTTCGACTAAAGTTAGTTGTGTGGGAGGAACAACTCCTTGTCCGTCGATAGGAGCGTAACCTAGCAATTTCACTCCTTTGTATTCGGACGTACCAGTCCGGTCTTCAATTGTGATTTCTTTAGCTGTGATTCGTTTACCCATCATTTCTTCCAAACTGTTTCCCCCATAAGAAAATCCGGTAGAAGTGAGGGGTTTTCTTTCAGCTATCAAAGAAATATTGCCATAAAAGAAATTAGAATAGAATGCGGAAACAACGGCTATGTCTTCGAATAATACCGGTCCGGTATACGATTCTTCTATTTTGGGGGCATGTATTTTTTCAATCATCTTTTTTGCCAAGAGCCGACATTCCTCCTTCAATTTTTCTATGGACGGTAATTCGTCGGGATTAGCAAACGTATGGTCAAACGAAGCAGAAAGATCTTCTCCGTCATCGGTTTTTGCTTTTACAACAGCGCTAAGATAGGTGTACGCCAAGGGATAACGAAATTCGGTTTGCTCTGTATTGTAAAAATAAACGAGAGCGTCGAAAATTTGCAGGGAAACGTTGGAGGTTAATATTTCCGGATAATCCTTGAATACGGCAGAAGCTGTTTTAACGTATTTTTCGAATTGCTCTTTATTCATATTGATTTTTTGACGGGGTAAATCGTTCATTACGACAGTAGGCGTTTTATCCCAATCGGGCAATTCCAAATCTTTTGCCGGAATATTCAATTGCTTAATTGCTGAAAGTTTTTGCTCATACGTTTCGGCTGCACTTTTGTAGATAGCATCCAAATCTTTCCAAACTGTGTAACGGATACCTGTCTCATCGTCGTCTAAACAAGGCGTACCGTCAAACCGGCTTCCCCCTGCTGAACCTTCAAAGTTTTCGTCGGAGCAATTGTAATTGCCAATTAAGAGCCTGGCGGCAGTACTTCGATAAGGATAATAGTCGGAGCTAATCAAGGAACCTTGGTTAGCTGAAACCTGCAATTGTTTTGCATCGCCAAGCGTATAGGCAATAAAGAAAGGAGGTTGCAAACCTTCGATTTTCAATCCCTTCAAGGAACGTTCCACTTCCTTTTTTATGGCATAGGTGATGATATCTTCTCCGGACGAACCGTTTTTTATTTCTTCATTTTTGGGCATAGATAAAAGCGGCGGTTGCGACTGGCTTTTTGCTCGTTTCTGCGTTTCGATTTGTTTTACGAGTAAAGCAGGCGCTACGCAGGACACCGGAATACTTCCGGATTCGGCGCCACATGTACCGTTGAAAACTTTATACTCGTGTCCGCAAGCTTCGATTTGGGAAAACATTGCCAAAGGAGTGCCCACTAAGTCCACCCCGCGCACTAATTCATTCGGGCGACCGTCTGCATAAATTCGGTAAACGATGAGCGGGGTCACATTAAAAGCATTGGGAGAGTAACGGCTGGTAGTGGTATATCCACCCGAAACGTCCTTGAAATAGTAAGCGTATTCTTTTTTCTGAGATTTAATTTCCTTTCGGAGTTTTTTTATTAACTCTTCATCGTTCAATTTCTGCGTGCTTTCTATAATCATATTAGACTGTCGCGCTATCGGAGCAGCGCCTATTTGCCCGCGTCCGTGTCCGTTTGAATGAGGGAATCCCTCGATAGGCGTACGGCTCATCAGAAAATTGTGGAGAATACCTTTTTTAACGACTTCTACCCGTTGCGCCCGAATGCCTTCATCGTCAAAAGCATAATTTCCTACCAAAGGAATGTTTTGATAATACCGGACAGTTGGGTCGAAAGTCACCGACAAATGTTTGGGAAGCACTTGTTCCCTAATTTTCTTTTTGAACGTTTGAGCATCGTTTTCTTGTTTAAGCCGGGTACCTTCTACGCGATGCCCGAATATTTCGTGGAAGAAAACGCCGGCCGCTTCGGGAGAAAGGATAGCCGGACCGGTGAACGATTCTACGACAGGCGCCTTTTTCAAAGCAGAAAGCGTTTCGCTAATTTCTCGTGCTGCTTTCATAACTTCTTCATCGGAAGGAAGTTCTGCTAAAGAAAAAGCCATCCATGTCTTTTGAAGCGGAAGATACATGCCGTCGTCTGCCAAAGCTTCTGCCGACAATACCAATTGCATGGTAAGATTGTTTTCGGCGATTTCACGTCCCTCCGTATCTACAAAGACCTTCCGGGCAACAGCAATGTTATAATAAGCAATTCCATCTAATACATCTTTGTTTTCATTGAATACCGATGAAAATTTCCGTACTTTTTCTTCCAATATTTTAGGGTCGACACCGAGACTTTCCCACGAAACAGGCGCTTCATAGTGATTTTCTACGGCTTCTTTAGAAAAATCGGACGATTTGTCTTCCTGTTCTACTTTTACCGCTACATTCGCTTTGATTTGTTCGTATATTTGAATATCATTTTTGTAAAGTTCGTCCAGTTGCAACCATAAAGCCGTTTTCAACTCTTGAGGATTATCTTCGTAGGGAATGTATTGCACTTCAACGCGTACATCCCGGTAATTTCCATAATCGGATTCTCTTATTTCGTGGGTATTATCTGATTCGTAGTTTCCAACTCTCAGGCAAGACGACAGGATGCGGGAAGGGGAATTCACTATTGCCGGCGATTGCAAGCGACCTAAGCGCCCCATAGTTCTTAACGATTGTATCTCATCCATTCGTACGTAAATGTAATAAGCCGGTATAGTTTCTTCTTTGAGAACAGAAAAGCTACGATTCATTTCTGTTTTTATCACATCAAAAATAGGGTCTTGGCTAAAAACGGAATAAACCCCTGCAAAAAGGAATAATAATACATTTAAAATGCGCTTGCTCATTAGATTTTATTATTTGAAAATTTAAAATATCAGGCAAATGTACATGAAAAAAATGAATTTTTATACACTAATGAAAAAAACATCGATACTGGGTTAATTCTTTTTTGAGAATGTTATTGACTTTTTAACAGGGGACAGAGACTGCGCCGAGCGGGAGATTTATGAAAAAAACTAAAAACTAAAAGTTGTGCGAAGCGCGATATTTTTAACTGGCGCCGAGGTTTTAAACGTCAACGTCGAGGTTTAAAACTTCGATGTTTCATAAAAATTACCCTGTGTTTTCTCTTGCACATATTTTACTTCCCAAATAACAGCGCCTCAAAAAAAGAATTAACCCGATCCTGAATTACTCCGAATATTTCAAAAAGTAATTATTTTTTGTATTACTTAGAAATTATTTAAATTACCAACTATAATTCTGAAAAAAAACCTACCTTTGTCCAATCATTTTTTCGAATACTCACAGCCATTTGCAAAAATACATGAAAAATTTATTTCTCTTATCCGTCCTTTTTTATCCCCTTGCCTTTGTATATGCACAGCGGGAAGACGACAATATCGTCATAACGAACAAAGAAGAATCCTATACCTTTTTTATCGACAAAAATACGGTTTGCATCAAAGAAAAAGCATCCACCGATTACCTTTGCACGAAAATGAATGCAAGCATCCCGGTAATTGAAATGTACGACATCCACTCTACCATAGATAAAATAAGCGTCAAAGCCGACAACAAGCCCAAGCCCAGGTACAGCCTGTATATTTCCGACGACATCTTTTATTCGGATGCAAAGATCTGTTACTTCGATCTGCATTTCAGCAAAAAAGACCGGACAGCCGCCGTGCAATTGGAAAAAACATACCGGGATCCCCGCTATTTTTCGACCATATATTTTTCCGAACCGCTTTTCGTTCAGCAAAAAACGGTAACGATCCGCATCCCCGACTGGATGAATGCCGAACTGGTTGAAAAAAACATGGGAGACAACATTCAGAAGGATGTCGCTGTCGACGAAAAAAAACATGCCCGCATCTACACCTATCGCGTAAAAGACGAAGCAGCCATGAAAACGGAAAAAAACATGCCCGGCAAATCCTACATCTATCCCCACGTACTGGTACTCTCCAAGTCGGCAACGGTCAACAACGCCAAAGTCTCTTACTTTGAAAAACTTTCCGATCAATACAACTGGTACAGGGCAATTGTAGAGCAGGTAAACAACGATCAAGCCATCATCAGGGCACAAGCCGAAGAAATAACGAAAAACAGCCGTACCCCGCTCGAAAAAATACAGGCCATCTATGCCTGGGTACAGGAAAATATCCGTTACATCGCTTTTGAAGACGGTATTGCCGGCTTCAAGCCGGACAATGCCCAGGAAGTGTTGAGAAAAAAATACGGCGACTGTAAAGGCATGGCCAATCTGGTAAAATCCCTCCTGGAAGCAGAAGGCTTCGATGCACGGCTTTCGTGGATCGGCACCAATCATATTGCCTACGATTACAGCACGCCGTCGCTGGTTGTTGACAACCACATGATTTGCACGCTGTTTTACGACGAACAAACCTATTACCTCGACCCTACCGTTAAGTACATGGCTCTGGGCGAATATCCCCAAACCATACAGGGGCGCCAGGTGATGATAGCCGACGGAGACCGATTCATCCTGAACCGGATTCCCGTCTTCCCCCCCGCATTTAATATCGACAGCCTGCATTGCGAGTATTCGATCGACGACAACCGGATGATCGGCAAAGCCGTCCGTACCTGCAAGGGAGAATCCAAACAACTGATATTGAACCTGCTGAACCAAACACGGAAAGATAAGCTGGATACCGCCCTGAAAGAGTTTCTGGCAGGAGGCCGCCTGCAGAATGAAGTATACGACGTCGAAATGACAGGAAACCATTCCCAAGCAACAGCCGCAACCATCCGTTATTCCATTAAGAACCAAACAGGCATACAATCTTACGGCAACGAACTTTATATCGAACTGGACAACGACCCGGCTTCCGCCGGCAGAGAGATCGACGCCCTCAAACGCACGAACGACATTCAATTCCCCTATCGATATCACGATCTTGCGACCATCGTCCTGAACATCCCCTCCGGATATAAAGTAAGTTCCCTGCCCCAGTCGCTGGAAATCGTAAGAGACGGATACCGGATGAGCATACAATACGAACAATCGAAAGAAAAAATACTTTACAGAAAAGAAATCACCATCTCCTCCCTCGTGTTGAAAAAAAGCGATTTCAATACCTGGAACTCGGATATGAAAGCATTAAAAAAAGCGCTTTTACAACAAATAACTCTCATAAAATAAAGAACGAATATGAAGAACGGAAAATGTATTAAAGCAAAATGTCCATCCACAAACAACAGGACAAAGTACAGCAAGAGACTGATTTATTCTCTGTTGTTGTTTTTTGCCGCCGGCGTCTCCGGCAATATGGCGGCAGACGACTATGCCGATTATGCCCGTGAAATCAGAAATGAAATCTGGGCATGGGACAAACCGGAGTTCAAAAACTACGCCCTCCCCGACGAATATCAGAAAGAATCGGCGGTCATCCTGGCTCATCACCAGGAGATTAAGGCTTTAAGTAAAAACAAACTCAGAGTAAATCTCTCCCTGAATTTCAGTATGAACAGGGAACTGTATTACACCAACATCGACCGGCAAACGGTCAAGATAAACGACCAGGTCGCGCTGGAAAAATATTCGGAAATCGCTTTCAAAGAAGAAGCCAAAACACAAGGCGCCATGCGATCGAACGAATACCGGTTGGTCGTCGGGATCCGCATCATCAAGCCGGACGGAAGCATCAAGGAAGTCGACGTCGACGATGAAGCGGTTGCCGTTACGGAAGGGAAAAAAGACAAAAAAGCTTACCAAAAACTGGCCGTCCCGGGATTGCAGGTCGGAGATGTTCTTGATTATTTCTTCTGCAACAGGCTGGAACTGGAAACTCAAAACGTCGGAATACAGTATTTCCCGTTTTATGATCAATATCCGGTATTGACTTACTCCGTGCACTGTGAAATAAGCAGGAAACTGACGGTAGAGTATGCTTCCATGAATGGCGCTCCCGACTTCGTACGCTCAACCAACGAAGATAAAGATATCGTACTGGACGTTGCACGGAAAAATTTACCGAAAATAGAAAGCGCCCGATGGACATCCTTCTTCAGAGACCTTCCCGCCCTGCGGATAAACATCTTGAACAATGCCTCCAAAAACATCTATAAACCCCAAAGCGCCCGGAAAGACGGAATATACAAACGAGGCGACAATCTGGAAAAACAACATCTGCTCGACGACGCCATCAATTTTGTCCGCCAAGCAGACCAACCCGTCAAGTTGAAGCTCCGCACGCAAATCCTGATGAAGGTCAAAAAACTGACAAAGAATTATCAGAAACAACATCCGGATATCTCCCAGGAAGCCCTTGCCGATTATATTTACGACGCCATCAACTTCCACATAAGATCGCTCTCCTCCTCCTATCCGGTCTATTTCCCTGTATTGTACAAAGAACTGCTGAAAGATTTCAAAATCCCCGGCGAAAGCATCCTGGCCGTCAACAAATACGGCCCCCGGATGAGCGATATGATTACAGACGACGATCTGGCCTATGGCTTCGGAGTAAACAGTCAACGATACTATTTCTACCCCTACTCCCTGTATCAGACGTCCTTTGACATACCTTACGCATACCAGGGCGAAGAAGCTTATATTTACGCCGCAACCACCTTGAAGGGCAGCAAGCTAAAATACATAGACGTAACAGACCATGACATCCGCCTGCCGCAAACCCGATCGGAAGACAATAAATCCGCGTCGGTCATGAAGGTGACTTTCGCACCCGACGATCCCTCTACGCTGAATATCGACCGCCGGACGGAATATTCCGGCCAGCTGAAGCTGGATGTGCAGCGGCTTCTGGGAAGCTACGAAGAATGGGATAAGGAAATGCGCAAACGCTTGCAGATAGAAAAAACGATGGAAGAGGAAATGCAGGACGACCGGCACGACCGGAAATATGTGGATGATATGAAAGCCGTATTCGAAAAACGAAGAAATGACCAGAAAGACAGCGTCAAAGTTGAAATTGAGCATTTTCACGATCTGCCACCCAAAGAAATTTCCACTTACGAACTCTCGGCACTGGGCATTACGCCGGATCGGCCGAATGCACAGTATTCCGTCGCTTATTCTTTGGACGGCCTGGTAAAGAAAGCCGGCAAAAACCTGATTTTAGACGCCGGCAAACTAATCGGTTCCCAGTGGACGCCGGATGCAAACGACCGTCTACGCACAATGAACGCCTATATACCAACGGCAAGAATGTTGATTTGGGAAATCGAGATACAGATACCCGAAAACTACCAGGTACAAGGCATGGAAAAACTGAACAAAAGTGAAGAAAATGCCTGTGCTTCTTTCCGTTCGACAGCTTCCTTAGAAGGGAACATTTTGAAAATAAGCGCCGAGAAAAACTACCGTACTTCATTCGTCCCGTTTACGGAATGGAACAAATTGATCGAAGTAATGGATAAAACCAACGAATTTTATTCGCAATCGGTAGTATTGACGCCGATTCAACGCTAAATTCATTTGACGGCGCACGTCACTCGTCACTATGTCACTCGTCACTTGTTTACTCGTTTACTCGTTTACTCGTCAACTTGTCAACTCGTTTACTCATTTACGTATGAAATCAAAAATCTTGTTACTGGGAATCATTTTATCCGCTGCAACTTTATCTGCACAAACGGATTTCTCCGACTTATGGAAAAAAGTAGAGAACTTTGAAAAACAATCGCTTCCGCAATCCGCCCTGGAAGCCGTCGATCAAATTTATCGGGAAGCAAAGAAAAAAGGAAACACCCCCGAATTGATCAAATCGCTGATTCACAAACTCAAATACGAGACGGCGATCGACAATGACAAACTGTCCGACATCATTCGGGAAATGGAAACGCTCGCACAAGAAAGTAAAAACAAGACAGAACAATCGCTACTCTACTCCATCATCGCCGAATTATACAGCAACTATTATCTTGCCAACCAACACAAAATCAACCAACGAACCGCCCTCCCCACTCCCCTCTCCGGAGAAGAGAAGTCGGGAGAAAAACACGATTTCCGCGAATGGCCGGCCAACCTCTTCATCCAAACGATAGCCCGCTATGTGAACCTGTCCCTAACGCCTGTCGACGAACTGCAGAACACAAAAACCTTGGATTACAAAGAAATACTGATCGAAGGCGAATCCTCGCGGAATTTGCGCCCAACCCTGTACGATTTTCTGGCACACCGCGGAATCGAACAATTAAAACGGCTTGCAATGGACAACCGCACGCAAAATTACTTCCCGCAAACCCGCCTGTCCGGAGAAAAAAACTTCGCCCCGCTCCACGAATTTATCCGAATGCCCGTTGCAACAGAAACCTGCGATTTTGTCCCGCAAATACTGCGATTATACAAGGACCTGCTGTCGTTTCACCACAAACAAACCGGCGGCAACAAGTCCCTGGCCATGCTGACGGTCGATCTGGACCGCCTCGAATTTGTAAGGAACAATACCCTCTCCGATAACGCAGACTCGATTTACCTGGAAGCGCTGCAACAATTGAAAAAACAATATGCCCCCCACGATTTCTGTGCGGAAATTTTTTATACCGAAATACTCCATTATTCCTTTTCCGACCTCTTATACTACGGAGAAGAAAAAGACAGAACCGAAAAGCAAAAAGCAAAAGCAAAAAAAATTTACGAACTCTGCACGGAAGGAATTGAAAAATATCCCCGCTACGAGCGAATCGGACTGTTAAAAAACAAACTCAACGAAATCACGCAGGGAAACCTGGAAGTTCGAGCCAACAACACCGTATACCCCGGAGAAAATCCGGAATTGAACATCCGTTACCAAAACATCAAGCAACTAACCGTTAAAATCTATCGAATCAATGCGCCGATTTCGATTTACGCAAACAGTTGGACAAGAGAAAAACAATATAAAAAACACGGCCTGCTCGTCGATACAAAAAAAATCGACCTGAACAACCCGTACCCATACTTCCATGCAGACACAACAATAAAAATCCCCGTCAGAAAATCAGGCAGCTACGAATACGTCATCTACAGCGATTCATCGAAAAAAGAGCCGGCCAACGGTCAATTTTCCGTCAGCCGACTGGCAACCATTTCGAAAACCGCAGCCGGCAAAAGGGAATTTCTGGTCGTTGACCGTTTAAGCGGAAAACCCGTCGAAGGCGCCCGCATCCAATTTTATAAACGAAAAAACAACGCCCCGGAATTAGTCGAAACCGAAACGCTCATTACCGGCAAACTGGGTTTGGCGTCAGGAAACGACAACAAAGAAATTCTTTTTTACAATGCCGCCTTCGGAAACGATACGACCCTGATTATGTCGCCCGTCCCCTGGATCTCTTCCTACCGGCCAAACAACACTACCCGACAGGTCTTGAATCTGTTTACCGACCGCAGCATTTACCGGCCCGGACAAACAATTTACTTCAAGGGAATCGCCTATGAAACGGGAGAAAACACACTGAAAGTGATTTCCCGACGGAAATATACTCTTGCCCTGCACGACGCCAACGGGAAAGAAATCACAAGCAAAGAATTTACCACCGGCGAATTTGGGTCCATCACAGGAGAATTTGTTTTGCCCCAGGGCCTGATGAACGGAAACTTTTCGATTCAATCCCCGAAAGGCGGCTACCATTCCTTTCGCGTCGAGGAATACAAGCGCCCAGCCTTCGATATCCTCTTCGACAAAAATGAAAAAGCCTGCCGCCTGGGCGACGAAGTAAAAGTAAAGGGAACAGCCAAAACATTTTCGGGAGTAAACCTCCAGGAAGCAACGCTTCGCTATCGGATTACCCGACAGAGCCGCCGGCTGTTTTCCCGAGAATGGAGGAGAGAACAACCGACGCAAATTGCCGAAGGAAAAGTACAAACCCGGGAAGACGGAAGTTTTGAAATTGCATTCACCGCCGTCAAAGCATTCGAAGACAAAGACCGCCAAGCCACCTACACCTTTACGGTTGAAACAACGATCAGCAACAGCAACGGAGAAACGCAAAGTTCGCAAACGTCCCTGCACATTGGAGATAAATCCATATACCTGACCGTTGACGGATGGCTCGACTCCGTAAACAAGGACACTCTTCCCCCCGTCAAAATAAATGCGCTGAACTGGAGCGGCAATCCGCTTCCGATTACGGGAACGTATGAAATTTACAGTTTAAAACCGGAAAATCCGGCCAAAATGAATCTGCAAAACAGCGAATGGATTCCCGTCCAAAAAGCGCTTTCGGGCAATTTCGAATCAGGTAAAGAAATTGATTTAAGTCAATTAAAATCTTTTTCATCAGGCCGTTACCGTTTGCGCGTTACCGAACTTGCCGCTTCCGGATCCGCACTTTCGGAGAAAGAAGTGGAAAAAAAAGACTTCGATTTCACCTTATACACTCTCGGAGACCAACGTCCGCCGATTCCGGTTTACGAATGGCTGCTAACCCCCAAAACCGCCTGTTCCGTTGGAGAAAAAGCCGAAATCATCTACGGTTCATCGGCAAAAAACGTGTATGTACTTTATGAAACTTTCCGAAACGACAAAAAACTGTCGACTTCCCGCTTTATATTGAACAACGAGAACCGAAAAATAGAAATTCCTTTCCTGGAATCGTATGGCGAAGGAATTACAGCCTCCTTTACATTTGTCAAGGACAATCAACTATTTACACAAAATGTAAACATCTATAAAAAACAACCCGATAAAAAATTGAATCTGAAAATGGAAGTTTTCCGCGACCGCTTACTCCCCGGGCAACAGGAAGAATGGAAAATCTCCGTCAAGGACGCCGCCGCAAATCCGGTTTTAGCCGAATTACTCGTCGGGATGTACGATGCATCGCTGGACAAAATTTACGGACATTCCTGGAATTTCAATCCAACAACGCCGATTTACCTGCCGGCGCCCCGCCCAATCGCCGGAAACGAATTTTCCTCTTCCAACTCCCGCCTGGCAGTCCCGATGAAAAACTATCCGGCCCCTTCCTTTAACTTCGACAACCTCAACTGGTTCGGCTGGAATACAGGAAACGAAACCGCTATTTTTTATCACATGGAAGATATGGGAAAAAGAAGCGTAACGAAAATGAAGGTAAACGCCTACGCCGCCACAGAAAGCGAAGCAGCAGATATAGCGGATTTAACAGAATACAAAGCGGAAGAAGCCCAAGAATCCGCGAAAATACCGGCGCCGGAAGAAGAACCCGTTCAAATCCGTCGAAACTTCAATGAAACAGCATTTTTCTACCCGCAATTAAAAACCGGCGCCGACGGAGAAACGCTTCTTTCCTTCACTCTCCCCGAAAGCAATACAAGCTGGAAACTAATGGGACTGGCGCACACAAAGGACTTGAAATACGGGCAAATCATCGAGCAGGCCATCGCCCAAAAGCAACTGATGATCGCTCCCAACATTCCCCGTTTTTTCCGCGAAGGCGACAAAACAACGATTTCATCGAATATATCCAACTTGTCGGACGAACCCCTCGGCGGAACGGTCAGCATCGAATGTTCCGACCCGAACACGAATCAGCCAACCATTACGATCGACGGATGTTCGAAAGATTTCAGCCTGGAAGCCGGCAAAACCGCGACTGTTTCGTGGACATTCGACGTACCTTCGGGCTTCGACCTGACAGCCTTGAAAATCGTTGCCCGCTCCGCGACATTCAGCGATGGCGAACAACACCTGATTCCAATACTCCCCAACCGAATACAAGTAACCGAAAGTCTGCCGTTAAACATACAAGGCAATCAAACACGAACATTTTCCTTCGATAAAATGGAAAAAAACAATTCCTCCACCTTGAAAAATTATCGCCTGACCCTGGAATTTGCAAGCAATCCGACATGGTACGCCGTACAGGCGCTCCCTTCATTAACAACTCCGCAATCGGACAATGCACTCTCGTGGTTTGCCGCCTACTATGCCAATGCACAAGCAGTTCAGATTGCCGGCAGTACGCCGAAAATCAAGCAAATAATCGACATTTGGACGAAACAGAAGGAAACGAAGGAAACCTTGCTTTCCAATCTGGAAAAAAACAGGGAACTGAAAGCCGTCCTGCTGGAAGAAACGCCCTGGATGCTGGAAGCGCAAAACGAAACGGAACAAAAACAACGCCTGGAGCTTTTGTTCGATCCCAACCGCACCCATTATCTGAACAGGCAAGCCATCGAAAAACTGCAATCATTCCAAACGGAAGAAGGCGGCTGGAGCTGGTTCAAAGGAATGAACGCCGATGTTTCCATCACGCAATGGATACTCTACGGACTGGGAGAAATTGGAAAGTTCAAAGAAATGGAAGAAATCAAAGAAATGAAAGAAAAAGCAATCCGTTTCATTGACCGGCGCATCAAGGAGCATTTTGAAAATTTCAAAAAACACAACTCCGAATGGGAAAAAACAAAAAACATTTCGACCTGCGAACTGGAATACCTGCTGGTTCGTTCGCTTCACCGGGACATTCCCCTCAAAGAAGCAAAAGAAGCCGTTCAATTCTACACGAACCTGGCCGATAAACACTGGACAAACACCCCCCGTCTCTACCATCGGGCTATCGCCGCAATCATTTTGCACAGGAGCGGAAACACAAAAACCGCCCTGTCCATCGTGCAATCGCTTCGCGAACATGCTTCCCGCAAACCGGATTCAGGCATGTTCTGGGCAAACAATACGACACAAGCCTTCTTCTTCCAAAGCGCCGTTTGCATACATTCGTTCATCATGGAAGCTTTCCTGGAAACCGGAGCAAACGCGGCAGAAACGGACGAAATGAAACTTTGGCTGTTGAAGCAAAAACAAACGCAGGAATGGGAAAGCGTCCCCGCAACCGTAAACGCCATCCACATCCTGCTGAATACGGGTACGAACCGGCTCGAAAATGAAGGAAAAACCGCCATCCAGTGGGGCAATCAAACGGTAGACACGCAACAAGGCGAAGCGGGAACAGGCTACCTCAAAATCGTCCGCGACGCTCCATCCATCACACAGGACATGAGTCGGGTGAAAATCACGAAAGAAGACGCCGCCCCGGGCTGGGGCGCCCTGTACTGGCAATACTTTGAAGATTTGGACAAAATTACTTCCGCAAAAACGGAACTCAAGGTGGAAAAATCTCTTTTCATCGAAAAAACCACGTCCGCGGGAAAAACACTGCTTCCCGTTTCGGAAGAACATCCACTTCGGGTCGGCGACAAAGCCATTGTCCGTTTGACCGTCCGCAGCGATCGCGATTTGGAATACGTACTGTTGAAAGACATGAGGGCTTCCTGTTTCGAACCGGTAGAGCAACTCTCCGGAATCCGTTGGACGCAATCGACGGTTTATTACCAAACCACGCGCGACGCATCCATGAATTTCTATTTTTACAATCTTCCGAAAGGAGTTTACGTCTTCGAATACCCGCTGTATGTAAACAGCCGGGGCGATTATTCGAACGGAATCACTACGATTCAATGCCTCTACGCGCCGGAGTTTGTGTCGCACACTTCCGGAGGGAGAGTAAGGGTAAAATAAAAACAATTACTACTAACC
Organism: Dysgonamonadaceae bacterium; assembly: GCA_031275735.1. Classification (GTDB taxonomy): domain Bacteria; phylum Bacteroidota; class Bacteroidia; order Bacteroidales; family Azobacteroidaceae; genus Azobacteroides. Next base: position 17,211 of record JAISOJ010000002.1, read on the forward strand.
GACTAAATTATTCCGTAATCGGGAATGTTGTTTGATCATGTTATAAAACATGTAAAAAATAGTTGTAAACTGTTTATTTTTTAATTTTTATGTCATACATTTGTTTATTATCTACTCAATAAAATTATAACGTTTATGAAAAAAATTGTACCTACTATATTTTTACTTACATTTTCTGTAAGTGTATTTGCTCAGTTAAAAGTTAATTCAAGCACCGGCAAAGTTTTGATTGGGCCGGAAAGAACCAATCATGACTTGAATAATATCCTTTCTGCAAGTATATTTGGGCAGAATGGAGAATATAAAGCGGGCGCAAAATTAGCGTTCGGCGATTTTGGAAAATATGAATACGGAGGAGTGAACGTATTTATAGGAGAATACGGCACTACCGATACGGATCAACTTTGGCTACACGGTAAGAAAGGGATTTATTTGACCTATAACAATAGCGATAATGTTATAGCTTATTATGATATTGCTGCCGGAAATAAATTTACCTTTAATTGCGATGTGTATTCCCAGGGAGTCAAGCTGACTTCGGACGAAAGATTCAAAAAGAATATCAATCCCCTGGATAATTCCTTATCGCTTTTGAATCAATTGAATGGAGTCAGTTACTATTACGACGGGAATGTGCTTAACGATAACTCTTCACCACAAGCAGCCGCGAACTTACCGGAAAATAAGGCAGTGAAAGTAAATACTGACGAGGAATTAGCGGAAAAAGAAAAAGCCGACCTCGCTTTTTTTGAAGATTGGGAAAGCCGGAAAGCAAACGGCAACAAAAAACGAATCGGTTTTATTGCACAGGATTTGCAGGAAATATTTCCGGAATTAGTAGAAAAAGATTCTTCCGGGTTCTTTCATGTAGATTATATCGGCCTGATTCCAGTGATTGTGGAAAGCATCAAGGAACAGCAGCAAATCATTGACGTTCAATCGGAAAAAATAAAAGAAATGGAAAATATCTTGAATAAATTAACCGGAACCGCGTCTTTACGTTTTGCAAGCGACGGCGATTCGGCAACGGATATTCAATCTGTTTCTACAAAAAGTGTGACGAATACTTTTCTTTATCAAAATGCCCCCAATCCGTTTTCGGTACAAACGGAAATCAGGTATTTTCTTCCTCAGGAAATTCAACAGGCATATATTTGCATCTTCGACATGCAGGGTAAAATGTTGAAAAAATTAGATGCATTAACAGGAGAAAACACGCTGACCATTCGAGGCTCGGAACTTCAGGCGGGCATGTACCTCTACTCGCTAATTGCCGATGGGAAAGAGGTGGATACGAAGAAGATGATATTAACGGATTAACAAAATGAAAAAACAGCATGAAAACAAAACTAAACTTCATCATGCTATTCCTTATAATAGGAATACATGCTATGCAAGCTCAAGAATGGGGCCGCGTTCATACATTAACAGGCGAATGGCTTCGCAAAATCTGTACGCAAGGCGTGGATACGGTATATATTGCAGGCGAAAACGGTCTGATCGCTCAATCGAC
>JAISOJ010000007.1 GCA_031275735.1 Dysgonamonadaceae bacterium
TAAACGCTTTCGCATCCTCTCCGAACGTTACCGTAACCGGCGTAAACGCTTCGGGTTGCGTTTTAACCTAATTGCTGCAATTTGTAATCTCGAATTGGCTACTTAGTTTCGCAAGAGGCCTATTGAAATCAGCGATGTAAAAGCCCAATACATCGACGGGTTTGGCGGATGTTTCAATGAAATGGGTTGGGACGCTTTAATGACAATTTCCCAACAAGAAAGGGAAAAAGTGATTTATAACCTGTTCGGTCAGGAACAATCGAACTATACGTATTGCAGAATGCCTATTGGCGCCAGTGATTATGGGCTTGGATTTTATTCACTAAACGACGTGGCGGACGATTACGACATGGTAAATTTCAATATTCACCGCGACCGTTATATTCTGATTCCTTACATAAAAGCAGCGCAAAAGGTTCAGCCGGGACTGAAAATGTTTGCATCTCCTTGGTCGCCGCCTGCATGGATGAAATCAAATAACCATTATGCAAGCCATAAGCATAAAGAAGGAAAAGATTACAATGGCATGGCAGAAGAAAAAATACTGGAAGTTTCAACAACGGCATTCCGTATGGAACGAGGTATTTTGAATGCATACGCCCTTTATTTTACCAAATTTGTGCAAGCATATGAAAAGGAAGGAATAAAGATTGATGCAATATATGCGCAAAATGAACCGTGTTCGCCTCAGGTTTTCCCAAGTTGCAACTGGAGAGCCGAAGACTTGACTTTCTTTATTGGTGAATTTTTAGGTCCTAAGTTTGAACGAGAGGGAATAACGTCTGATATTTATTTTGGGACTATCAATACTCGGGACGTTAACTATACTAAAACTTGCCTTGAAAATGAAAAGGCGTCGAAATACATCAAAGGAGTTGGTTTCCAATGGGATGGTAAGGGCGCCATCCAAGCTATTCACCAAGAATATCCTTTTTTGAAATTAATGCAAACCGAATCGGAATGTGGCAATGGAGCAAATGATTGGAATTCAGCAGAATATACATGGGGACTTATCAACCATTATATGAAAAACGGAGCAAACGTATATGCATATTGGAATATGATTCTCGACGAGACAGGTAGCAGCATGTGGGGATGGGTACAAAATTCTTTGATTTCTATCAATAAAACTACCGGCACAGTTACTTATAATCCGGAATATTACCTGATGAAACATCTTTCTCATTACGTATATCCGGGCGCTTACCGTTTAGAAAGTTCTGATGGCGATAATCACTTGGCATTTGTAAATCCGGACGGGAAAATTATCGTCGTACTAGTAAATAAAGAGAATACGTCGAACACGCTTAATATAAGTATAAAAGATCAAGTATTTTCTATGGAAATGAAAGCTAAATCGTTTAATACATTGTGTATTGATGTAAAATGATATAGATACAACCCACGCACAGATTTTATCAACCTCCGCTTTTATTTTAACGAGGGGCTTTTCTATATAGATAAATAGCTATTATAGAATATAATAGATTAGGCATCCAAACAGCGATAAAGGGGCTTATTGTGCCGGAAACGGCAAAAGTGGAAGATATTTGCATAAACAAAATATAAGAAAAACTCAACAATAATCCGATGCCGATATTCAACCCCATTCCTCCTTTTACTTTCCTCGAACTGACGGATACGCCGATAATGGTGAGGATAAAAGCGGCAAAGGCCATAGCATATCGTTTATGATATTCTATTTCAAAAAGTTGTATATTTCCTATTCCTCGTTTTTTTTGCCGGTCAATATACTTTTTTAATGTAGGAGTAGTCATTTGCTCACAGTCGTTATCCGAAAACATAAAATCGGAAGGAACAATCGTGAGAGTTGTATCGATTTTTTTTCCTGAAGTTATTTCTTCTCTTATTCCAATGAAATCACGAATCATATAATCTTCCACCGTCCAATGATAAGCCGAATCATACACAATGGTTTGAGCTATCATTCGTGAAACAAGCTTTTTACCTTCGAATTTATCCAAAGAAAATCGATAACCGGTGTTATTTGAACGATCGAAACGATCAAAATAAGCAATAATACCGGGTTCCAACTCCAATTGAATCTTAGAGTCATAAACATTTCGTTTATCCCTCACGTATTGATTTTGAAATTCGATGCGTACGACATTTCCGGGAGGAATAATATAACTACTTAACACAATAGTCATTATTGCAATGAAAGTAGCAGATAGTATGTATGGCCGCATCAATCGTTTGAAACTGATTCCACTGGATAATATGGCAATAATTTCCGAGTTATCGGCAAGTTTGGATGTAAAAAAAATGACGGCGATAAAGACAAAGAGCGGACTAAACAAATTGACAAAATACGGAATAAAATTCAGATAGTAATCAAAAATAATCGCTTGGGTCGGCGCCGATTTCGAGATAAAATTATCAATCTTTGTATTAAAATCCAACATGATAACAATAGCTATAATCAGCAGTATCGTAAAGAAATAAGTACCTAAGAATTTTTTGATGATATACCAGTCTATTATTCTAAATACTTTCATTATATTCTGTTTTGAATACGGGGCAGCATAGATGCTTTCCATAGAGTAAAATCGCCTGCTATAATATGTTTCCGCGCTTCTTTAATCAACCAAAGGTAAAATGCCAGATTATGAATGGACGCAATTTGCAATGCCAATATTTCGTCTGCCATAAACAAATGACGAAGATACGCTTTTGAATAGAAATTATCAATAGCCGAAGCGCCGTTTTCTTCCAGGTGACTGAAATCGTTTTCCCATTTTTTGTTTCGTATATTCATAATTCCTTCTTTAGTAAATAATTGTCCGTTTCGACCGTTTCGAGTCGGCATAATGCAATCAAACATATCCACCCCTCGTTCGATACATTCCAGTAAGTTAGCAGGCGTACCAACTCCCATCAAATATCGCGGTTTATCTTGGGGAAGGATAGCATTGATCAGCTCAATCATTTCGTACATTTTTTCGATGGGTTCACCTACCGCCAAACCTCCGATAGCATTTCCGTCGGCATTTTTTGAAACGACAGTTTCCGTTGCTCTTTTCCGTAAATCAGGATAAATGCAGCCTTGTATAATAGGGAAAAGACTTTGCCGGTATCCGTATTTATCTTCTGTTTCGTTGAAACGTCGCATACATCGATCTAACCAACATTCGGTTAATTCGAGGGATTTCCGAGCATAATCATAATCAGCGTTTCCGGGGGTACATTCGTCAAAAGCCATTATAATATCCGCTCCTATGCTCCGTTGAATATCCATTACTTTTTCGGGCGTAAAAAGATGTTTCGAACCATCAATATGAGAACGAAATTCGACGCCCTCTTCCCTGATTTTCCGGTTTCCGGACAAGGAAAAAACTTGAAATCCGCCACTGTCGGTCAAAATGGGACGATTCCAAGCATTGAATTTATGCAAACCACCCGCTTGCTCCAGTATTTCGATTCCGGGTCGTAAATAGAGATGATAGGTATTTCCCAGAATGATTTCGGCTTTGATATCTTCTTTTAATTCAGAAAAATGTACTGCTTTAACGGCACCCTGTGTTCCGACAGGCATAAAAATAGGCGTTTCAATCGTCCCATGATCGGTAGTAATGACTCCGGCACGTGCATTTGATTGTTTGTCTGTATATTGCAGTTGAAAATCCATAACGAGAAAACTCAGACGAATCTTATTTTTCCGGCAGTTCGATTTTCAAATTCAATTCGTCCAATTGTTCTTGCGAAACAGTAGAAGGTGCATTAATCATCATATCGCGCCCCGAATTATTTTTCGGAAAAGCGATGCAATCCCGTATCGAATCCAATCCGGCAAAAATGGAAACGAAACGATCTAAACCAAAAGCAATACCTCCGTGGGGAGGAGCGCCGTATTTGAAAGCATTCATCAGGAAGCCGAATTGAGCTTGTGCCTGCGTTTCACTGAATCCGAGCATAGAAAACATCTTTTTTTGTAATTCGCTGTTATGGATACGAATAGAACCTCCTCCAACTTCTACGCCATTGATAACCAAGTCGTAAGCATTGGCGCGGACAGCTCCCGGATTTGCATCCAAAAGCGGGATATCCTCTAATTTGGGGCTTGTAAACGGATGATGTTTAGCAAAATAACGTCTTAATTCTTCATCATATTCCAATAAAGGAAAATCAACTACCCAAAGGCAGTTGAACAAATCTTTATTCCGTAAACCCAAACGAGAAGCCATCTCCAAGCGAAGTTCTCCTAGTTGTTTCCGCGTTTTTTCAGTTTGACCGGAAAGAATCAGCAATAAATCGCCCGGCTGAGCACCGGAACGTTCTACCCATTTCTGCAAATTGTCCGAGGAATAAAATTTATCAACCGAAGATTTCAAATTTCCATCAACTTCACAACGAACATAAATCAATCCATTGGCTCCAATTTGCGGACGTTTCACAAAATCCGTCAATTCATCCAATTGCTTGCGCGTGTAATAGGAGCAGCCGGGAACACGAATTGCGCCTACATATTCGGCATTATCGAAAACTCCAAAATTTTTTCCGGAAGTTAAATCCTTTATTTCGACAAAAGTCATTCCAAAACGGGTGTCGGGTTTATCCGTTCCGTATAGCTTCATAGCTTCAGCATAAGACAAGCGAGGAAAAGCAGGCAGGTTAATTCCTTTGATAGTTTGAAACAAATATTGAGTCAATCCTTCGAAAACAGTTAAAATGTCTTCTTGCTCTATAAAGGACATCTCGCAGTCGATTTGAGTAAATTCCGGCTGGCGGTCGGCACGTAGATCTTCATCGCGATAACATTTCACGATTTGGAAATAACGATCAAAACCTGAAACCATTAACAATTGTTTGAATAATTGCGGCGATTGCGGCAAGGCATAAAATTCGCCGGGGTTCATCCGGGATGGAACAATAAAGTCGCGGGCGCCTTCGGGTGTAGAACCAATCAAAACCGGAGTTTCCACTTCCAGAAATTTCAGTTCATTCAGGTAATTACGGGTAGCAAATGCCATTTGGTGACGTAATTCCAGGTTGGAGCGAACCGGCGTTCGACGCAAATCCAAATAACGGTATTTCATGCGTAGATCGTCGCCGCCATCCGTATCGTTTTCAATTGTAAAAGGAGGCGTATCGGAAGAGTTCAGTATAGTCAATTCTGAAACAATTATTTCAATGTCGCCGGTCGAAATATGGGGATTTTTATTGGAACGTTCGGCAACTGCGCCTTTGGCTTGAATGACCCACTCGCGTCCTAATTTTTCTGCTTTTTCACATAATTGAGCATTTATTTCCTGATTAAAAACCAGTTGAGTAATTCCATAACGATCGCGTAAATCAACAAAAATCATTCCGCCAAATTTGCGGACTTTTTGTACCCAACCGGATAAAACTACTTCTTGATCGACATTTAAAAGGCGGAGTTCTCCGCAAGTATTTGTCCTGTACATATATTGTAAATTATAATGCTTTTTGAAAATTTGACTGCAAAGTTAGCACTAAAATTATAGAATTACACACAAACCCATGAAAATATACGCAGCGTCAAGCGTTGTATGGGAAAGATAGTATATTTTGTGCGATTTAAGACGGAAATAATTTATCAGTTACATTTATCTTCCTCACATATTCCGAAGGCGACGCCCCAAACTCTTCCTTGAAACACTGTCGAAAATAAGCCAGGCTATTCATTCCGATGCGGAAAGCGATTTCCGAGACCGTATATTTCCCCGTCAGAAGCAGTTCTTCCGCCTGTTTCATCTTGATTTTGCGTATAAACTCGTTGACCGAAACGCCGACCAGCGCCTTAATTTTCCGGTAGAGCGTCGAATGGCTCATGCAGACCT
>JAISOJ010000021.1 GCA_031275735.1 Dysgonamonadaceae bacterium
AAAATACGATATTGTTATCCAAAGCCGTATTATAAAGTAAGCAACTTATCGTTTTGATTTACAATACATATAAACACTAAACTTTGGATAACGATATTCTATTGATAATAATTGATTGACAACAAATCAATTATTTACAGCCCGACATTCACAGTGCCGGGCTTTTTCATTTTGTGTCCGCGACACGCTTTGTGTTTCCGTTCCGTCGCACGCAAAGCAAGTCGCAGACACGACAGGAGACAAAAGTACAGCATAAACCACTTCGTTGCATTAAGCTGTACACTTGCCGATTATCGCTTCAGGCGATAACATGCTGTTTTAATTAATAAAGGCTCGGCTTCATGCCTCGCATCCAACAATATAATCCTGTATTTTTTCGCCGTTTCCTTCTGCATAATCATTCCTCAAAATTCTTACCGTAACATCCTCTGTCGGGTTATTGTTCACGGGCAAAGGTGTTTACGGGGTCTTAACAGGCCGTCAAGGTCAAGCCCTGCGGGTTTTGCAAAAAATCTCCACACCTCCGGCTGCGCTCCGGGTAGTATTTTTTGCAAAAACCCTGACTGCCTTAACCCCTACACCATTGTTGCCTTGAAACAATAAACGACCGACGACGGATGACGCATGAAGTAAAAAAAAAGTCATGATTATGCGAAACGAAGAAAAAATAAAAAAACAAAACTCCCTCCTCTGGAATCAACATAAAATTTGGATGGGATTGCTTGGGTTAGTGGCGGTTGTCGTGCTGATGCATGCCTTTGGCGCGTCATTCTCCGTCGTAGTGGGAGTGTATCTCGGATACAGAGTTTTGAGGCTTGTATTGAGGCTTTGGGGCTTGCTTGCATCCGTCGTTTTTACCGTCGTTTCCATCATAATCCTGATTTCAATTATTTCATTATTAATATTTTAATTCTTAAAGTTATGGTAGAGCATTTATTATTTGCAAATGAAGCGTGTAACACTGCAAAACAGGCAGCAGGAAAAAATCAGATTATCCAAATGAAAGGATACAATTCCGACAAATATGTAGTGTATGACATCCGGCAAACCAAATGGGGACTGTCATACGGGGTAATCAATTTGCGGACACACGAGTTCGGGCAGTGTGATTTAATCCGCCCTTTGTCCATGTCCCGTATATACGGTGCCGGTTATTATTATGACGACACAAACCCCCAATTTATGGACGCTTTCGAGGTGGCAATACTCCAAAACGAGGCGGAACAGATTGCCGGTGAAAAAGAAAAAGAACGGAAGGCGGAACAAGGACGCGATGAACAGTTACGAGCCATTGGCCGGGAACGCCTGAAAACCCTAATCCCCGAAGATGCGAAAGCGGCAATCATTGCCGAACTGCACGAAAATGAAAGCGATTCAATGACCGATTATTACGGATACCGCACCCAAAGGACGGTTCTTCTTGGCTTTTCTACCCATACAAGGGACTTGTTTTCCGAAATGCGCAAATATGCTGCAAACTTCACGGAAACGGCATATTTAACCGAAGACAACAAGGATTATGAACACCGGGAAAAATACTCGATGGGCGACGGTTATTATCTTGGAAAGAGCAAATACGGCGGGTGGATAATCACAAAGGAACGCATTTATGACAGGGAAAAATTCATTGAACGTTTTGCCCTCGTTGCAGGTGACGAAGCCAACATTTGCGGGAAGGTTCAGGCGGACGCAAAAGATACGCCCGCCACTGTTGCAGGCGATTTTATCATCGTGGATTACTCCGAAAAGGCAATAGCGGTTTTTGGTGATACCCGACCGGTTAAAGACGAATTGAAAGCATTGGGCGGACGGTTTAACCCGAAATTGTCGCACGAAGGTGAAAAACGAGCCGGGTGGATATTCAGTCGTTCAAAGGAATCCAAGTTGATAAATTTGTTAACAATCAAATAATTAAATCAATGAAGATATTGGTAAAAGAAATAAAGGCATACCGGTTCATGGAACTGGATGAATACAACAAAGAAAAGGCAAAAATAAATTACCTTGAAAAAGAACGTCTTCCTGAATTTTTCTCAGAAGATTTAACGGAAGCGCTCAAAGAACAAGGGTTATCACACTTGAAAACCTGTTATTCCTTATCGAATTGTCAAAGTGATGGGCTATGCCTGCATGGACATATTACCCATTCGGAAATATTCGGTAATAAATTCAAAGGAATAGCGCTAAAAAATGTCCATCACAAGCAGGTACAATCTGTAAATGAACTGTTGTACCGGATTGATTTTGAACATCACAGCCAGTATTATCATGCAAACACTATTTCAATTGAAAGCTATAACGATGCCCCGACAGACAGGCAGGATGATATTATTAACAGGATTGTAGCCAATGTAAAAGCGTGGTATTATTCATTTTGCAGGGAGTGGGAAGAATATGGATATAAATATTTCTATGAAATATCCGATGAAGAAATGATTTATGGTTGTGAATTAAACGACTGTTGGTTTACGGATGACGGGAATATCATTGATACTGATATATATAGAAACAGTATAAACTGAAAATTAACAAGTTAAACAGTAAATAAAGATGAAAACGAAAATCAATCAAATCATCACCGCATTAATGGAATTGGAAGCCAAAGGATGCCATGCCGTTTCATTCGAGTATGGAAACGGATTATTCAAGCTAAGTATTTTCAGGGGTGAAGTAAAGGCGGAAAAGGTTGTATATGAGCAGACCATCAATCTGGCGATAGAACAAACGGAATTGTGCGAAATATGCCGGATGATAGAAAACCTGAAAAGCCACGTAAAGAAAACCGTCTTCCAATGCTACAAAAGGGAATTTGTAAAAGGCGAAAAGGCAGGTAAATGGGAAAAGAGCGGTTCATCCTTTGAGTTTGGCGACAATGCCACATCCGCCATGCTGATAGACCATTCGGGCTATTACATTGACGACCCCGATAACGGATTACAGTATTTCGTGGATTACCACTCAAGTGAAACAGATAAATAAAGGTATTAACAGGGGGTGGGAATATCCCTTCCCCCTTGAAACAAAAAAAAATCAAATTAGCATAATCAATTTATTCATAATCATTTAATAATTATTACAATGAAAAAAGAAGTAAAAAACACAGCAGTAAAAGAAACGGTAACAGGTATTATTACCGTAGCATTGACAAAAGTCGTAACAAGCGATTTTAATCCCCGCAAGTCACTCAATGAAGACGAATTACAGGAACTTGCGGAAAGTATCAGGCAGGCAGGCGTTTTACAGCCGATTTTAGTCCGGCCAAAAGGCAAGATGTTTGAAATCGTATGCGGGGAACGCAGGTACAGGGCTTCCGAATTGGCAAAAACAAAAACCATTCCCGCCATTGTCCGCACGATGACGGACGATGAAGCGTTGGAAGCAGCCATAACGGAAAATTTAATCCGGGTAGATATTACTCCGATTGAAGAAGCCACCGCCTATAAACGGCTTGC
>JAISOJ010000016.1 GCA_031275735.1 Dysgonamonadaceae bacterium
CGACTTCTGTTGACTTTGACAGTCATTCTTTTCGTTTCCTGTATCAAAGACGATGTGCTTAATCCCGAAGCGGATATTGTATCCGTTTCTTTTACCGAAAACCGTTTGAGAACTAAAAATGTCGAAATATACAACGACTATATTGTCGTTTATCCGAAATTAAATGCCGATTTGAAAAAAGAAGATATTGCTTCTATCGAACTGTCCGAAGGAGCAAGTTACCAATCATGGGATAATACAATATCCGGCGATACGCTTTTTTTTATCGATGTGACTTCACAAAGCAAGGAATATGCCAAAACGTATTCGGTGGTTCAGGTCAAAAACTTTCCCCAAAACTTCGAATTTGAAACATGGGTAAAGCCAGGCAGCAGTTATCTTTATGAAAATCCGAAAGAAGGTTCCCTGCAATGGTATTCCAGCAACAACGGAGTGGCTATGGCATGGAATAATTCGGTGAAACCGGCAAACGAATATCCTGTGCGGCAAATCCGTATCTCCGGTAATACCGCAGTGGAATTGTGTACCATGACCGGACCTGGAAAAATTGCCGGAGGAATCGTGAATATTCCCTGTTTGGCCGGATCGCTGTATTTAGGCGGTTTCAACCCGTTAATGGGACTGTCGAATCCATTGAAGTCAACCCAGTTCGGAATCCCTTTCAACAGTGGAAAACCGCTTAAATTAAGCGGAAAATACATCTATAAGGAAGGCAGCGAAGACTATATCAATGAAGACGGAAGCCGCGATGCTACAAAAAAGGACAAATGTTCCATTTATGCGGTATTGTTCAAAACAGACGATAATGCCGAATTTTTGTACGGCGACAATGTAAGCAATGCCCCGAATATTATCGCACGAGCGGAATTGGACTTTGAAAACATACGGCGGGAAACCGATTTTATTGATTTTGAGGTTGATTTCGATTACCGTTCTTATTCTGTACCTTTTGTTTGGAACGAACTGGAAAATAACGAATATAAATTGACCATTGTTTTTGCTTCCAGTTACAGAGGCGGAAACTACGAAGGACGCCCTGGAAATACGTTAATTATTGATGACATAAAACTGCTTTATGAGGTTAAAAATGAATAAAAAAGAGCGATTATTCCCGAAGATTTTGGCGGCGATCCTGCTTGTTCTTTTCTCTTCCATGCACACAAAAGCACAGGGCGAACATTCGGCATGGAAATTTAAAATCAATGCAGGATATAATTTGGGAGGAACTTCTCCTGTTTTTTTTCCTGTTGAAATCAGAAAGATAGAAAAATTTTCCCCTTCCTGGATTGCGCCTCATTTTGCTTTGGAAGCAACCCGATGGTTGAACGAAAAATGGGGAATCGCAACCCAATTTGCATTGGATCACAAGGGATTTACGGTGCGCGACCAGGTGAAAAACCTGCACACCGAGATAGAAATGAAAGACAACACGTTTTCCGGCAATTTTACGGGGAAGAATACTACGGAAATAAGAAACGTTTATCTTTCCCTTCCCGTTTTGCTTGCTTGCCGAATTTCCGCTAAATGGACTGCTCAATCAGGCATTTATATCGCCTATCTCTATAACCCGCATTTTACCGGGCACGTTTCCGATGGATACATTCGCAGAGGTAGCCCGATTGGCGAAAAGACACTGGTCGATCATGCTTCCTTCGATTTTTCAAAGGAACAAAACAGGTTCGATTACGGCATCTTGCTTGCAGGAGAACGGGTTTTATATTCTCATTTTGCTTTAAGAGGACAGTTAAGCTGGGGGTTAAATTCTTTATTTCCTTCCGATTTCACCGGCGTTACTTTCAAAATGTACAATATATACGGTTCAATAGGACTTAGTTACCGCTTGGGGCATTATTAAGAATTAGAAATTAGGAATTGGACGCAGCAAATTCTTAATTCCCAATTTCTAATTTTCGTGGTTTGCCCTGATTAAATATACCTGTTGTGTGAGATCCGGAAATTAAATACTACCTTTGCGACAATTTTTAGGATTGAAGCGTATATTTTAGAAGGATTTTTAGATTAACAAAAGCGTTTTTAAGATATTACTTTGTCTAAGAAAATAGCCAATTTTCAAACTGCACAAAGCAATACAACAGAACACTCACGTCTTTTTTTGTATATAATTGTTATATGCAATAAGAGCTGGGCTTCTCAAACCTCCCCATTCGTATCGCTTGCGTTCCATTGCTCCGAATATATCGTTACATTTGTCAACTACTCGTAAAATGAGTACGATTATTTGAATTGACAAATGTAATTTCTATTCTTTCTTTATCTATTTTCCCCTCTCTATGTGCATAAATTGAAAAATTTTAGGTACATTTGCACGGCAGTCAGTCGGTCTGTCGCTTTTTTGTATGAAAAAGAGGAAAGTCCGGACAACACAGAGTACCCTACTATCTAACGGATAGCTGTTTGCGAGAGCAGAGCCAAGTAGAAGAAAACAACCGCCTTTTTCGGAAGGTAAGGGTGAGAAGGTGAGGTAAGAGCTTACCGGTTCTTATAGCAATATAGGAAGCCGTACTGCTTAGGGGTTGCAAGATCATGTACACCGGCGCATGTAGAACTACTCGTTCGATGTCGGGGGGTAGATTGCTTGAATTTAATGGCGACATTAAATCCAGATAAATGACAGACACTTGTTAAAACAAGTACAGAATCCGGCTTACAGATTGACTGCTTTTTATAATGAATCTATGCTGAAAATGAATGATATACCCGATATTATCAGGAAATTCTGGAAGTTTATTACAGAAGACGTCTGGCGCATTGTCCCCTCCGAACTCAGCAACACAAAGCGAAAAGGCTATACGGTAATCAAAGTCGTCGCTTTAGCGCTCAGACGTTACCAGGAGGATAATTTGCCGCGAAATGCTTCAGCCCTTACTTACAGTACGTTTCTTTCTCTTATTCCTCTCTTGGCAGTATTGTTGGCAATTGCCAAAGGGTTCGGTTTCCGGAATATTGTCGAAAGTCAACTGTTTGAATATTTCCCCGGACAAAAGGAAATCCTGTTGCAATCGTTGACATTTGTCAACTCCTATATGCAACAGACCCGCGACGGTCTTTTTCTGGGTTTGGGACTTCTTCTGCTTTTTTATACGGTTTTCAATCTTATTTCGGGTATTGAAAATACATTCAATATGATTTGGCAAGTTTCCAAAGGCCGCACCATTGTCCGGCGATTTACGGATTATTTTTCCACCTTCCTGTTTCTTCCCGTTTTTCTGGTTTGTTCGTCGGGAATATCCATTTTTTTCGCCACCACTTTCAAAACCTTACAATATCATCAACTTTTAATGCCTGTTTATGAAATCATCATTACGATAGCTCCCTGGATTATTTCCATATTTGCATTTACGGGTCTGTACATGTTTATGCCCAATACAAAAGTGCGCTTCAAACATGCTTTTTACGCGGGGATTTTAGCCGCCATCGGATTCCAGATTGTGCAGTACCTTTATATTAACGGACAAATATGGGTATCGAAATACAACGCCATATACGGCAGTTTTGCTTTAATCCCCTTGCTGTTGTTGTGGGTGCAACTGTCGTGGATGATTTGCCTGATTGGCGCCGAAATTGCTTTTGCCGGACAAAATATCCAAAATTTCGAGTTCGAAAACGACAGTAAAAATATCTCAAGAAGATATTTGGATTTCCTTATCTTATCGATTACAACACTTATAGTTAAGCGTTTCGAAAAGGAAGAGAAACCTTATACGGCAATGGAAATTTCGTCCGAATATAAAATTCCTATCCGACTGACAAAACGAATCCTGCAACAGTTGATGGTAATCGGTATCATCTGCGAAATAAGGGATGAGGATGATTATCCTTATTATCAGCCGGCCATCGACATTAATAAAATCACGATGGAGTATTTGTTCACGAAAATCGACCGGCAAGGCTCCGAAAATTTCAAGGTGGACAACAAGCATACTTTCCTTCCCGAATGGGAAGCAATACTTCAATCAAGGGAAGATATGTTTTTAAAAAACAAAGGTTTACTTGTGAAAAATTTAATCTGACTTAATATAAATTTCAATTAAAATTATGATACTTCTTTTTGTTTATTTATTTCTGGCTTTGTTTGTATCCTTTTTATGTTCGATTATGGAAGCCGTATTGCTTTCGACGCCGCAATCGTTCCTGATTGTCAAACACGAAGACGGAAATCACTGGGCAACCGCATTTATGAGGCTCAAAAACGATATCGACAAGTCTTTGTCTGCGATCCTCTCCCTGAACACGATTGCACATACCATAGGCGCAGCCGGCGTTGGCGCACAGGCGATTAAAGTCTTTGGAGAAGCATCGTTCGGTATTGTGTCGGCAGGCATGACCGTTTTGATTTTAGTCTTTACCGAAATTATCCCCAAGACCATTGGCGCCAAGTACTGGAGAAATTTGGCGATGCTTACAACTTATACGATTAAGGGAATGACAATTGTTACTTATCCTTTGGTGGTCGTTTCTGCCGCTATAACGAAAATGATTTCGAAAAACAGGCAGGAACAGACAACCAGCCGGGAAGAAATTGCAGCACTAACCAATATCGGCGTCGGCGAGGGTATTTTTTCGGAAAAAGAAAACCGGATAATACAAAACCTGTTGAAACTTAAAAATGTGGGTGTCAGGGAAATAATGACGCCGCGGGTAGTGGTCGCTCTCGCGGATGAAAACCTGTCGCTCGACGATTTTTTGAAAAGCAAGGATTATCTAAAGTACTCGCGCATACCTGTTTATTCGGAAAATGAGGATGATGTAACGGGCTATGTTTTTCGACAGGCTGTTTTTGAAAAACTGACCGAAAATCAACATGATTTGCGGTTGAAAGACATTAAACGGGAAATCGTAATCGTTCCCAACACCATTATATTGTTCGAGTTGTGGGAAAAACTGCTGAAGAGAAAGGAACATATCGCCTTGATCGTGGACGAATACGGCGGATTGGACGGAATCGTGACGATGGAAGATATTATCGAAACTTTGCTGGGACTCGAAATTGTGGATGAAAAAGATACGGTTCCCGATATGCAGGCTTATGCGCGGGAACGCTGGAAAACCCGACAAGCCAAGTATAATTTTATTGAACGGTTGGAA
>JAISOJ010000020.1 GCA_031275735.1 Dysgonamonadaceae bacterium
AATCCCGATATGAATAGGGCTTCATAACGCCACTGTTTGGTTTTGCCCCAAAAACTGATACCGGTTTGGTGCCAGGTACAAGGCAGGATAGAGGTTTCTTCCTCCGGTCGAAGCGCCGAAAAAAATTCGGTCGGCAAGTGATATTGATTGGTCAATCCAATGGGAACAATAATGTGTCCCAAACGAAGATGCGCTGCATTGGAAAAAGTTTTTTCGATCCAGAACTGTTCCAGCGCTACTTCGCCGCCTTTTTCTATTTCGGTTTCATATTCGCCGGTTTCTTCATTTTCTATTTCAAACGTACTTCCCGAACCGCCGTGTTCAAATTCGATTTCGGAAGAGAATTTCCAGCCTTTGCCGAAATCATAAGCCATGTAAACGACGACATGAGGCAAGTCGAAACGACCGTGCGCGGCATTTTTATTACTTGCAGGATACATGTAACGGGAGGCATTGTCGCTGTAAAACATGCGTTGAGCAACCGCTTCGCCGTATCCTCCCAATGTAAGACGGGAAAACTGTACTTTTGGAACAAATGTCGAATCATTTGTTTCTGCCTGAATATCAGCAAGGGAGCAGAAAAAAACAAATAAAATTAAAAGAACGGGAATAACTTTCACTTTCAATAATTATTTTTGCATAAAATTTAGGTGCAAAAATATTCAATTATTATTGATCGGGCAATCCCTATTAATGAGTATATTTTTTATATACAAATAGCAATTAGTTGGGATAATAAATAAGATTATTTCTTTTTTTCTTCCCGTATCTGTCCCCTACGTATCTTTCCACTGATTGTTTTCGGCAATTCTTCGACAAATTCAATAATACGCGGATATTTGTACGGCGCCGTCACTTTTTTTACATGGTCTTGTATTTCTTTGATCAATTCGGGTTTAGCTCTTTCTTTATAAGCGGGAGCCAGGACGATCGACGCTTTCACTACTTGTCCGCGGATTTCGTCGGGAACGCCGGTGATAGCACATTCAATTACTGCCGGATGAGTCATTAAGGCGCTTTCCACTTCAAACGGTCCGATCCGGTATCCGGAGCTTTTAATCACATCATCGTTACGTCCGACAAACCAATAATAGCCGTCTTCGTCGCGCCAGGCAATATCGCCCGTGTGATACACATGGTTGTGATAAACGCTTTTCGTCAATTCCGAATCGCGGTAATATCCCATAAATAATCCTACGGGCATTGTCCGGTCGGTACGAAAAATGATTTCGCCTTGCTCGCCATCTTCGGCAATTCGTCCATCGACTGTGATTAACTCCATATCGTAAGCAGGGCTAGGCATTCCCATTGAACCTGGTTTGGGTTTCATCCATGGAAAGTTCGCAATAGTAATAGTCGTTTCCGTTTGACCAAAGCCTTCCATCAGTTTCAAACCTGTCGCTTTATAAAAAGCGTCAAATACCGAGGGGTTTAAAGGTTCGCCGGCTATTTCGCAATATTTTAATGCCGAAAGATTGTATTTTTTCAAGTCTTCCCTGATCAGGAAACGAAAAACCGTGGGCGGCGCGCAGAACGAAGTTACCCGATAATCTTGAATCATCTGTAATAAATCGGCGGGCGTAAATTTCTCATGATCATAAACAAAAATGCAGGCGCCCATAATCCATTGTCCATAAAGTTTTCCCCAGGCTGCCTTTGCCCAACCCGTGTCGGCTAAAGTAAGATGCAAGCTGTCTTCTTTCAGGTTTTGCCAATAACCGGAAGTAACGATATGTCCCAAAGGATAAGTATAGTTGTGGATGACCATTTTAGGTTGTCCGGTTGTTCCGGATGTGAAATATAACAACATAATGTCTTCGTTGCAGTTCGGTTTTTCCGGTTTGACAAAAGTTTGAGCGTCTGCTATTCCTTTTCTGAAATCCAGCCAGTTTCCGGCAACTTCCGGTCCGATGGAAATCCGGTATTTTAATGTCGGACATTCGGGAAGCGCTTCATCCACATGTTTTGTGACTAAAGGTTCTCCCACGCTGATAATCGCTTTGATATCGGCAGAATTACAACGGTAAATAAGGTCTTTCTCCGTTAACAAATGGGTGCTTGGAATCGCTATTGCGCCGATTTTATGTAATCCAAGGATAATCGGCCAATACCAATAACGGCGTTTAAGGATAAGCATTACCATATCGCCCTTCTTTATTCCAATGGATTGGAAATAGGAAGCGGCAGTATCGCTTTTTTCTTTCATGTCCTGGAATGTGAATTCAATATGTTCACCTTGATCATTTACCCAGCAGAGGGCTTTTTTGTCCGGACGGGTTCTTGCCCATTCGTCTACTATGTCGTATGCAAAATTAAAATTGTCCGGAACATTTATCTTAAAATTGGCCTTAAAATCTTCTTGATCTTTAAAATCGACCCGGTTGATATATTTTTCTACCATGATGTTATAAATTATAAATTACGAATTATGAATTAACTTGCACCTGTGTGAGATGCATTGTATTTCATAATTCATAATCCCTACTTATTTAAGTATGATTGCTAAAAATTTTACGGATTTATTATCCAGCGCTTTCATTCCGTGAGGATAAGACGAATCGAAATAAATACTGTCGCCGGGATCGAGAATCAGGTTTTTCCCGTTGAAACGGAGCAATAGCCTGCCTTCCAGAATATAATTGAACTCTTCTCCTTCGTGCGAATTGAGGTGAATGTCTTGTTCATTAGGTTCTACGGTTACTTCGAATGGTTCGGCTTGCGGATGTTTGTATCCGCTTGCAAGCGCCTGGTATTTATAGGCTTTATTTCTTTCTATGGAAACGCCTTTCCCGTAGCGGGTAAGAAAATACGATTTCATACGAGGTTCTTCTCCGGAAATCAAAGTAGAAGTATCGATGTTAAAATGTTGAGCCACATCGAAAAGGAAGCTCATGGGAATATCGCTTTTGCCGGTTTCGTAACTTTGGATTTCTTTGGGATCTCTTTTGCAATGTTCCGCCATTTCCAAAATCGAAAGGTCTAACGAGTCCCTTAAGCCTTTCAGCCTTTCAGCAATTTGTTTAATTTGTTCATTCATCGTTTTTTAGTTCATGTAATTGAATTTCAATGTAATTTCCTTAAAAAAGGAGGGTTATTTAATCTAAATTTTAGACAAAAGTACATGAAAAAATTGAAACTATTACAAAAAGCACGAAAAAACGAATGTATTTCAAATTGTTGCTTTTTATTTTACCGCAAAGAACGCTAATTGCTTTGCGAACTTTGCGGTAAAATTTCTTATCGTGCAACAATCCGAAATGCCCCATTGCTACGCAAACCGTTTGACCGAAACGGATAAGCAGAATGATTCAATAGGTAATGTCGATTTTGCCGTAACTATTTTCAAACTCCGCTCCGGAAGCGATCGATAATTCTCCATTTTTGCAAAGTTGGATATAAGCATTATTTTTTAAGATCACTTTGCTACCCGGAAGCGCCTTGATACTGGCGTTCATTATTTTCCCGCCGTCAAGCACCAACGTACTTCCCGCTTGAAGGATAATCATTGCGTCGGAAGACAGGGTTGCCGTACAGGCGGAATTGACGGTAAGCGTTCCTGACCTGACAATGAGATCACTGCAAATACTTCGGTCGGAGTTCCATGATGTATTGGAGGAAACGATCACCGGATCGCATACCGGATAATATTCCCCGGTGTTGAACCGGTCGTGCCTGTCCCGTCCCCATGCTATCCTCGAAGGCAATCCGCTTGTTTTCCACATTTGAATGGTATTATTACAAACGGCAATCAATTCATTCCGCCCGTCATTGTCCACATCGTCGATACAGATATTCGAGTAAAATACGTCGGCGCCTCTTAATGGAAACCCCACTGCCTTACTGCCGTCATGATTATATCCGTATATGTTGTTCGTCATGCCCGAAGCAGCAATAACCTCAATATCCGCGTCGCCATCCACGTCCGCTAAGACAGGAGCGCCCCAGCCGAAAGAAGGTTCGGGTGACGTAACGGAAGTTTTGAGCGCTCCCGTATTTTTCCATATTTTCAAGGTATTTAAGCCGAAAGCAACGACCTCCAGTTTCCCGTCGTTATCCAGATCGCCCACAGAAATATCCAGGCGATAGGAACTGCTGTTGTGCGGTATGGTTTGGACGGATGTTCCCCAGCCGCTGAGAAGACCGCCGGCTTTATTCACGGCATATATTTTTCCTTCGTAAGGAGTCGTATTCTTGATTGCACAGGTAAGAATATCCTTATTTCCATCAGCATTCAGATCGCATACGACGACGGAACTTTTAAATAAGAATCCTCCTGCGCCGCCATTGTCGTAAATCGGCTGTTTATTGGCTATGAAATTGCTGCCGTCGTGATGCCATACGTAAATGCCTGTATTGCAGGCCAGAATAATTTCCTTGTCGCCGTCATCATCCAGGTCGGCCACGGCCAATGATCCGTATGCATAATAAGAGCTTACGCCGGGGGAAACCGTTCGCAGCAACGTACCGTCGGCATTGTAAATACGGATAGGGGTGCCGGACTGGGTCACCGGTAATACGAGAATCTCCATCGAACCGTCGGGGCTGTTGTCTATGTTGGACACGACTGCGCCGACTATATATTCCGTGCCTAGCGGCTGCGACCAAAGCAAATCCGGCTTTGAATCGCCGTTGGCATCTTCAACGCTATAACATATTAGCCGGTTGTCACCTTTATTCGTTTCATTTCTTGTAGGCAGAATTACACTGTATTTACCTTCCCGCTTCAGGTCGGCCAGTGCAGGAATCGCCCATGCAGGGTTTCCCAAGTCGGCAAAACCGCTGTAAGTCGTCACATTATTATCGATATCAAACAGTTCGCTCCCCTCATAATCAAGAGCAACCAAATATCCGTCGTCTCCTTTTTTTGTAGATGCAAATATTTCTTTTTTACCGTCGAAGTTAACGTCCGCCACATTGACCGGTGAACGAAAAGCGCCTATATCATAGGGAAAAGTGACGGGATAGAGGTATCTTTGCGGGTAAGACGTCCAGGCCAATATCCTTACGGCATTGCCTTCCATGCCCGAAGGCGATACGGCGGCTACCTTATAGTAATATTTGGCCAGGGTATTTAATCCGCCGGCGTCGTTGAAAAAGGAAAAGGAAACCGGTTCGGTATTCAGTTTAACATAACTGCCCGATTCCGTATCGTTAGCGCCTGCATTGCAGCGGTAAACATTGTATCCGCCCACACCGGACAAGGCATTCCATTGTAAGTCAATAGTATTTTCGGTAGCCAGAAAATCCAGGCCGGTAATGGCTGCCGGTCGGGTTAAATCAAACGAAAAATTCCATGTTCTTCCGTAAGCATTGGTAACTTCGAGATTGAATTTTAATGTACTGTCCGGCCTGTATCCCGAGGCGGTAGTAAATTGAAAGGGAGTAGAAGCCGTTTGGGTTTCAAACCGTCCGATTGCGGGATAAGTGCGCGGGTCGGAAGAACAGGAAGAAACCACATTACTTGCATTGTTGCCTGTCAGGACAGCTGTCAGTCCGGTAGCCTGCCCTTGGCCCCTGTTCTGCAATTCGATATTAAAGGTAACCGTCTGATTGGCCCCGATGGTTGCAGGGGTGATATCGACCTTGTTCCGCTGTTCCGGTTCCGCAGCAAAAACGTCGATATTGAACGTTTTCGACCACGACATTTTATCGGAACCGGTCATATTCAATTGAAAAGTAACCGGATTTGAAGAATTGCTCAATGTTTCGTGCATGTCTTTATGTATCCGGTACAGGAAATTACCGCGAGCCGAAGCTCCGGACGCAATATCGCCCAGCTTCGACGATTTAGTTAAAAAAGTAATCGAATCGGAAGTGCAAGACAGTGTGGCGGTAACACCGTTCGCGACAGTCCCGCCGTTGTTTCCCACCGCTACTTGCAGGTAGATGGTTTCGCCTGCGTCGTTCTGTCCGTTGCCGTTGCCCACGCTGCTGTATCTTCCGTTATCGGTGAAATTAAGTGCGGAAATCAATAAGTTGGGCATCTTGCTCGGGTTGACGGTGACGGTTTTTTCTACGGGGAAACGATTATGGGCGGTTACGGTGACGTGAAGCGTATCGGGAGTTTCCGCCGTAAAGGGGATTGTGTAAGAGCCGTTGGCATTGACTTTCATTGTTGCATAGACTTCATTGGCTTTCATCAGGCAAATCAGGGCTTCTTCTCCGGCAGGAATGTTGGAGACGCTAACCGTGACCGAAGAGGAGCCTGACAGAACGGTAGCGGGGGATACGGAAACATTCAGATTTTGCGGGACGTCGGTCCAGACTTGCATTTCGGGGTCGCCGAGGAGGTGGAGACGCCAATTTTCTCTATATGCCTTTTTAATTATATTCTGAAAAGCGCTTCCTATATCATATCTTCCTATACTTGGATGATTTGTTGTAACATATAAAGCATCACAAAAATAGCGAAGTTGCGGATATTCACCTCGATAACCATCATCAGTATTTCCAATATATGCAACTCCGCCACCATTGGAGTTGGTCAAGTAAGCTTCCGCAATACAGTCGTATTTAAAGTTGGCCGATTTGCAACTGCCACTCATAAATATTTGGTATGAAGGGCCATTGGTCAAAGACATTATGTCGGATTTTGTAACACTTTGGCCCTTATCTATGCTGGATGTACCTATTGCTTGCGAACTACCGTGATCTTTATGATAAATGAAGTGAAATTTACCTATGCCTAAATTGGCGCCGGAATTGAGCGTCGATAAAAAATTATCGTGATTCAATTCAATATCCCCTCCCGGACAGGGTCTTTCTGAATAGCGAATTGTATCTCCCAGACAATTCGCATTATCCGTAATAAATTTATTGCGAATATTTGTAGAAACATACGTATTTGTATAATTTTTAATTTCTTGCATAAAATAATAACTCCATAAACGCGTGCTATTCATATATATGCTATATGCCATATAAGCTACAGAATATAAATTATTTTTAAAATAATTCAAATCCGAAATATTGGCTGCTTTCTCATACGTAATTATTTTATTCACGAAAACAGTTGCTTCTTCCATATTTTCGACCGAAGCGCGTCCTAAAATCACACCCAAACTGTAATCTACAGCATCACCTGTTTCTTTAAATAGATTATTACGATTCTCATTCCAGGAACCAATATAAGTTGCATAATACATATCTGCAGGGTAGAATAAATCAGAAGATCCCTTCAACATTCTTGCAGGAACAACATTGACGTCTCCACCCAGCAAAATATACAATCCGTCTCCCCATTTAAAGCGGGCGTTAATAATGTAATTGCGTATTTTTTCAGATAAATCGCTTCCCTGATAATTTCCGGCAATTTCTTCTACCGTTTGAATAAGGGTAAAGACGCCTTTTTTTGTTTTCCAGTCGGCCAAAGGCTGAAACGCCGGTTTTAGTGCATTGTTGGTGATGATGATATAATCGGGAATTTGCGTATCCCATTTAGAAACAGGAGACGGGTTTCCCTTTCCTCCAACAATATCCCATTGCACTATATTCGAGACTTTGGTATCGTAGCCATCAACCGCTTCCGGATTTTCCACACGAAACTTTACTGATTTTTTATTCAATTCGTAACGGTTGAAGGATTGATATTGTGTTATGGTATTTTCATTGTATGATTGTTTCTCTATCAGATAGTCAATCGAAAAATCAAAATCACAGGCATACAATGTTTTTGTTTTAGGAATATATTCAAAAGGATAGGCCTGAACAGTTATTATGCGATAACCCATGTAAAAATAATCGGATATGATTTCTGCCTGTTTACCAGGATAAGGTTTATCAAAATCATAAATCGCTTTATTGGGTACGGTAAAAGGTAAAGGATTCGTATCATCATCTTTTGCAGGAGGTTGTATCGGATAGACATAGTATTTTCCTTCTAGTACTTGTCTTTGAATATTGCTAATACTTAGTTTTACATTTTTAGCATCAATGGGAATCAGATACGATTTCAGGGAAATCGGCAACTCCGGAGCGCCTATTTCGGTAGTGTAAAAACCCTCTCCCCATTGCAAATGATCATATTCTTTTTCTTTGCAAAAACTGACTGTTTCCTCATTTATTCGAATCTGTGTAGTCAATTGTGCTGAAACACAGCCTATATTACTCGTCAGCAACAGGGTTAATATAATTATTTTTGTTTTCATGATTGTGTTATTTTTTCATCGTTTAATCCATTTAATTGTATAAATGTCATGGTTTTCCGACGTAATGTTAATCAGGTAAATTCCTTTTTGAAGAGTTGTTATATTTAAAACAGACTCATCAGCAGGATATTTTTCCTGCCGGTTTAAAACGCGAGTTCCCGAAATGTTGACTATCTCTAACTTCCGAATAGGCAAGTTCTCTAATTGGATAATTAACCGGTCGTCTGTTTCCCTGATTGAAACCGGTTTATGTGTTATATTTTCGATTAACACTGTCGTATCCGCAGGAGATGCTTTAAATAAAACAGAGCCGCTTACGGCATAGCCAATCGAATCGTTTGGAAAATAAATATCGGCATGCCCCCTGTCGTCAACATATATAGTTGATTGATCCAGAACATATTCTTTCCATCCGCTATTGTCCAAATGCCAATTAATCGAATTTGCATAGATTCGAAAAATTTGAGTGTAACCATCTGTCGGAATGGAAAAAACGCCGTATAAGGTGTCATTTTTTAAGAAAAGGCAACTGAAATGTTCGGTACCAAGCCGAAAAAACGGTATAAAATTCCAATCATCATCACCGGAATAAATACCTATCCCATATTCGCCTAAAATGTGGGCATTTTCATCTGCTATGCAAAT
This sequence comes from Dysgonamonadaceae bacterium, assembly GCA_031275735.1. Taxonomy (GTDB): domain Bacteria; phylum Bacteroidota; class Bacteroidia; order Bacteroidales; family Azobacteroidaceae; genus Azobacteroides. Next base: position 8,793 of record JAISOJ010000020.1, read on the forward strand.
ATCGGTCAAGGAATATGGCTCTTCTATTTCTTTTTTTGTCCAATTTGCGCCTTTATCTTGGGTTTCATACAGCAAACCATTACTGCCGGTTATGTATCCGATGTCGTTTTTAAAGGCAATATCGTTAAGATTTTCAGTAATATTCCACTCAATCGTCTGCCAATTTTCTCCTTCATCGGTAGAATGGAGTATAAGTCCCCCATTCCCAACTGCCCATAAACTATTTATGTCCGAGTAAGCAACTGCATTGATATTTCGAGAAGTATTTGTAGTTTTTTGTTCCCATGTTTCTCCTTCATCGGTTGTTTTCAGAAGCATTCCATTTTCACCGCAAACAAAGCCGGTATTTTCGTCACAGAAAACGATGTCGGTAAAAAGTACGGAAACATCATCCATCACTGTTATATTCCAGGAAATCGCGCCATCCACCGATTTTGCAATCATCCCCTTTTTGTTGCCGCCGTACCCGTTTGCTCCAACGATGAATACCGTGTCTGGATTGTGTGCAAATATTTTATACAGATAATAGTCCTTCAATGAGTCAATAAGTGTCCATTTTCGCTCCTGTGCCGTATTTGCCTGGCATAGGAAAAGTATAACAAGCAGTTGTAAAAATTTTGTCTTCATGATTTTAATTTTTTATATATTTATTGATTGACAGGGTATTGTCGCAATGTGTCGCATTTATCACATACACCCCCGCAGCATAACTGTCCATCTGGACAGTTATTTCTTTTGCCGGATTTATCCATTGGTTATGGGCAAGTTTGTTTCCGGCGATATCAAATATCTCAATAGATAATACCGGTTTTGATTCGGATTGTATTAACAGTTCTTTTTGTCCTGTTCGTGATATTTTCAGTACATTCCTGTTTTCAAATTTTTCTATTCCATCCGGTGGGGGAGAAGCAGGTGCAGGAGTTTTACAAAGAACCTGTCCGACTATAGCATAACCAAGCGTATCATTTACAACCGTTATTTTCTCCGGTTTTCCAAGAGATTCTTCCTGTTCTATGTAAAGGTGGTCTCTCATCTCTATATCACTCCACTGTGTTCCTCCGTTTTCCGTTTTCAAAACTGCAAATACTCCATAGGAAGCAGCACCTACCGGCCAAAGTGAAGAAGCAATATATCCGGTATTATCATTTACAAAAAATGGGACCTCACGTCGCTGAAACCAATTATGCTCTGTTTGATTCCACTCTATTTGATCTTCCGTCGAAAATAACATCAGAAATGAATATTGATTATACACCATCGCCAAATAAGTTTTATTTTCCATTATATTGATAGAATAAAAATCGGTATCATAGGATGCATCTCCTATGTTTTGCTTCGTCCAGGCAACACCATAATCCTCTGTTTTATAAACTGTAGCAT
>JAISOJ010000009.1 GCA_031275735.1 Dysgonamonadaceae bacterium
CGAAATAGAAAAAATAGAAGTTCATATAGCAGAGGCGCAGAAAATAATTGACGATATGCCGATGTTGAAAAATGAAATATTGAAAAAATATTTGTAGACACAAGAGAATATGACTGTTATACGCTATGTAAATACAAAAGAAGGAGAAGAAATAAAAAGGAGCGCTTTGCTATTTCTGATTTTCAAATTAACTCATAATCATCTACGATAAAAAGAAAAAAATTGTGAGCGTCGATTATAGGAGAAAATATTGTTGCAAATTTTAAGTTTATAGATTTTTATTTTTCTCCCGAATCCCACAGGCTGGCATTTTTCAATGATTACCTTGCTAATTCCAATCAAATATTCAAATATTTTAAAGAAGCAAGCAGCAAAATTTTAGGAAAAGGACAAATCAATGTTACAGTTGGTTCGCTACGTTCTGCTCAATTCTGCTTTTTGCGGAAGCGCTTATTTTATACTATGCTCGCTTAGTTTTGTGCGTAGGAAATACATCGCAAAATTATAAATTAAAGTTCCATTAATTTCTATTTTCTATTGAATATCAGTAAATTAATGGAACTTTAGTAACTTACTTTCAATATCCGAACAATTCTTCCAAAGGCAATTCTTTTACTTCGGCAATCTTGTTCAAATACTTGAAATCAATCATATCTTTTTTACCTATAAGCAACACAGAATACGGAAGCGGTTTAACATGATTTTCAAAATAATTCTGAACGTCATTCAAAGTCATCGTTTGCATCGCTTCGAAGACCGGCTTACGGTAATCGTAATCAATTCCTAAATCTTGCAACCCCATATATGTCCAAAAAACGGATGTTTTGGTCAATCTTTCCGAACGTATGTTATTCAATGCCGTTTCTTTACTAATTGAAAAAGCTTTTTCCGACAGAGGCATATCCCTCAGAAGTTCCTGAAACGCATCCATAGCATTAACCATTTTGTCGGCTTGCGTGCCTACATACGCCATCACATAATTGGAATGATTTTTCCGGGAAGGTGTAGATACATAAGCATAAGCTGAATACGCCAAAGCCCGTGCTTCCCTGATTTCTTGGAATACAATGGAACTCATTCCTCCTCCGTAATACACGTTGAACATGTCTTGATAAGGCATCAATGCCGGATCAAAAACAGCATCTTTAGCTAAGAATATAATTTCCGCCTGTACCATATCATAATCGGCAAAATAAACTACCGGCTTATCCATAGGTAATTCGGGATATTCTACCCTTGGAGGAACTTCCTGCAATGCATCAGGTATTTTGACTTTTTTTAACAAGGAAAGTACTTTTTCTTTTTCTTCCGGACCATAATAGTAAAAACCATGTTTATAGGATGAAAAATTCTTTATAATATCTACTAATTCCTGCGGATCAATTGCTTTTAATTCCGATTTCGTCAAAATATCGGTAAACTGAGATTTGGATCCGAATTTGGCATAATGAACCAACCCATTCCGAAGAATTTGGTCCTTGTTCAATTTAGCATTTTCCCGTTGTTTAAGGATATCATTCACCAAATTGTCGTAAGCTTCTTGATTTACAACCGCGTCATTTATCATTTCTTCCATTAACGCCAACGAGCGATCCATTGTTTCGTCTAAACCGAAAAGGTTAACATACGAACGTCCGGATGTAGAATATGTATTGAAATACATCGCCAGTTTATACATTTCCATTTTTAATTCTTCGGGAGTATATTTGGAAGTGCCTAAATAAGGTAAATACCTAAAAGCCAAAGCTAATTTTTTATCGGTAATATTGGATATTTCTACAAACTGATTCAAAGAGTAAATTTTGTTGGATGTATTTTTAGTATAATAAAAATCAACGCCATCTTTAACAGATTCTTTCTTAATCACTTCCTTAAAATCGATAAATACCGGTTCAATTTGTTCCGTTTCCATTGCCAACAAGTCTTTGGAAAATTCGGATTCTTTATCGCGATTAACCAAAACCGCCGTGATGGCCGGTTTTTCCACCACTACTTTCTCTTTATTTTCACCGGTTCTTTTATAAACTGTTACATAATTATTTCCAAAGAAACGATTCGCAAATTCTACCACGTTTGCTTTTGTCAATTTAGCCATTTCGTCAATTTCCGAAACATAGTCTTTCCACGGAATTTGACCTATAAAAGCATCTAAGAAGTTATAGCAAGCCGACCGGCTGTCGGTAATTTCAATCACTTCCAACTTTTTGTTATTGATAATGGCTTCCAATAGTTTCTCATCGAAATCGCCGGCTTTCAATTTCCCTATTTCTTCCTGAATTAATTGGCTTATTTCTTCCAATGTTTGTCCTTCGCGAGGGCTACCAATAAAGTAAAAGACGCCATAATCGACCATTGATTCAGCTCCAACATTCAATCCTAAGACTTTTTGCTTCTGCAATAAGTCAAGGTCAATCAAACCGGCTTTCCCATTGTTGAAAATGTCGGCAATTAGCTTCAGGTATAAAGCTTCTTCTGATTTGATATTGCCAAATCGATATCCCACAAAAATCCGCTCTTGGTCGGGGGTGGCTGCTTCAAAAGTTTTAGTAGCAGTAATAGGAGCTTCTTCAATCGTATCTTCACGGACCAAATCGTTGTTGGATTTCATCTGTCCGAAATATTTATCTACCAGTTGAATGGTCTTTTCAAAATCCAGATCGCCGGTCATTAACACAGCCATATTATTAGGAACATAAAATTTCTTTTGGAAAGCCATTACACTGTACATAGAAGGCGTTTTCAGATGTTCCGGCAAACCAATTACATCCGTTTTATAAGGATGTTTTTCAAATAAACCGCCAAACCCTTTCTCCCATATCAAGGAAAAACCATTATCTTGGCTTCTATTAAATTCTTCATAAACCGTTTCTAATTCCGTATGGAACAAACGAAGTTGCATATTAGTAAAACGTTCAAATTCCAATTTCAAAAAAGGCTCCAACTTGTTGGAAGGAATTTCATTAACGTAAGCCGTCATATCGTAACTGGTAAATGCATTGGTTCCAGAGGCCCCAAGAGCTCCCGTCAATTTATCGTATTCATTTGAAATAGCATATTTGGAAGCTTCATTAGAAACGGCATCGATTTGCTTGTAAATTTCTTTTCGTTCTTGAGCCGATTCTGTTTTTTTATGCAACTCAAACAAATCAAAGATACTATCCAATAAAGACTTTTCCGTTTCCCAATCGGAGGTACCGAAATTACTTGTTCCCTTAAACATCATGTGTTCAAGATAATGGGCTAAACCCGTATTATCTCGCGGCTCGTCTTTCGAACCCGCACGAACGGCAATAACCGTTTGAATACGAGGCTCATCCGTATTTTTCGATAAATAAACCTTTAAACCATTCTCCAAGGTGTAGATACGCGCCTTGTATGGATCATTAGTAACTTCTTCATACTGATATCCATTACTGTCTTTTTGGGATATTGTTTCATATCCCTTCTTTTCGCAAGCTGCCCATAAAAACAACGTGCTTAATAATAAAACTACCTTTTTCATTTAACAAAATTTATTTTTATTTTCATCCTAAATAATTTGATTTGTCAAAGATAAATAATTTTTTTCTTAAATTTGCGACAGGTTTCAATATATTTTTGAAGAGTAATGAAATCGATGCTGAAAGATCATATATAACACAAAGTAACCGATTAGGTATCATTCCATCGAACACTGCTTTTCAGCTTTAAATTTCAGTTTTTGGTTGCTGTATGAAAACATTTTTGTCCGTTTTTTTCATTTTGAATACCTGTATTATAGCTGCTGCTCAAACGGTTTTAAATCTACAGGATTGCCGGAATTTAGCTATTGAAAATAATAAACAATTGAAAATCAGCAAAGAAAATATAAAAAAAGTTTCAGAAGAAAAAAAGTCAGCTTTTACCCAGTATCTGCCGGACATATCCATAAATGGGTCTTATATTTATAATCAAAAGAATATTTCACTTTTAAATGAAGACAAATTCTTGCCGATAGGCACGGTAATGCCGGATGGCAGCTTCGGTTTTACGGAAGAACAAGTCAATAACTCATGGATTTCAATATTAGACAAAAGGGTTCCTTTAGATGCAACAGGAAAACCTTTTGATCCATATCAAGAGCCGGACAAAATTCTTTGGAAAGAACATACTATCATTCCCAAAAAAGAATTTGAGTTAAATATTCACCATGTTTTCGTAGGAAATATTTCAGTGATTCAACCTCTTTTTATGGGAGGAAAAATCACTGCTTACAACCAAATTACCCGCTATGCCGAAGAATTAGCTAAAACCGTGAACGAAACCGGTATGCAGGAAGTAATCATCCAGACCGATCAAGCTTATTGGCAAACGATTTCGTTGATCGGGAAACAGACTTTAGCCCGAAATTATGTGTCTTTGCTTCAACAAATGAACAACGACGTCCAGACCATGATAGCGGAAGGAATTGCCACGCGAGCCGAGGGACTTTCGGTAAAAGTCAAATTGAATGAAGCCGAAATGACATTGGTTCAAGTAGAAAATGGCGTACAACTATCGCGAATGGTCTTATGCCAGTTGTGTGGTTTACCTTTGGATGAAAACATTGTTTTAGCAGACGAAAATACAGAAACAATCGCCGCGGAAGAGTATGTTTTTACAGACGACGTCGTTAACGCTTGGGAAAACCGTCCCGAATTAAAAAGCCTGGATTGGGCTATTAAAATATACAAAAAGAAAGAGGCCGTTGTTTTAGCCGACATGCTTCCTACCGTAGCTTTAGCCGGGAATTACATGATAACCAATCCCAATTCTTTCAACGGGTTTCAAAACAAATTCGCCGGTTCGTGGAATGTAGGCGTTATCGTTAACATTCCTGTCTTCCATTGGGGAGAAAAGCAACATAAGCTTCGTGCCGCTCAGGCGGAAACGCGAATTAAGCAATTGGAAATGGACGAAGCAAAAGAAAAAATCGAATTACAGCTTAATCAAGCTATATTCAAATTGAAAGAAGCTCAAAAGAAATTGGTCGCCGCAAATAAAAATAAAGAAAATGCCGACGAAAACTTACGTTATGCTAATTTGGGTTTCAAAGAAGGAGTCATTCCGTCTTTGAATGTAATGGAAGCGCAAACAGCTTGGTACAAAGCAGAATCTGAGCTTATTGACGCAAAGATAGCCGTCCGATTGAGAGAGACGGAATTGGAAAAAGCACAAGGAAAAATTAAATAATAAATAATTATGAATGAAGCCGACACGCAAAATTAAAGTTGCGCTACAAATGGTAAGATATCATTCATAGCTCATAATAGTTATCATCATGGATGCAGATGCACAAATTACGAGAAAAAACAACATGCTCTTAGCTTTCATTGGTATAATAGCTACCCTCGTGTTGATTGCTGTAATAGGATGGTTTGTTCTAAAACCCAATACTGAAATTATCCAAGGGCAGGTAGAAACCACTGAAGTAAGAATATCAGGAAAAGTTCCGGGTCGTATTTTGGAACTAAAAATCCAAGAAGGAGCAACTGTACGCAAAGGCGACACATTAGCCGTCGTCGATAGTCCGGAAGTATTAGCGAAACTTAAACAAGCGCAAGCAGTTGAAAATGCTGCCCAAGCGCAAAAAGCCAAAGCCGTCAAAGGTGTCCGCCAAGAGCAAATTGCGTCTGCTTACGCCCTTTGGCAAAAAGCCAAAGCCGGTTTAGAAATTGCCGAAAAATCTTATCAAAGGGTACATAATCTCTTTGAACAAGGTGTCGTTTCCGCACAAAAATACGACGAAGCTGAAGCAAATTTTCACGCAATGAAAGCCACCGAACAAGCTGCTCTTTTTCAATACCAAATGGCTAAAAACGGCGCTGAAAAGGAAGATAAATTAGCTGCCGAAGCTTTGGTCAATCAAGCAAAAGGAGTTGTCGACGAAGTAGAGTCTTATCTCCACGAAACATGCCTCATTGCTCCTATCGACGGCGAAATATCAGAAATTTTCATTAAAACAGGAGAATTAGTCGGAACGGGAGCCCCAATAATGAACGTTATGGATAAAAAAGATGCTTGGGTGATTTTTAATATCAGGGAAGATTTATTAAAAGGAATAACTAAAGGAAGCACAATTACGGCTTATGTTCCCGCTCTGGATAGAGAAATACTATTAATGGTTTACTATTTGAAGGATCAAGGCGTTTATGCTTCATGGAAGGCTACTAAAACAAGAGGTCAGTACGATTTGAAGACTTTCGAAGTGAAAGCTCGCCCTGAAACTTACATTGAAGGATTATATCCGGGTATGTCTGTAATAGTAAAGAATTGGAAATGAATGTGTCTGATATATTTAGGATTGCAGGAAGGGAAGTAAGGCGTCTGTTTTCCGGTAAAATCTACTGGTTTTGCATTTTTTTTGTTCCGCTATTTTCGTGCATATTCTTCTTGTCGCTTATGCAGGAGGGATTGCCTTCCAATATACCCATTGCCATCGTCGATGAAGATAAAACTTCTACTTCAAGAGCATTAATCCGTCAATTAGATCTGCTTGAAGGAGTCGAAGTAATAGAAGTATATGAAAATTTTAATCAGGCACAAACAGCGATGCAAAAAGGAAATATATACGGAGTATACCTTATTCCCCGCCATTTTACAAAAAAAACGGTTTCCGGTAAACAACCGGTATTATCCTTTTATACTAATAATTCTTATATGATGGCGGGTTCTATTGCAATGCGCGATATGAAAACTGCTTCCGTCTTAGCTGCCGCTTCTGCTGTTTTGCAAACAGGAAGAGCCAAAGGTTATAACGATCAACAAATAACGGCAAGCATACAACCCATTGTGATTGAATCGCATCCTATTGGCAATCCCGGATTGAATTATTCGGTTTATTTAAATAACCTAATCCTCCCGGGCATTTTTGCTTTGATGATTATGTGCGTAACAATTTACAGTATTAGTATTGAAATCAAAGAAAAAACCGAAAAAGAATGGTTTTCTACTGAAAATTTTTCCATTACTTTTTCCCTCGTCGGCAAACTCCTCCCGCAAACCATCCTTTTTTTCATTGTAGGTTTACTGTTGTACGTCATTTTGTATATTTTGATGCAATTTCCTTTTCACGGAAATATAGGATGTATGATATTGGTTTTATTTTTATTTATTTTAGCTTCACAAGCAATGGGAGTATTTATGACCGGCTGTTTCCCTACCCTACGCTTGGGTTTGAGTTTCGCCTGCCTTTTCGGGATGATTGCTTTTTCTATTTCGGGATTTTCATATCCGGTAAATGCCATGTACCCTCCAATACAAGCAATAAGCAATATATTTCCTCTCAGGCATTACTTCCTTATTTATGTTGACCAAGCTTTAAATGGAAGAACTTTTTTCTACAGTTGGCCGCAATATTTATCTCTAGCAAGTTTCCTTGTTTTACCTGCATTTACTTTGCGTAATTTGAAATGGTCATTAAAATACGCTTCTTACCAAGCTTAATATGAAATTATTAAATACCATAGAAAAAGGGATCTCGGATTGTTTTGCCATCTGGAAACGAGAACTGTGGAGTATCTACAAAGACGTCGGCGTATTTATCTTTTTTATCATTGTCCCGATTGTGTACCCAATCATGTATGGAATGATATATAATACCGAATCTATTCACGAAGTACCAATAATCGTTGTCGACGAATCTCATAGCCCATTAGCTCGTAAATTTATCCGCCAAATCGACGCTTCGCCCGATGTTCATGTTTTCGCTTATGCCTCTTCACTCGAAGATGCCAGGGAAAGGATAAATCGAAAAGAAGCTTACGCAATATTATTAATTCCTTCTGATTTTAGTTACAAAATCAATCGTGGCGAACAAGCTGTGATAGCGCTTTATTCGGATATGGCGAGTATCTTATTTTATGAAGCGGTTTTTATGACGACTACCGAAATAAGTATTGAGATGGGTTATGAAATTTTAGTGAAAACAAACGATCCTATTACCCCAGACGCCCTCCTTTCATACGAATATGTTCCTTTCTATAATCCTCAAAGCGGATTTGCTTCCTTTCTTTTGCCGGCGATTTTGATACTGGTCATTCAACAAACATTATTACTGGGAATCAGCATGTTATGTGGAACGGCAAGAGAACGTAACAACGGACATTTAATTTCGAGAGAAAATACGGTTACCGGAATTTTACGAATTGTTGTAGGAAAAGCATTAGCATACCTAACTATTTATATTTTCACTTGTTTTTGGGCTTTAGTCATCGTCCCCAATTTGTTTAAAATACCACAGTTAGCTCAATTTAATACACTTTTGCTATTTGCATTACCTTACTTATTATCATGTATCTTTTTTGCCATGACCATAGCCGGTTTTATACGGAGCAGAGAGACGCCGATGATGGTATTGGTATTTACTTCACTTATTTTTTTGTTTATTTCAGGAATATCGTGGCCCTTACCGGCTATACCTGCCTTCTGGAAATATGTGGGATATTTAATTCCTTCCTCTTTCGGCATCCAAGGATTTGTAAAAATAAATTCTATGGGAGCCGATTTGTGGGAAATTGCATTTGAATACCGGATGTTGTGGCTACAAACAGGCATTTATTTTGTAATCACTTGCTTTATATATTATTATCAGATTACCCGCGTTTTTAAGAGTGAAAAACAGTGATGATATAAATAGAAGTAACGAAATATTTTACTATATTTGTCAATTTCAATTAGATTATCATGAATCGACCGTTAGCAGAACGAATGCGTCCTCAATCGTTGGACGATTATGCCGGACAAAGGCAATTGGTCGGTCAAGGAAGCGTGCTCCGGAAAATGATTGATACAGGGTATGTTTCTTCTTTTATTCTATGGGGACCTCCGGGTGTTGGTAAAACTACCTTGGCTAAAATTATTTCCAAACAGTTGGACATACCTTTTTATACGCTGAGCGCAGTCAATTCGGGAGTGAAAGATGTGAGGGAAGTGATTGATAAGGTCAAAAGCACGCAGTATTTTAACAGCGTACGTCCTATCCTGTTCATCGATGAAATCCATCGCTTCAGCAAATCCCAACAAGACTCGTTGCTGGCTGCCGTCGAAAATGGAACCATCACCTTAATCGGCGCCACGACCGAAAATCCGTCTTTCGAAATCATACGCCCTCTCCTTTCTCGTTGCCAAGTATATGTCCTGAAAAGTTTAAGCGACGACGATTTGCTTACATTAATGCATAAAGCTTTATCGGACGATATTGAACTGAAAAAACGAAAAATAAAAATAGAAGAGACGAGCGCCATACTGCGGTTTGCCGGAGGCGACGCCCGCAAGTTACTTAATATATTGGAACTGGTTATCGAAGCCGACGAAGCCGACGAAATTGTCGTCACCGACGCTAAAGTCATCAATCGTTTACAAGAAAATCCGGCGGCTTACGACAAAGGCGGCGAAATACACTACGATATTATTTCTGCTTATATAAAGTCCATTCGCGGAAGCGATCCGGATGGAGCCATCTACTGGTTAGCACGGATGGTTGCTGGAGGCGAAGACCCTAAATTCATCGCCCGCCGGTTAGTAATCTCCGCTTCCGAAGATATCGGATTAGCTAATCCCAACGCTTTGTTATTGGCAAATGCTTGTTTCGAGGCCTTAACTAAAATCGGTTGGCCGGAAGGGCGAATTATCCTGGCAGAAACGACTATTTATTTGGCAACCAGTCCGAAAAGTAATTCAGCCTACATGGCTATTGAAAACGCCTTGGCTGAAGTGAACCAATCGGGCAATTTGCCGGTTCCTTTGCATTTACGCAATGCGCCTACTCAACTGATGAAAGATTTGAATTATAGTAAAGGATATAAATACGCTCACGACTACGAAGGAAATTTCGTTGAACAGGAATTTTTACCTCCGGAAATAAAGGATAAACAATTTTGGCAGGCACAAAACAATTCCCATGAATTAAAACTACAAGAACACGTGAGGAAATTATGGAATAAATAGACAGTCCTTATTTGCCATAGCGGCACACCTACAAAAGCCTGTGTTTAGGCAAATTTTAGCTAGCTTGAACAGGAAGAAAGGGATGTCGCGAACGCTTTTCGATATGAAATCCGGCCTCCTCTATCCGATTATACCACCGGGCCAGATTCAGCCTTGCAGAGGTAACAGATGATCCGCGAGGCTTTTGGAAAACACGCTTTCGCAATGCGGCTCATACTTTCCGATCAATCAAGCCTTACCTCTTCCACTTTCTCCAATACCTCCACAGGCATCCTTAAACCTCTTCCGATTTTGTACCTCCTACGATGGCTGCTAAACATCCTTTCTAGCCGTGACGGTCTTTGCTGGTCAATACAGTGTAAAGTTCGCCGTTGAACAGGGACGTCTCATCAATACTCATATTCTGCCCGACGTTCTCGGAAAAACAAGCCACTCTGTCGCGTGAGGCAAATCTTCTCAACTGTAGTATCCTCTCAAATGATTTCTGTTTTTAAGACGCTCAAATTCATTTTCAGTCAGCCTTATCCTGTTAAGAAGCTCGAATTTTTCTCGAAAATTCTTTTCAAAAGAGTTTTTATCACGGATGCCATTATGATACATATATTTGAGTTCTTCTAACTTTTTTTACAAATAATCCTTCTATTTGAGCTTCTCTTGTCATAGATACTAATGTTCCTAAATACATTAATTCAGAACCCCAAAGTTAGCGAATAATTTCCAATTAATTAGTCAAAATCAAATTCTTATCAGGGCAAACGCATGAAAATAATATAGATGTCTCCACGCAGTCGCTACGCTCCTTGGGTCGACAGGACGATGACTCCATAAAAAATGAGGGAGGGAACAGCACGATACGCCGTCATGTCGACCGAGCGTAAGCGAGTGGAGACATCTAAATCTCAATTTTAGTGCGTTTGCCCTGATCACCTTCATTGTAAATTATCAAAATTTTTAATAACTTTGTACGATTTTGTAAATGAGTTTTAGTGGACTTCGGCTTTTTTATAGAATCAAAATAACAAAAATGTTATATATATAAATATTATGTGAATGTCAGATATCAGAAGTCTCTAATTCAAGTTTAGGTATTAAATTGTTAAATTTTAAAAATGTTCAAATGAAAAAGTTATTTATTTTTCTTGTATCATTTAGTGTTTTCGCACTCGGAATAACAGCCCAAACACTTTCATTTCAAACTACTAACAAAGACAACACTGCTCAAAAAGCAGGCAATCATCCGAAAATTGAGCAAAAGGCGCAGGCGCTTGCTGCGGCCTTAAAGCGGCAACCATTCTTCGGCGCTACGGCGCAACCCAAATCGGCTAAGGATGTGGAATCCGCACTAAAGTTCCACGCAAAGCGGCTGCAAACCGCCCAAGCGGCAATTATGCCTTCTACGGCTATTACTAAGACGAACGTGAGTGTTAAGAAATCCACCACACCGGATGCCGCGACCATCACACTCAACGTAGTGGGCGATCCGTTTGGCGACGGCACAGGATTTCAGATGTTTCTGGACCCGGATCGCCAAGTATCGGACTGGGTAATGGAAGTATTGTCGTACCCCGAATTTTTCGAAATATGCGAATACTACCTGCCGACAGACGCAACCAGTGATTTCGAAACTACCCCTGTAGTACTTGATCAAGCAAGCTCTATAACCATTCCCGAAGGAACATACAACTTTATTATCCTTAATATTTACAGGGAATATAGTTTGGCATATCCAGCGAATTGGGAGGATAATTACGAAATGGCGGCGGGCGACGGCTTTCATTTCAAAAACGGATACGAATACATTTTTACTATTGAGTTATATTCCTATGTACAATATAATCCCGACTACGATATCGCGCTGACCGGCATAAGCATACCGGAAGCTTCGTTCGACCTTACGGATAGCGAATCAATCACCGTACACATTACCAATCCCGGTGCGGTTGATTTCTCTTCTGTTGCTTTGTCGTACCAAATCAATAACGAACCGGTTGTTACAGAGGATTATAACACGCCGATTGAAGTCGGAAGTGAATTTGATTACACGTTCGAAACCAAAGCCGATTTATCTGCAGGCGGGATTTACACCATCAAAGCATGGCTGACGCACGACGACGATATGAACCCCAGAAACAACACGCTTACGGCAACAACCAAAAAAATTGTTCCGCTTAAGGCGCCGTTCCATACCGATTTCGATACCCGGGACGATCTTCTGTACTGGACGTTCATAGATAAAAGCGGTTTCACTTCCTACTACTACGATCTGCAGAATGCAGATGCGGATGGCGGCACAGGCAACCTGCAATTAGGCAGGATGAATGAAACTGAAGCCGGTCACGCTTTTCTGGTGAGCGACCCGTTGGATTTTACAGATACAACAAATATTAATGTAAGGTTTCAATTTATGCCGTATGGCGAGTTTACATTTCGTATCCTTTACGGAATAACGCCCAATCCGGAAGAAATGACGCTCGTAAAAGAGTACGAGAATTTGAATGGAAATTTATGGGAATTTCGCGCCGTCAACTTCACAGTAGAAACACCCGGAATCTATTACATCGCTTTAGAATATTATTCTGAAGCGGGCATTGACCCTGACCCTTGGGAATATGGTGAAGAGGGTGAAATACCGGGCGGCGGACCTGTGGCTATCGACAACATCATTATAGACAAGGGCGTCTTTATCGGTATTCCCGATTTGGCGGTTGTTAAAATGGTATCGCCCGCCTCGGCCTGTGAGATGACGGACGAATCGGAAATCGCCGTAAAGGTGAAAAATGTAGGCACAGAGCCGATTTCAGAAATAACGCTAAGCTATCGGATAAACGATAACGAGCCTGTCGAGGAAACCATTTACTTCGAAACGGAATATTGGGTACGTTATCAACTCGGTATAAACGAAGAGGCAATCGTCAAGTTCGTTGCCAAAGCCGATTTTTCCAACACCGGCGAATATGCCATTCAATTGGTTGGCAGCGCTGAGGATGACAAAAATGAAGAAAACGATACTTTCGAAACGACAATTGTTCACTATGATCCTGCAACGGAATTTCCATTCGTGAGCGATTTTATGAATCCGGCAGACCGCTTGAATTGGACTTCTACCGAAGTGAACGGATGGACGTCACATGCGGGTCAAGGATGCTTGTGGCCGGAAACCGAGCAGCTTCCATTGCTTTCAAAATGTATGACGCTAACGCCCGGTAAATACCATTTTGACTACGGCTATTCTGCCGGATTTGATATAGGAATAGGAATTTTGTTCCTCGACAACTTCTACGTTGCTTATGGCAAAGCGGGAGAAGATCCTTTGACCTGGACGCCGGTAAAATCGTATGCCGATATGATTACTTACGGTGCAGTGGTGGACGATGATATCATTTTGAATATTACCGAAGCGGGTGAATATCAGGTAGCGGTTGTTTCTACTGACCTGGCTGATCTGGCGATTTGGCACACATCCATTTCGGAGCTGAAAGAGCATGATGTACGGCTGGCAAAAGTTCAGTCTCATGACAATTTTCCTCGCATTATACCCCAAGCACAAGTCGCCGGCGTTAAAACATTAAACATAACGGTTGCAAACAGAGGAGAAAATACGGAAACCGGAAGCATCGAAGCATCTATTGACGGAGTGCCGGTAGGTTCAGCCGCTTTCTCCGTAGAGCAAGACAAAAATATTACTGTGCCGCTCACAGTCAATCTTACGGAGCTGCCGGTCGGCGTTTTAAACCTGTCGATTACCGCAGCCATCGAAGGCGTAGAGGATGCTGTTCCCGGAGACAATATTTTTGAAGTCGCCAAAGTGGTTTCCGACTCAACCTTTGCGTATGATAATTTTAATGCTGAAACCGGCAACTTTTCGATGGGATTCGGCACCGGCGGCGCAAGAGTGGGATTTATCTACGAACTTTTCGTACAGGATACGCTAACCTCCGTCACTTTAGGATTTTGTGAGCAAACGTTCAATCCGGATTTCGGCTTGGCGATTTATCCCGTAACGAATAATTCTACTATCGGCGAAGCTGTCTTCTCTGTCAGACAACCGATCATTGCAGGAACTTCGTCTGCTTATTCTGTTCCCGAAACCATCTTGCAACCGGGCAAATATTTTTTTGAAATCCAGGATTTCTCCCAAAATTATTTTTATATTATTTGCGATTTGGATCCGGACGGACATTTCTATGCAAGAACGAATACGACACAACTGGATAGAGTCGAAGGACAAGGACTTGGCAACATTCATCTTCGTCCCAACTTCGGCGTCACACAATCATCGCAGGGCATCAAAGAGATACAAACAACAGACTTCAATATAGCCGTTTATCCCCATTCGAACACCGGAGAAATTACCGTTACGGTTTCGGAAGCGGCAACGGTAGAAATATTCAATGTTGCCGGTGCAAAAGTTGCCGCTCAACCGGTGGTTAAAAGCGCCGGCTTTTCGCTGAAACAGTCCGGTATTTACGTGGTAAAAGCGATTACGAAGAAAGACGGAAATGTTATTTCCAAAAAAATAGTTGTAAGATAATGGACCGATCGTTCTTTTGTTTATTTATGGGCTGCTTTTTAATAAGCAGCCCCATTTTTGGCGTACCGGCCAATCCGAAAGCCATTGAAAAGACACAGCCCGATGGAACAAAAATAACGGTGCAGTTGAAAGGAGATGAAAAAATCCACTGGATGGAAACGCCCGGCGGTTATACCTTGATGTATAACCCCGAAAAATACATTGTATTTGCCACAATCGACAACAACGGCAACATGGCGCCCTCGGAAATTATATATCGCGGCGAAAATCGCGAACAATACAGCCGCACGGAAAGCGACGCCATCGCAAAAATACCCCAAAACATACGCTACAGCGCCGCACAGAAAGAGGCTCTGAAATCCATACGGAAAGTAACCGGCGTTTCAACAGACGTTATCGGCGAAAAGAGAGCCATTTGCATCCTGATGAATTTTCAGGACAAAACGATGGTGAAAACAAAAGAAGAGTTCGAAAACCTGTTTAATCAAGAGGGCTATTCGGCAGGCGGCGCGTATGGCAGCGTGCGCGATTTTTACAGGGAAAACTCCTACGGGAAAATGGACTTCGTCATCACCGTTGCAGGACCTTATACCGCAAGTAAAACGGTAGCCGAATACGTGAACGACTACGCCGGCTTCGCACGGGAAGCCGCAGAATTAGCCGACGCCGACGTCGACTACGCCGACTTTGCCGACGCCGGCAATCAACTGGAAACATTCCACATCATTTTTGCGGGATATGGCGACGAATCCATCGGCAACGGCGAGCAAATATGGTCGCACAAGTCGGCGTTGCCGGAGGCTATCACCCTGGACGGCATTGCCGTTCAGGTCTATTCCTGTTCCTGCGAATTAAGAGGCAATTCGGGTACGAACATCACGCATATCGGAACGGTTTGCCACGAACTTTGCCACGTATTCGGAGCGCCCGACTACTACGATACCGACTACGAAGGAAGCGGCGGAAATTATCAAGGCACAGGCGAGTGGGATTTGATGGCAGCCGGTCTATGGAACGCGGAAGGCGCAAGACCCGCCCATATCAACATTTTTCAGAAATCCCTGTTCGGATGGGTAAGTCCGGAGGAACTGTCCGCCGGCAAAACCATCGTTGACATGCCTAATTCCACCCACCATGCGGCAGCGTACAAGATACCGGTCAATACCGACGGCGAAATGTATGTACTCGAAAACAGGCAACAAACAGGCTTCAATGCTGCTGTTCCCGGACATGGATTGCTCATTTACCACGTTCATCCCAACGCTTTGTCAGGCCGCGCCGACAACCGTTCGCACCCGCAGCAACTGTATCCGGTTTGTGCAGGCGCAACAGCGGCGATACCGACATCGGATGTTTCTTCCTACGGACAGACGGATATTCTCACCATGACAAACGAGATCAACTCCCAGAAATGTCCGTTTCCGGGCAGTCAAAACAAGACGGCTTTCACCAACCTTACTGTGCCTGCGATGTTTTCGTGGGAAACAAACAGCGCAGTTGCCGACCGGCCGATTACCAATATCTCCGAAAACCGGACGCAACAAACGGTATCTTTTGAGTTTATGGGCGGCAATCCCAGAGCAGCCGCGCCGGTCTTTTCGCCCGGCGAAGATTCTTATCCCGACTCGGTGATCGTGAACATTCTTTGCGCTACGGACGGAGCAACTATCTATTACACCGTCAATGGCGACACGCCCGACAACAGTGCAAGCCTGTACGTTTCGCCTCTCAAACTCACAACGCCAACCACATTGAAAGCTATCGCCTGCAAGGAAGGGCTTGAGAATAGCTACATTGCAACCGCCTCCTACACGTTTTGCGCGGTAGCCGACGTTTCAACGGCAGCTCATCGGCAAGATTTTGAAGACGAATCGGGACTGGGGTGCTGGACTCCGGCGGCTGCCGAGCCGGATAACGCCAATGCCGATGCAAGTCATAATAACGGCTGGGGCATCCGGAGCGGCGTTGCTTATAACGCAAGTGCGAATGCCTGGCGGTTTTCTTCATGGAAAACGGCAACCGACTATACGCAATACCTAATCAGTCCCAAATTAGTCGTTGACGGTTACGGGAGGAAGGTTAGTTTTTATTATAAAAAGCACAACAAGAACTACGAAACATTCGCAGTAGGTTATTCCACGACAAACAACAATGTCGATAATTTTACGTGGGACGTGCCGGTTACGGATACGGCAAGCGATACCGACTGGGTTTTATATAGCGACAGCCTTATCCCATTTGACGCCAAATACGTGGCAATCAAATATTTGTCGGAAAACAAATATTACCTCTATGTAGATGATATTATAATAGAAAAAACGGATACTTATACGGATCTCGCCGCCGGCAAAGAGCCAAACGAAGAAAAAGCGATGCTTTTTCCCAACCCGAATAGAGGGGAATTTGTCATAGCCGTTCCCGACGCCTCAATCGTAGCGATTTTCAATGCAGGAGGTGCAAAAATAACCGAGCGGCGGATAAGCAATCGACATACGTTCTTCCTGCAACAGAATGGCGTCTACCTGGTGCGGATTGTTTCGGAGAAAAGCGGCAAAGTGTTCACGAAAAAGGTGATTGTAGCGAAATAAGATCAATCGTCAGGCAAGCTTTGATTAAAGAAAGAGGGGGTTAATATTGCTTTTGGAGGCTTATTAGTCAAAATCAGGACGAAAGCTCCTATTAATTAGGGGTATTTACGGAAAGAAAAATTTTCCGCGCCACCCTTTCCGATGTGCCCGGCTTTCCCAATATTTTCGTCATTTGCTCGTAGCGCTTCATCATTTCTTTTCGATAAGCCTCGTCATAAAGCAATAAATTCATCTCTACCCGGATATGCCTTACTGAAAAATATTTTCCAAATAATTCTTTTACAACGGTTCGACCGGTAATCAAATTCACTAAAGAGATGTATTTACAAGAGAAGAAGTGCTCAAAAATAAAAGAACTAAGATATTTAAGAGGCGTTTTATAACAAACGACCTGAGGAATTCCAAGTAAAGCCGTTTCAAGGGTTGCCGTTCCGGAAGTAACAAGGGCAACTCTCGCTTGTTGCAAAAGCCGGTAAGTCTGCCCAAAAACAATTTTTACAGGAAAGTTAGCGATAAATTTTTGATAGTAAGACGGGTCAATACCCGGAGCTCCGGCAATTACCAATTGATAATCTTTAAAGGTGGAAACTGCTTTAAGCATTACGGGTAAATTATCTTTTATTTCTTGTTTCCTGCTTCCTGCAAGAAGAGCAATAATGGGTTTACTACTCAAATGGTTAATAGAGATGAACGTATCATACGATTCGTCGGCATAATCCCGCCGGACGATAGCGTCTAGAGTCGGATTACCTACATATTCGACCGGATAATTGTGCCGTTTGTAAAAATCCGTTTCAAAAGGAAGAATACAAAACATTTTATCTACATATTTCCGTATATCCCTTATTCGGTATTCTTTCCATGCCCATATTTTAGGAGAAATATAGTAATAAACCGGAATATGAAGTTTTTCTTTTACATACCTGGCAATCTTGAGATTAAAACCCGGATAATCAATTAAAATGATTACGTGCGGACGGTAAGCACGAATTACTTTTTTGCAGATGCGCATGTTTTGAAAGATAGTACGCAAATTCATCAATACAGGAATGAAACCCATATATGCCAAATCACGGTAATGTTTCACTAATGTTCCTCCGGCCGATTGCATAAAATCGCCTCCGAAAAACCAGAAATCCGCTTCTTTATCTTCCGTTTTTAATGCTTGCATCAAGTTGGACGCATGCAGATCGCCGGAAGCCTCGCCGACAACTATAAAATATTTCATTCTGTTTTATTCTTCAACAAGTTTGGCTGTTTTTGCATAATTCGGCATAACCCAAAGTAAGCTTGGTCTTTGCGCTCGCTATTTAAAACATTCCCATTTTTTTATTTCTTTCAGAAAATGATGCGCCGTCAAATCTATTTGAAGAGGAACTACGGCAACATATCCATGATCAAGCGCCCATTCGTCGCTCTGTTCATTATCAGGCTCTTCGTTTGTAAATTCTCCGGTCAACCAATATATATTTTTGCCCGTTTGATCTTGGGCTAACTGAAATTCTTTCGCCCAATAACCTTTCGTTTGTGTGCAAACTTTTAGTCCTTTCACTTCTTCTCCTTTTGGAACATTTACATTCAAGCAAACTCCCTTCGGCAATCCATTTTCCAATGTTTTTTCCGCTATTATTTTACCATACTTAACCGCTTGAGTAAAATCGGCTTCAGGAGAATGATCGCATAAAGAAATGCCTATGGAGGGAATACCCCAAATACATCCTTCGAAAGCAGCTCCGATAGTACCGGAATAAAAGACGCAAATAGCTGCATTAGAACCGTGATTAATGCCGGCAAGAAGTAAATCCGGTTTTCGTTTTAATACTTCATTGATTCCTAATTTAACACAGTCAACGGGGGTTCCCGTACAACTGTATACTGTTAAATCATTTTCTTTTTTTACTAGATTCAGACGAATCGGAAAGATGGAAGTAATAGCGCTCGACATCCCCGAACGGGCGCCATCGGGAGCTATAACAACTATTTCGCCTAATGTACGGATTCCTTCTATCAACCGGTTAATTCCCCGAGCATCTACTCCGTCATCGTTGGTAACCAGGATAAGCGGTTTTTTTTTAAAAGACATTTTCAATACTTATTTTTCACAATTAATCGGCAAATTTACATGAAATAATTGATATAATCCACGAAGCGGATAAAAATATTATACCCCCTATCCTAAATTTATCGCGTATAGAAAAGAAAAAAAGGTTTGCCCTGATAAAAGAAAAGTTATTTCAAAATAAAAAAAGCCGAATCTTTATCAAATTCCGCTTTCTATCTATCGAATCAATAAATTAAACTCAATTTAACTTATTGATGCGCAATGCCAATTTAGATTTTAGATTGCCCGCTTTGTTTTTGTGGATAACATTTTTCTTAGCCAATCTATCCAACATAGAACTTACCTTCTTATACAATTCCTGCGCTTCCGCCTTATCGGTTGTGTTACGAAGATTTTTTACCGCATTTCTTGCCGTTTTTGCATAATATTTGTTACGCAATCTTCTGGTTAGCGTTTGCCTAATCCTTTTTATAGATGATTTATGATTTGCCATCTTCTGTAAATCTAATTAAACGATTTTATATTGGTAGTCCATAGGGGAATCGAACCCCTCTTTCAAGAATGAAAATCTTGCGTCCTAACCGATAGACGAATGGACCGGTCGGTTTTTGTTTAGCGGCTGCAAAGATAGAGTTTATTTTTAATTTTACAAAAAATATGATGAGATTTTTTGTAAAATTTTTATCTTTGCCTACATGTTACACAAAACAAGAGGGATATTTTTATATAATTCAAAATATAGCGATACTTATTCCATCGTTCATATTTTTACGGAAGAATTTGGTCGAGCGTCTTATTTGCTCGCAAACGCTAAGAGGAAAAAGACCCGTATTCCCCTATCGGTTTTTTATCCTTTATCTGTTTTAGACATGGAGGTAGAACACCGGAATTTTCAAGATATCCAACGTTTGAAAGAAGTCAAAATACATTTGCCTGTATTTTCGTTATTAAACGATCCGGCAAAGAGCGCCATTGCTATTTTTCTGGCTGAATTTATCGGCAAAGTAGTCAAAGAAATCGAATCGAATAGACACTTATTCGATTTCATTTTACATTCCATTCAGATTCTTGATTTGAGCGAAAAAAACTATGCTAATTTTCACTTGGTATTTATGATCCGGCTCAGTCCGTTTCTGGGTTTTTCTCCTGATGCCTCCGGTTATAAAAAAGGAATGTTTTTCGATATGCAGAATGGCGTTTTTACCCTTTACAAACCTTCACATATTCATTTTTTGAATCCGGACGAAAGCGAATCCTTTTCGTTGTTATTGCGGATGAATTATGAAAATATGATCCTATTTCGCTTTTCGAGGCATGAACGAAAAAACATTATTTATCGTATTTTGGAATACTACCGCCTTCATTTAACTAATTTTTCCGATCTGAAATCATTGGAAATCCTTCATGAAATTTTCGGATGAATCTTTCCTTTAAACTCTACCTGGGTAACAAAGATATAGGTATTGCAAGGGCGTATCCACTGATTCGTCTATGAAAATATAACGTCGCCGCCTTGCAATATTCTATGGTATAAAAAACAAAAAACAGGCAATCTCTTATTTTATAGACGCCTGTTTTTTGTTTTTATTAGAATTATTATTTATTTTTATTTCAACTCTTTTATCTTAATATTTCGGAACCAGCAGTCGTATCCGTGGTCTTGCAGACCGATATAACCTTCGGTAGCAATGCCTGCGATAAATTCGGGCCATTCTTTGAATTTACTCTTTTGCACCATTGCATCCCATTCGGGCGTCCATAAGGTATATTCGCAAACCAGCACCCCATTTTGCACATGAGTGACATGTCCATCGTAAACCGTTATCACAATAGTGTTCCATTGACAAGCAGGGTTGGCATTTGACGGAAGCGCCGGAAGCATATCGTAAAGCGAACCCGCAAGGTGGTTGGTTAATCGATTATCACCGGCATTCCAATTATCCAAGACTTGTACTTCGGGCGCGGCAATATAAATAGGACGTCCCGGAAATTCCACAATATTGTAGAAGATACCCGAATTACCTGCCGTTTCTATTTTCCAGTCGACGGATAAAACAAAATTCTTGAACTTTTTAGTAGCAAAAAGAATATCGCCTTCCGACCCTCTTCCTGGTACAGAGCCTTTTTGAACTTTCATGGCTTCGTCGTCGATGACCCAGTTTTTTGCCATTTCGGTTTTATTACATTGGCGCCATCCATCCATACTTTTGCCGTCGAACAGCAACATCCATCCTTCGCTTTTTTCTTTTTCTGTTAACGTGTTGTTTTTTTGTCCCATAGCGGTTAATGAACCCAACGCAATGAGAAACGTCAAAAATAATACTTTACTTGTCATTTCAATAAATTTAAATGTTAAACTTGTTAATATTTATAAAATAATCTCTAATTGTCCGTTCAAACGGAGTGGTTTAGCCGGATCGACCCTTACTGTAACCGTTTTTTCTTTGTAGCGAACCGGTATTTCTCCTCCTGCCGGATTGCTTATTTGAGTATATACCAATTCTCCGTCTTTCCATTCCATATCAACCTCATAACCACCTCTTGCACGTAGTCCGGTAATAGAACCGTCTTTCCAGCTCGTTGCCAAAGCCGGCAGTAAACTGATTTTCCCTGCATGGCTTTGAAGTAATGATTCGGCTACGCCGGCAGAAAAACCGAAAGTACCGTCCGATTGGTTGGAGCCTCTATTGTGCAGGTTGTTGGCAACTGAATTGGCAACATAAGAATGGATGAATTGGGCTGTTTTATCGCCTCGTTCCAGCCGCGACCACATACAAATATCCCATGCGACAGGGAACCCTCCTCGCCCGCGACGGGTATCCATCCAATTGTTAGTGGCTTTTACTAATTCTTTATCGCTTTCCCGATGAAATAAAATGGATTTGCCTGGGAAAAACGGGAAGTTTGCAGAAAAATTATGTCCTTGCTGACCGCCTTCCCAGTCTTCGATCCATTCTTGTACGAATCCGCGACTGCTTACTTTATAAGGCGGTAATTTAAGAAGAGCTTCTGCCAATTGTTGACTAAATGCATCATCGATACCCAATATTTTAGCCGCTTCGATACAATGAGGAAATAATTCGCGTATAATAGCCATATCCATTGTCGGTCCGGGGGATACAAATGCTAATTTTCCGTTGCTATCGATAAACCCATGTTCGGGCGACATAGAGAATGGGGTAACAAGATATCCCAAACGAGGATGTTCTTCCAATAAATCCAGTAAGAATTCGGCAGATCCTTTCATCACCGGATAGTATTTCTTTAAAAATTCAATATTTCCGCTAAAAGCATAATGTTCCCAAATATCTTGACACAACCAAGCGCCGCCTAATGGCCACATGCCGAAACGGGCGGCGTCGACGGGGGCGGTTCCTCGCCAAAGGTCGATATTATGATGCGTCACCCATCCTTTGCAATCGTAATAAATTTGAGCCGTTTTAGCTCCTGTTTCGGAAATATCTTCCAGCATATCAAACAGCGGTTGATGACATTCCGGCAGATTACAAACTTCCGTAGGCCAATAATTCATTTCCGTATTAATATTGATCGTATATTTACTGCCCCAGTTCGGAGTAATATCTTCGTTCCATATCGCTTGGAGATTGGCCGGCTGGCCTCCTGCCCGGCTGCTCGAAACCAACGCATAACGTCCGAATTGGAAACAAAGCGCTTCCAGGTTCGTATCTTCCTCTCCGTTTTTCATATCTGCTAAACGCTGATCGATAGGTTTTTCATTTTTTGCAGCATCGCCGACAGTTAAATGCACTCTTCCCATCAGGTTGTTGAAATCGGCAACATGCGTTTTCCGTAAATCCGTGTATTTTTTACCGGATGCACCGGCTAATACTTGGTCGCATCTTTCGGCCGGATCGGCGCTAATATCATTGTAGTTTACGTAACTGGTTGCAGCCGATAAAATAAGCGTTACGGCATGGGCGCCTCTGATAGATAAACGAGCATCGCCGGCTTCCGATTCTCCTCCTTCAGGGAACACATTCACTACTGTCCGGAATTTCAATCCTTCTCCTTCTACTCTTCCTATAAGCCAGTTCTCGGGAAGAGGCCCTTTCCATGCTCCATCCATGATAAGTTGGTTGGATTTAGCTGCGACGACGTCTTGGAAATGGCTTTTCAATGCGACGTCCATCGACAGCGATTTCTTCTTATCTGTTTCAATCCGGACAACCATCACTTTGTCGGGGTATGATGCAAAAACCTCACGAGTATAAGTAATTCCTCCCGAAGTGTAAGTAACCGAAGCAATACCGGTTTCCATATCCAACGAGCGGCGATAATTGCCGACGGACGTAGTATCTACTTCAGGAAAAGTCAATAAAAGGTCGCCCAAAGGTTGAAAAGCTTGTTGCGCTACAGGAATGCCATAAAATTTGGTATCAATTATCTTTTCCGCTTCTTGGAACTGGCCGGCATAAACAAGCGACTTGATTTGTGAAAAATACTTGCCGGCGTCCGGGTCGTTGTAATCGTGCGGACGTCCCGACCAAAAACTGGATTCGTTGAGTGCGATGCGTTCTTCATACGTTTTCCCGAAAACCATACCTGCCACCAGACCATTACCTACCGGCATACCGTCGAGCCATACATCTCCCGGTTTATCGTACCATAAAATCATGTCTTTCTTGAAAGAGGATTTGTTGGGAGAAAAACACGAGTTACACACAAGAATCGAGAGCAAAGTAAACAAAGTTACATTGATGTAATAGAAAAATTTTGTATTCATAAGAATTAGATTAAAAATTAGGGTGTAATATATAAGCGTAAAGTTAAATAAAGAATTTGGAAAAAAGATAATATTTCGAGCATTTATTTCTGTTTCTTAATGTTTTTTCATATTATTCTACCTGTAATTTGAGATAATGAAACATTGTTTCTGTTTTTCACGTAAAAATAAACAGGCATTAATGGATTTATTAACCGGAATATTATATGCTGTATAATACATTTGCATTATCATTAAAAATCATTGTACTTATAAAATGTTATACCCATGAAAAAAAATCTCATTTGTTTACTATTACTTTTATCTTTTGTTCCTATATTGTACGGTCAAAAGGAATATAAGGCTTACTTAGTCGCTACCGCCCATTTCGACACTCAATGGAATTGGGATGTAAGGGAATCGATTGATGATTATTTGTACCGCACGATGGTACAGAATTTTTGGCTCTTTGAACATTTTCCTAATTATGTATTCAATTTCGAAGGAGCTGTCAAATACCATTGGATGAAGGAATACTATCCTGCGGAATATGCCAAAGTAAAAGAATACATTAAACAAGGAAGATGGAATGTTACCGGAAGTACATGGGATGCCACAGACCCGAATTTACCTTCTGCCGAATCGTTTTTCCGGAATATATTGTTGGGGCAGGAATTTTATAAAAAAGAATTCGGATTAAAAACCAACGACATTTACCTTCCCGACTGCTTTGGTTTCGGATATCTCTTGCCGACTATAGCCGCCCATTCGGGCTTGATAGGTTTTTCCACTCAAAAACTCCAATGGAGGAAAAATCCTTTTTACGGAGAAGAAAAAATGCCTTTTAAGATAGGTCTATGGCAAGGGCTTGACGGTTCGCGCATCATGGCGGTTTTAGATGCCGGAGGTTACGGTACGTCTTATTATTACGACCGAGTGGATACCAACAAACGCATCATTGACCGTGCCATAGCAGGGCCTAATAATACGGCTTATAGCTATTATGGAGTGGGAGACCGGGGCGGATCGCCTACTTTACCTTCGGTTTATTCCGTGGAAAAGAGTCTTACCGGCAACGGACCTCTCGAGGTGATCAGCGCTCGTGCAAGCCAGTTGTATGAAGATTATTATCCTTTCGAAAATCATCCGGAGTTAGAAGTTTTCGACGGGGAACTGTTGATGGATGTCCACGGCGTAGGCTGCTATACTTCGCAGGCAGCTATGAAAGCGTTCAACCGGCGGAATGAACAATTGGCGGACGCGGCAGAACGGGCTTCAGTGGCGGCGGAATGGCTCGGCGGAATAGAATATCCGGCGGAAGAACTTCGTGAAAATTGGCAACGTTTCCTTTGGCACCAGTTCCATGACGATATTACGGGAACCAGTATTCCCCGTTCTTATACTTTTTCGTGGAATGATGAATTGATTGCTCAAACCCGGTTTGCAGAATCAGTAACAGATGCTGTCGGAGCAATTGGCAGGGCGCTGAATACCCGGGTAAAAGGAATACCTTTGGTCGTTTATAATCCGGTGGCTTACGAGCGGAAAGATTTAGTAACAGCCTTTGTCAAAATGGATAAGCAGCCACGAGGAGTTGAAGTTACAGGACCGGAAGGAAAAACGGTTCCGGCGCAACTTTTGTCGTGGGAAAGCGGACAAGCGGAAATCCTTTTTGCCGCTCAGACAAAGCCCGTCAGTTTTTCCGTATATGAAGTAAATGCCGGAACAAATTCAAAAAGTAAAGCGCTGAAAGTTTCAGACAATACTTTGGAAAATTCTATTTATAAAATCACATTGGATAAAAACGGCGATATCGGTTCTCTGATTGATAAGCGGCAAAACAGGGAATTAGTGAAAGAAGGCAAATCTTTCCGGCTTATGGTTTTTACCGACAATGTTTCGACAGCCTATCCTGCATGGGAAATTTTTAAGAAAACCATCGACGGACCCAATGTGTCTATTACGGACAATGTTGAAATATCAGTTGCCGAAACAGGACCGATCCGCGCATCGCTCCGGGTGGAACGTACCTATGGCGATTCGACCCGATTTGTTCAATACATAAGCCTCAGCGAAGGCGCTATGGACGACCGGATCGATATCAGGAGCGAATTGGATTGGGCGGCGAAAAATGCTTTGTTGAAAGCGGAATTTCCAACTACTTTGTCGAATGAAAAAGCTTCTTACGATTTGGGACTTGGGTATGTAAAACGAAAAAACAATGTCGAAACGGCTTTTGAGGTATTAGGACATCAATGGGCAGATCTTACTTCAACAGACGATAGTTACGGCATTTCTATCTTGAATGATTCCAAATACGGCTGGGATAAACCGGATAATAATACAATCCGCTTAACATTGCTTCATACCCCGGATCCGGGCGAACGCTCTTTTCCATACCAAGGACATCAAGACCATGGGCATCATTCGTTCCGTTATGCTATCGTTGCTCATCCATCTACGGCAACGGATGCTCACACCGCATGGAAAGCCGAATCGTTCAATCAGCCTTTGCTCTCTTTTGCCACCGTCAAACATGCCGGTCGATTAGGACGTTCTTTTTCTTTCGTCAAAACCAGTACGCCTCAGATTGCTATAAAAGCGCTTAAAAAAGCAGAAGACGGCAATAGTTATGTAATTCGTATTAACGAGATAAGCGGAGTAAATTACGAGAACGCAGCAATAGAATTTGCTGCATTGATTGAAAATGCCCGCGAATTGAATGGTATCGAAGAAGTGACCGGCGATGTGAAATTTGAGGGCAATAAAATTATTTTCAGCGGCAAAGCTTTTCAACCTCGGACTTTTAGCGTGAAACTCAAAGATAAAGCTTTGCTTTCAGAACCCGAAAACCGTTATGTCGATTTGGAATATACAAATTTAGCATTGACTTCCGACGAATTTAGCAAAACAGGTCATTTCGACCGGAGCGGCAATTCTTTCGCTGCAGAACTGATCCCTGACATAATCCATTCCAACAGTATCCGATTCCGGATGAATAACGACCCGTCCATATTCAATTATATCCGCAGCAAGGGCGATACGATTCTTTTGCCGCCCAATCACGGATTCAATAAATTGTACTTACTGGTCACTTCTTCGGTAGGTGATCGCCGGACGATTTTCAAAGTGGACGACAAAGAATATCCGGTAAATATATCCTATTATTCGGGCTTTTACGGGCAATGGGCATGGAAAGGCGAAAGCGAAGGCTACCTGAAAGAAGGTTCGATTGCACATATCAGCAACCACAAGCATAGCGCCCAAAAAGGGAATGATTCTTATAATTTCACGTACTTGTATAAAGTATGCCTCGACATCGATAAAAACGCCCGTATGCTTATTTTACCGCAAGATCCCGGCGTCGCTCTTTTCGCGGCTACTCTAACCGATAATCCTAACGGAGATACAAAAGCGGCTATGGAGATGCGAAAACTCCCTTACATCACACGCGAAATTAATTATACAACCGAACCTGTGGCGCCTTTTAGAGATAGAAATGAAAGAAGTCTCTGGTAAGTATTTTTAATTGTGAATAATAAAGAGCGATGAAGCATTCGGAAATTTTCAGTTCCGTACAGTTTCATCGCTCCTTACTTACTTACCGTATCGGCTATGATTCAGGGAGAAAAAAGCCTATATCGGTAACATCTCTTAACAGCCGACTATTGTTATTCCGCCTTCTTCTATCCATTGCAGGCGCTCGCTCCAGGGCAAAGGTTCGGGACGACGGTCGAAAATCACCAGATAAGCGTTTACCGGGCGGCTGTCTTTGGGACGAAAGAAAGGAGAAAATGTTTCCTTATAGCGTAAGGTTTGGCGGATACCCTCCGTTTTTACCGCATCGAAAGTTTTCCCTTTTCTCAATAATTTGACTTCGATGATGTTCCATGCCCCCTTGTATTCGACGGCCAGATCCATCCGGCCCCTTCCGGCGGCATATTCCCGTTCGATGCGTCCCTCCCCATTGATAACCCGTTGCAAGAAAGCCATCAGAAGCAAATGAGGGAAAGCTTCGGTATAATTCATCATTTCGTCCCAGGCTTCGGAATTGGTTTGCCAAAACGCTTGGAACTCGCGGAGCAAACCGTCCATATCCAGCGTCCCGTCGGGATTTTGCCATTGCCATTCGGGAGCAGGGATTGCCAATTGTGGGCTGTAAGTCAATTGACGGGCAATCACTTCCCTGTAAATGGGATTGGCTACAACAGGCGTTCCGCCTTCCGTGGTTACCAGTCCCAAATCCAAGCAAATACGGAAAGCCTCGCTATTGGCCAGCATGGGATTGGGTTCGCCGGTAATCAGCGATTCCATCACATAACGGACATTCGGGTCTTCCAGGCGGTAAGCCAAAGCATCCAGATGGGTTTCACGTGCCATAATCATCTGTTGGAGAGCCTCCCTAATATGCTCGATGGTAACGGTTTCCGTACTTTCCTCGGTTAATATCCGCAAGGTTGCCCGCATAAACAGGGAATTGACAATCCCGGGTTGCCCCTTCGACTGTTCATACACATAATCCAATGCTTCCTGTGTGATTAACTGTCCGGTTTCGGACGTTCGCTGCGCAAAAAGATGAGCTATGTCTTCCCGCTGAAAATTAGCTAAGACAGCCGAATCTTCTTTGATATTGAAAGGCGAACCGGGATTGGGGGCAATTCCTCCTTTAGGCTGGGTAATGTAGTCTTTCAGGTCGCGCATACCGACCAATGCAATGGATATGGGAAACTTGCCTATACCGCGCGAAGCAAAACCGCTACGTAGCTGACGCAAGAAACTGATCATCACTTCGCCCTGCAAGACGTCGACTTCATCGAAGAGGACAATTAAAGGCTTGGGAGCAACTAATTTAGCCCAATTACTTAAAATATCATTTAATGAAGAAAGGGGACTTCCAGTATTGGAAGAAGGGACGGGTAAATCTATTTTTTCCGCCGCATCACGAATGGCATCATTTATTGCCGGCATGGCGCGTTCCGGCTCTGCAATTCCTTGACAACGTTCTACTGTGACATAACAGGCAATAGCTTCATTGCCTGCGTTAATCTCCCGCATCCAGCTTTGCAGGAAGGTTGTTTTACCGGTTTGACGCGGCGCATGAAGCACCCAGTAAAGTCTGTCACTGATATAGCGATGCAATTGAGCGCCCACTAAACGGTCTTCCGGAGGAAGCATGTAATGTTCTTCCGGATTACAGGGGCCTGTAGTGTTGAAAAAACGAAGTCGTGCCATGAAATGTTTATCTGTTTAAAATATCACAAATGTAGTTCTTTTTTTTAAGAACACATGGTTATGTAAATTACTCCAAAGAATCTGTTTTAGAAAATTGGACGATACCTAATAAAAATGCCAATAATGACTTCATAGTGCGAGTTTTCTATAAACAACACTCATAAAAAGCAAATTTCAGTGGTGCAGGTAAAAATCATTGAGAAAAAATTATATATTTCAATCTTTTTTTATACATCTATTGTAAAAGCCATAATTTATTTCATTTTTACATAATTATTGATAATTTTTTTCTAATTTTGCCACAAAATTTAGGAGTTAATAATTGTCGTATTCATTGTGGGTAAACATTTAGAAACAATTTACAAAATTTTCTTTCGATGAAGAAATTCAAGTGTTTTTTAATTTACAATCGTTTATCACTAACAAACATTTCACCGTTATTGCACATTACTCTGAATCATTTTTTAAGATATGAAAAAAGGCGGCGCGATTTTCCGGTTTTTCACCCAAAAACGATAACTTGGGATTAAAATTTAACAAAAAATTATACCTTATAATGAATTAAGGAGAAAAGAATTAATAAAAAATAGGCTTCGGTTATTAGTTCTTTATTAGCAATTTGGAAAGAAGTGTAATATTAAATATTTATATTAAACAATTAAAATCACGTTTATGAATGCAACAGTTTATTTTAGAAGACTGAAGTTTATTGTTTCCTTGTTAACACATAATTTTTGCTTCGGTATCGAATCCGTGCCCAAGAAGGCAGGATTATTCGCTCTGTTGGTCGCTTTACTTACATTCAACGCCAAAGCTCAAGTAACGATCGGCGACATCACCACGCCCAACAAACATGCTATCCTGGAATTGAAAACTGCCGGCGACGGCCGTGGCCTCTTATTGCCGGGAGTTAAACTGGAGGGTTTGACTGCTACAACGCCCTCTTTTACCTCGGACGATGTGCCGCAGGGCCTTCTGGTGTATAATACCGGCGCCGACGCTTCAAGTCTCCTTACCGAAGGATTGTATTATTGGAACGGCTCCCATTGGGAAGCTACCGGCAACAATTGGTTTTACATGCCGGCTACCACTTTTAATACGGATTCAAGCAAACCGGCCAGCGAAAACAGCAAGGATTTGTATGCCGTTTACGCCGCTCAATTTGCTTCTTCGGCCACTCAAGTGATTGGCAGTACAGGCGCTCCGGCTATTCATACGCTAATTCCGGCTATTCCGGCGCGTACCGATTTCTATTATTATGTCATTTCGTATGATACAACCGTCTTTGATAATATAAGTATCAATGCGAATGGAGAAATGACCTACGACTTGCTGAAAGACGGAGACGAGTCGACTTACATAAACATTGTGTTTGTGAGAAAACGTTAATCGAAACAAACCCTGTTATGCGAAACAAATAATTTAATCCAGTGTATGTTATCAATTTTTCATCACAGGGTCGAAAAAAATATAAAAAAAATGATACAATCAAATAAAAAATACAAAGGAGGGAAGCTATGGTTTATCTGTTTGCTCTTTTTATCGGCAGCCATGCACGCGCAAACGCAAACGCCGGGAGGAACGAGCTTGAACGTCAAACTTTGGTTGGCCGCCGATAAACTGAACGGGACAAGTCCTTTACAGAACAATCTTACAAATGTCAATCCCTGGAAGGATTTGTCGGGCAAGGGCATGGACTTCATACAAAATGGCAACAATGAGCTTCCCCAATTGACCTACAGCGGTATGAATTTTCACCCATCGGTAGAATTTCTTAGAGGAAGCAATGCCACTGCTGATCAAACTAAAAAGTTGGTTTCCAATCAATATTTTACCACATCAGCGGATAGCGCCTATTATACGTTTTGGGTGTCCACTTTCAGCAGTGGCGGTGTTGCAGGCACCTACGCAAGTGTCTTTACTTTTGGGGGAAATGCTGATCTTAACAGAAACGAAAACGGTTGGAGAATAACTGGTCCAGCTATTTATCATACCACCCGTAACTCGGCTAACCGCCACCACAACGATTTAAGCAAAAATTATGGTATAGGCTCCATTTTTCGTCCCAACAGCAGCAACGCTAACTCCGAATATCAATACCACAACGGAGATTCGGCTGCATTTACCGGAACAACAATTAGTAATATGACTACGTTCAACGCTATAATAGGGAATAGTAATACAACCAATAGTGATTATTTTTATGGACAAGTGCAGGAAATCATTGTTTTGTCCGTTCCCAAGACTTCCGGATTAGACGCCGGCGAATTGAAAAAGGTACATTCCTACCTGGCTATAAAATACGGGCAAACGATGGAGAATTTCCCCGATTTTGTCAATTCATCGGGAACCAATGTCTGGACGGGTACAAACAATACGGGCTATACCTCGCATATCTTCGGGATTGGGCGCGATGATGCTTCCGGTCTTTACCAGAAACAGTCGGCCAATTATGAATTTCAGGATCTGACGGTATTTGTCGGCGATAACATTACCGCAATCAACAGTCAGAATACCGGAAATCTGGACAATGGAACCTGTCTGATGCTCGGTTCGAACGGTTCTTCTACCGGAAGAACACCTTATTCTTATGGCGCCGGAACAGTATTTGCCAACGGCACAACGTTGAATAATCCAATTACCGAGCGTTTTAACCTGGCTTACAAGGCACAACTGACAGGTACAAATTCAATGGAGGTAAACATGCGCATGCATCGTACGCGGCCGCAATACATTTTGGTTTCCGATAATCCGGCTTTTCCCGCAGCTTCCACCCGAATTTATTCTGTTGACAAAGAAAACGATATTGCCCGTAATGTAGTGATCAATCCGGGCGATTACATCGGATTCGCTTGCCATCCAACGAGCGGGCCGGGTGGAGTTACGGACGGGTTAAAAATGTGGCTGAGAGCCGACTACGACGCCACGTTGAATATAGATGGAAACGGAGACGTTTCGGAATGGCGCGACGTCAACCGCGACGATTTTAAATACGAATATTTAAATGCCGGCACGGGCAATACAAAGCCTCGTTATGAATTGAATCATCCTAAAATGAATTTCCATCCGTCGTTGCATTTTCCAAGCGTAGGAGCATTCTTAAGTTCGACGACCGGACTTATGAGTGTCGCAGCCCCGGATGCACTCTCATTTATTTCTCTGGTGAATGTAACAGAATACGGAGCAGTGGTAGATGGGGTAACTGCAACTCATTTTATGGGCTTTGGGAATACGTATCCGGGTACGGGTACGGGCTTGATGTCTGCCCGAAGGCCTTCTTTCGGTATAGGAGTAGAAAATGATGCGGGAACCGGGCGTTTTATACATTATCAAACTAAATCCGAATCCGTTAATGGGGTTAAGAGACTGTTTAGCAGAGGAGCAACCACACTTACTTTGCATCAAATTTCAAAATCCGGGACAAATGACTTTAATATAGAATTTGAAATAGGCGCCAATAATGAAACTTTTACCAATCAAACGGCTCCCGACAATTATAGTGCTATGATATTAAACGAATCTTCCATGTTGGGAACCGGTTCTGCCAGCAATAGGAATCTGCTTGGTTATATGAGCGAAATGATAGCTTACGAACGTATTCTTACCGCTGAAGAAAAGAATAAAATTTATTCTTACCTGGGGATGAAATACGGTGTTACCCTGGATCCGGAACCGGGTAATTTAGCGCTCAATTACGACTATGTCCTGTCTGATAACACGTCGGTTTGGCAGGGAACGTCATCGCCGCTTCACAGGGTTTACCACCATAATGTGGCGATGGTGGTCAGGGACGACGCTGCCGACTTGATGAACAAGCAGGCACGCTCGACCGATACCGGCGACTTTATTGTGATGGGCGTAAACGGTACGGTACTGAGTCTTGATGGCAACGTTGATATGGCGGGCTTTACGAGCGATCTGTCGGCTATTGCCTGGGGAAACAACGGAGAGCCTTACGACGCGACCGCGGCAACCAAGGTAGACATTAGCGGCCTTTCGCATGTATGCGGCAACATGGACTATCGGGCAAAACGGATCTGGATGATAGACAAAACGGCAAGCGGCGACCAAAAAATCATGATTGGCGTCGGAGGCGAGTATTTCCACGAAAGTGGCGCCAATTATCAGGTATTCCTTCTCTTTGGCGATTCGGAAGACCTGGAGAATAACGAATGGAGTCAGGTTGTTCCTACCAACTATTACAACGACCTCCATCAGGGGCTTTATACGCTAACCGACGATCTTACTTATTTTACCATTGGAGTAAAAGAATTGCCGGGAAGTTGTGAAACCTGTCAGTTTTCGAACTACAAGAACTTGTATTTTACTTCGAGTAACTGGCCGAACGGCACAACATCCAAGACTTTTGATTTAGGCGAGGGATTTTCGGCTCAGGTAAATGTAGCGCTTGCTACCGGCAGCAATTTCTATAGCGGATACCCCCAAGCGTCGTCCAATACTTTGCGCGAATACCGGCGACTCAATTTGGACAGGGAAATGACGACAACCATTTCCCATTATGCAACCGGCACCTCTACTTCCTATCCGGTAGCCGCTTCTTTCCAGATTTACGAAATAGACAGGGAAGGAAATGCCCTGGACGAAGTGGATATTATTGGCTATTGCGGCAACAGCGAGGTATATCCGATCTTAAGTTACGTAGCGGCGGCAAATGCCAGTTCATACACGATTGTTAATACGCACCATGTTTCGGCCAAACATCAGCCGACGCCTGCTTATGCGGATAATGCGGGAAAACTGAATGTGTTGTTCGACTATCCGGTCGAGAAGATCATAATCAAACACAACGCTATCGGAACAGGTACAGCAAGCGGTTCCCAACGGATTGGCATCGGGCCAATACAATTCTTTTGTACGCCTCCTATTCCGGAGCCAAACGAAGACGGCCTGGTTCTTACTAAACTGGCAACACCGTCGAGCAACGTATCGTTGTGCGATAATGTGTCCTATACATTCCAGCTATACAATACGAATTGTGTGGCCATGGATGTGAACTTTTCCGATGTTTTGCCGACAGGTATGAAATGGCATGCGGAATCGCTTCAAATTTCGGACACACTTGCCGCCAATTATCAGGTCAATGCCTATGCCGACCAAAAGGTATTGAGTATCACCGGACTAACTATCCATCCGGCATCTTCCACCCGAATTTCCGCATCAGCGTTTTTTGATGAAAATGCGACCGCAAGTACGACTTATTCAAACCAAAGTTCGATCGAATACAAGAATTTTAGCGGGTTCGACAAGTCGCTGTTGAGCTGCGACCGGTATATTACGGGTGGTTGCGCTCCTACATCCGTCGTCACCAGTTCGGTAACAACCCGAACACTTCCTGTCGAGTTGATGCATGAAACAAACAAATCGGTTTATGGAGCCAAAGACAACATTACCATTCGTGTCCGGATCAATAATCCCAATAATTCAATCGCCGGTGTTGTATTGAATATCTCCTACAATGAGGCATTCACTTACAACACTTCTTCACCCTTGCGAAGTTCACCCAATATAAACGGAATCGTGACTCTCAATTCGGAGCCGGGTATTTTAAATGTCACCGGCATAACCTTGCCGGATAATACAGAGGGTTGGTTTGAGTTTGATCTGAAAGCTCCGGAAAAAGACAATTTGGAAAAAGTGTTTAACGAGAATGGAGATATGGTGGATGTGGACGGAAATGTAGTGACCGATCCCAAACTACAGGCCATTTTCCCCTTGCTGGTCGGGTATAGCTTTACCGCTACCACGAGCGATAAATGCATGGAAATGACTTTCTTGAATGCCAGTGGCGAAATACAAATACCGTATAATATTGCCTCTAAAGCATATATTATTAGTAACAAGCACGTTACCGGAATTCCGAAACGGTAGAATTTCGAAATAACAGGAACAGAAGTGTCCAAAAAGCTGAAAAGACTTTTTGAACACTTCTGTTATATAGCGATAACGGAGACGACTGAAGAGACTGTCTAAAAAGCACTTTTGACACATTGTAAAGAACGCCAATGACAAGTAAATGATTTGTATTCAGCGATATAGTAAAAAAAATGCTCAAAAACTAAAATTCAGATGATGATTTTTCATATTTAGAAAATTAGACGATACATAATAAAAATGCCAATAATGAATTCATAACGCGAGTTTTTTATAGACAACGCTCATAAAAAGTAAATTTCAGTGATGCAAGTAGAAATTATTGAGAAAAAATTATATATTTCAATCTTTTTTTTATATATCTATGGTAAAAGCCCTAATTTATTTCATTTTTATATAATTATGAATAATTTTTTTTCTAACTTTGTCGCAAAATTTAGGAGTTAATAATTGTTGTATTCATTATGGGTAAACATTTAGAAACAATATGCAAAATACAAGATTTTCTTTTGATGAAAAAATTTAAGTGTTTTTTATATTTATAATTTTTTATTATTACAAACATTTTACCATTAATGTACATTATTCTGAATCATTTTTTAAGATAATGAAAAAAGGAGATGCTGATTTTTCCGATTTTCACCCCAAAGAAAGATAGCTTGGGATTAAAACTTAACAAAAAATTATACCATAATAAGTGAGAAGTATGAAAAAAAGAAATGTTTTTGGGTATGTGGGGATGTTTTTCTTGATTACCTATTCGATTTCGATGCAAGCGCAAGTAGTGATAGGTTACAATAAAACATCGGAAAAATTTTCCGTATTGGAACTGCTTTCTACTACAGGCGGCTTGCGCTATCCACAACTAACTCAAAGTCAAAAGGATGCTTTGAGTCTGACTTCAAATCCTTTAGCCGGTGGTTTAATCGTTTTCAACAAGGATAATGCCGGAAATCTGGAATATTACAATGGCAACAGTTGGACGGTAGTCTATACTCCGTTTGTTATCCGTTCGATTCGTCAATTGGGCAGAGACCAGGGCGTAAGTATTACCGGTACACAATCTATTTCTGTTCCGGTAACTGCAAGCGAGGTAGCATCGCAAACTTACCACATCCAATTACCGGGAACTATTCTTGCCGACATAAGCAAGTTAAAAGTCGGGAAATACCTCGATTTCGATAATGTTGTTCAAAGTGTTACGCTCAACAATACGTCGATAATAAGTACAGACAATATTTTTACGGTTACTTTTCGTCAGCGGGCGGTTGATTTAATAAAGCAATCTTCCGAACCGATTCGCTTTACCTTATACGCTACTTACGAGGATAATGGCATCGCCAAAGAAGTCGATTTTGAAGTAACGTTGCAAAGGGAATGATAAAAAATGTTAACTAAAATTTAATCATAAAATTCCATTCAGATGAAAAAATGGTTTTCTTATACTTTAATCTTTTTCTTGGCCTATGCTTTCGAATCGAAAGCGCAAATAGTTATCGGCGATCAGAAAGAGCCTGAGAATTTTTCTGCTCTTGAACTTATATCTAAAAACGGAACAGGAGGCATCATTCACCCTCAAATGACTGAAGCGCAGAGAGATGCGATTACAGCATCCTTGTCTTCCTCCCAAAAAACAGAAGCGCGGGGATTAGTAATTTACAACACCACCGAAGGTTGCCTTAACCTCTACCGAAATGAAAGCGAAGGTTGGGTAAGCCTCTGTTCGGGAGTAATTATTCCCCTCTTGGCGGAAGACGTCGCTGAAATACGTCCGATGCAGGGAACTATACCCGGCGACGGTAAAAAAGGAAAAGCCAAATACGACGTCGCACAAAGCAATTCATCCCTCGACGGCAGTTGCGGCGTAATCGGCTCGCCCAGTCGTCCCGGCGATTTCGGCAATTTCAACGATAATACCGATTTACGAAAATATTATGAAATCGTATTCCCCGCAGGGACTTATTCCTACCTGGTTGTCGGCGAACGGGAATATGCCACTCAGTTTTTAACCGTAACCGGCGGACAGGAAGGCAGCTTTAGCGGAGGAGCATACCCCATAATCGTGGATTTCGACCCGAAAATAAAAGAACTGGCTCGCGGCCTCGAAGAAAACAACGCCCTTTACACTACGATCTTTGCTGTATATCAAAAAGACGGACAATGGTACAAAGCCGAATACAAACTTTCGGTGATGGATTGTCTGGGATGCGGCGTTCGAATACAAACCGGCGAAAAGGAATGGATGCGGGTAGCCTGTTACAATTTGGGCATTACTAACACTCTCGCCGATGCATTGTCTTACAGCGAAGATCTCATAGGCGACCGCTACCAATGGGGACGGCAAACCGACGGACACGAAAAAACCGGCGCCTATATTTATCGTCCAAAAGTCGCTTTAGGCGAAATTGTTTACCCTGCTGCGCCGCTGGATAGCTTAGATGCCAACGGACAGCCGATCGGAGAGAGAAGAGGAGCTTTCATACCGGGAACCGGCGCCTTTTCCGGCATCGGCGGCGATTGGAGCGTATTGCATCACCCTGCTTTATGGGGCGACGGAACGCAAAACGCTCATCCTGCAAAAACCGTTAACGACCCCTGTCCGAAAGGCTTCCGAATCCCATCGAAAACGGAAATGGAAAAAATCTTGAACGCATTAAACATAAATACCAGCCTCTGGGGAGGCTTGGCTAAAGACGACGGTATCTTGTTCTTACCTTATGTTTACAACAAAGAAATTAGCGGCACTTGGAATAGCGGCAGTCAGTGTTCGTATTGGACGGCAACCCCCGGTGCAACGCCTTCCGTCAGCAAAATTGATTTCTTGACAAAAGCGCAGGCACTTATTATTCAATCCGACGGAACGCCAAGCATGGGCGCCGTAGAAAAAGCCAAAGGCGCAACTGTCAGATGTATTGCCGAATAATTAATTAATCTTACTAAATTTTTGATTTATGAAACGAAAATATAATGTCACGTGGTTACTTGTCGCTCTTTTTTTTCTGTTTGCCTTTCCGGCGCGAAGTCAGGTGAAAATAGGAAATACAACGGATCCGTGGCCATTTTCCTTGTTGGAAATAGAAAGTACCACAGGCGGCGTACGTTTGCCGCAATTGACGGGAGCGCAGGCCGCCGACTTGAAAGATTACCTGAATAACCAGGCTTCTCAAACCGAAAAAGAGCGGGCGCAAGGTTTATTGATATACAATACGGATACCAAGAAAATTGAAATGTGGAACAATAATAACCGGAACTGGAAGCGATTGGAAGAAACCGTTGATTGCGTCAATGCCGAAAGCCTTACAATTTCAGCGCCGCTTACCGTTTTTACGGAATACGCCGGCGACCTCGTCTTAACGGCGAACATCACCGGCGCTTCCCCCAGTGCAGACCCGCTCTATACCTGGTACCGGAACGATGAACCCATTGCCGTGGGCCGCGTCTTGACCGTCAAAAAAGAAGATTTGAGCGCCCAATGGAGCGGAATCTATACCGTCGACGTCTTAACTTGCGGATTCAGCGCCGTTGGAAACCTCTCTTCTTCGCCGGTAAACATCACGGTAAACAAAAAGGAACCGATAAAATATCAAAATACGTCATTATTTTATTCTTATTCTGATTTTATTAATCTCATTGAAGTGTCCGGATATCATGTATCAGCCTCGCAAGCGCCTGATTGCCTCTTCCTTCGCACTCCCAAGAGAAGTATTTCTCAAATTACCCTGAGATCGGGACAGGGATATGACCTGGTCACCAGCCACAGTACCGTCTGTCACGGTTACCGAAGTCCTTCTAATTCTTTTTCCGTGATTTTTTTTGATGCGGAAGGATATCATTTGACCTCTTCCCCCATCCAAATGCCGTCTGAAAATCAGGATATTTCGTTTGCAACATCAGAAAAAAAGAACATGACGCTTAATGGGGATGCCTGGACGCTCTATCAACCCAAATCCGCAGAACCAACGCCGGGGCGCTACGTAGATTTTTGCCGCAGCCTGTTTTTCGACCACCCGCGCGCTTCGCTCCTATCCAAAGCGTTTTTAGAAAAATATGCCGCTTATTTAAATTCAACCATTATACCCGCCGGCGATTATTGGGTGCTGGACAAAACGTTTACTCCCCTGAAAGGTACGGTTTCCTATCCTTCGGGAAAATTTACTTTAGTTACTTCGGAAGCTTCTTCAGGTAACTTTAACGTAAGATGTATTCAACCGGCAACTAATTAATCTCTTAAAAACGAAAAAAAATGAAAAAAATAAATATGAAACATTCCTGTATTTCACATACCCAAGAGTATGAAAATGCGTATTCGTTTACTTGTCAACTCGTTTACTCGTTAACTCATTTTCGTATGAAATTCAAACTATTTTGGATGGGCTTGTGCCTGACATTTGCGCAAGGAATATGCGGACAAATCGCTCCGGGGCAAACGGATACAACCGATGTAGCTACCTGTTTCGATTTTATGGGAACCGTAAATTTTTCTTCTACTTACCGATGGATTACCAGTTATACCGGCCCTACCGCGCCGGACGACTGGACAGGTGGGCTATTAAATCCAAATACAAATAGAATGGTCGACTTCTCAATCCCTTTAGTAGCTGATTTAGATGGAGATGGATATCCGGAAATAATTGGGTTGGGAGTATCCGGCACTGGTGGCTCGACCGGATATTATAATAATATTCAAATATACAACGGACAAACCGGTGAAATGATTACAAAATTATATTTACCGGGAACTGGTAATCATGATACATATTATTATTATCATTCCTCCTATCATGGTTCTCCGTGTCCTATGGCAATTGTGGATTCGGACAGGGACGGCATCAAAGAATTAATTTTTGCCTTTCCTAACAATAATTACTTAGCTTCAAGCTCTTATTGTAATAAGTTAGTTTCATTGGAATTGATTCCGCAAAAAAGCAACGACATAACGACAGATTATACGCTAAATGAAAAATGGCAGTCAACAGCTAATTATAATGCGGATTTGAGTGCCAACTACCATAAACCGCTACCCACTGTGGTTGATTTGGACGGCGATGGAAAAGCGGAAGTGGTAGTGTATAACCGGATATACAATGCGGCAACAGGAGCGCTATTGTCCAGTTTGGAAGGAAGTTCTTCTTTTATAGGGGGAGACGAAGGCGCTTATAATAATGATGATTACCTCGGCTTCAATTATGTGTATGACATGGACCTCGACGGGATTTATGATATCGTTGCCGGAGGCAAGATATATAAGATGCCCCAAAATATGAATGGTACTTTTTCTCCTACGACAATTACAATGACAGGCGTTCCTGACGGACGTACAGGAGTTGCCGATATTAACGGAGACGGTAGTCCGGATGTAGTAGTGGTTAAGAGGCTAGACAATGATGACATAAGAATAGTCGTTTGGAATCCTAATTTTTCCAATGGAGGGAATTCCTCGTCCCCTACAATTTTAGCCGATAGAACTTTTATGCATGAAGGCTACACGGGAGCCGCCTTCGCTAGCAATTCGTATGTTTTTATTGGCGATATCGACGGCCGAGTACAACAAACGACAGACAATCAAAGCTATCGCTTGCCGGAGATTGCTATATTGTCGGGACCTTACTCCTATGTGAATAGCAAACACTTAACTGTGCATCCGAATGTAGCGGGAATCTCTACGGCTGACGGCGGTTTTCCTACTACAGGAACCACTGCGGGAGAGGGCGCTATCGTCGCTGTTACTTGGGATGCAAACCCCGGTGTATCGAAGGAAGAGCGCCTAAAACTATCGTTTATATTGGAACATGATGATCCCTCGCGTAATACCGGATTCACCATGTTTGATTTTGATAACGACGCTCAACAGGAAATTTGTTACCGGGATGAAAAGTCTTTACGCATCATAAAACCGATCAAGCCATTAATTAAAAATACTGCGACGGCAGCGTCAAACGGTATTTTATTCAAACAAGCAGTCATCTCTTATACGGGATTTGAATATCCGGTTATTGCGGATATAGACAATGACGCTTCTGCTGAAATTATTGTTACAGGACGCAATGCGAACTCTGGCGCTTATTATTATGCATATATTTACGCCGTAGGTCCGAAGAACGATAAATTTGCTCCCGCATTGGGGGTTTGGAATCAATATATGTACGACCCGTTTAAAATCAAGGCGGATAGTTTAACTACGCCGATTGG
This sequence comes from Dysgonamonadaceae bacterium, assembly GCA_031275735.1. Lineage (GTDB taxonomy): Bacteria > Bacteroidota > Bacteroidia > Bacteroidales > Azobacteroidaceae > Azobacteroides. The sequence goes on from JAISOJ010000009.1 coordinate 41,163, forward strand.
TCCTGCACCCAATCGCCTGAGCCCGGAGTTCACGTATAACCGGGTGGTTCGAAATGCAGAGGGTACGATCATAAAAACGGCAGAGGGATACCAACCTTATAATGCAACCATTATGCAAGACATGCGCTTCAAGAATACGCCGGGAACTCCACATGGGAGCATAGAGCCGATTATTTTCCTGACGGAAGCCTATATTGTTACTACCGGAGCAGATAAACCAACCATAACGGGGACAAATACTACGAACGGGAAAATAACCCTCTATGTGGGTAATAAATCGACTGCGGAAACGGACGTAAATGCCAATACGCCGATTTCCATCTATCAAAACTCCGTATCGAAAGCCAATTTTGTAAAAAAAGTAAGTCTTTCCGGATGTGGTTTTACGGGAGGCTCCATCCAAGCCGGCCAAACGGCAAAGATTGAAATTACGGGAGGAATAGACCCGACAGCCATCTATATCCTGCGTTTGGGAGACGATAGCGATTTGTCGGGTATAAACGAAATTTGGCGTTTCGGCCTCAATCCTCCGGCAACCAACAATACAAGCAACCAAACGGGTCCCTCTTCGCTAGCTTTCCGCGATTGCGACTGGAGCGATCAGGAAATAAAAGTAGCTCAACTTGTGGCCAACGACGATATATATACCATTCAGGAACACAGTTTTGTGGATATTGATTTATTGGCCAATGATATTATTCCCGCCGATGCATCGATCAATATTAGAGAAGGCTTGAACGGAGAGCTTTTGTCCGGACCTGTCGCCGGTGATCTCACCTGGTCGGGAAATGTACTTCGCTATACGCACAACGCAAAGACCGATCTGACGGATGGAATCGAATCTTTTCAATACCAAATTTCTTATATGTTTCCCGGCGCCGGTGCGGTAACAACGAGGACGGCAACGGTGTACATCTATATTTTGCAAAGCGAGGCCAATGCTTTTGTCAGTTGTTACGGCGATAATTACCTGATTCAATTGAAAGAATTGCCCGGCGGCGTTCAATTCTATTGGTCCAGCGGGTTTTCCACTAAGGAAGAAACAACTCCCCATAGCTCCTTGCAACTATCGAATATAGTAGAGGATACTATTTTCTATATCCGTCCCGTTCCCACCGCAGCGCCTTACAATGGCCTTTCATTCCCGCGGGGCAAGTTGCATGTTTCAGTCGTACCGGAGGAAATCGATGGAAAACGAACTATTTTGAAATGGACAGGCGCCGCCAGTACCAATTGGTTTGATCCGAACAACTGGACGGATAACGACGGTAATGCAGTAACTTATTCGCCCTCTAACTGCACAGACGTAATCTTGTCGGAAGGGAAAAGCCGCTATCCGACATTAAACAGACCCGGAATAGCTAATAATATTTATATAAAAAACCGGGCAATGCTAGGGAATACTTTCCAACTTACATACGAAAAAGCTGCTTTCGAACTGAAATTGAAGGCAAAGGAACGCAACCGCCTGTTGATGTACTCGGCGCCTTTCGGCAAAACTTATTCCGGCGACTTTATGTTGCGCGGCAAAGATGGTTATCCCATCAAAAAAGCGGTTTACATGAGTTTCTTCCAGGCAACGAATCCGGATAATTCTTCCGAAACAGCAACGGCATACCACTTTACGCAGTCGTTCAGTAAAGAAGACGAGGAATTAACTTTAGGCAAAGGGTTTATCCTGTCTGTGGACGGTACGCAGGATACGGGCGATACCTCGTTCCAATTCCCGTCGCCGGTCGATCAATACGAATATTATTATGACGACGAATATATTGATAATTTGACAACACCGCCACAGGCGCCGTTGGCGCCGTTCTCCGGAGTGTTGGATAGAGGAAACCCGGAGAAGAATAGCCGGTTCATTGCCGAAATGAGCAGCGGCGGCACATACAGCGCCTCCGGCTATTTTGATTTGACCATACCCAACGACCTTCCCGGCTCAAAATTGTTGATGCTGGTAAACCCGTTCAACTCCTTTTTAAGTGTGGATTCCGTTTTGGTGGGAAATGCAACAGTCTTGGAAGCCGGCCGCTACTATATTTGGGACGGTTCGGAGATAAGCGGTTTTATATCTTTTCAAAAGGCGAAAAATCAATGGGTCGTCGGCAATCCGGATGCCCTGCCGCAAACGCCTTCGCCACTCCTGATACCTCCTTACCAGGCTATTTTTGTATTGAAAAAGAACCCCGGTTCAATGGCAACCGTCCGTCTTTCCGAAAACTGGACAACCACAGACGGTGTCGGCTATGAATTGCGTTCGGGACACCAAACGGATGCGGGCGGCGAAGAAAACGCATGGTATCTGAATGTTTCGTCGGGCGAATTGGCCGGTCGTACAGCCTTGTTCGCTTCGGAAGAAACGACACATACGCCGGCTTTGTTTTTCGACGGCGACCAAGCGCAATCATTGGATATTTATGTGATTGACAAACAAGGGAAAGCTGTTTCGATAACGGGTTTCTCCGCCGAAGAACAAGAGGTGCAACTGGGACTTCGGCTGAAACAGTCCGGCGAAATCGAAATGGATTTGCAAGGCTTGGATACGGACGGCTATCAAGTGTACCTGAAAGATGAAGACCAACTGATTGATTTGTCAGACGGCAAGAAATACAAAACAACTATTGTTCGTCCGGTAGATGCCAATAAAACTTACTTTGAAGTCAACGACCGTTTCAGTTTATTAATTAAAAAGAATTGAACATTCGCTATTTTCCGGTTGTTCTATTTCAATAATAGATTGATTATCAAAGAAGGAATAGAAAAAGGAACAGAAAGAAAGGATAAGGAAGAAGAAATAAACAAGTTGCAGAGTTTGTTTTCATACCGTGCTTCTTCCTCCCTTTCTCTCTGTTTCTTTATTCCATTAATATTTACGTATGAAAGAAAAAAGCAAGCCTTACCGGGATTTCGGCGATTATTTGTCAACGGTTTTTCCTTTCAAGGTACAGAAAATTTCCATCAATGCCGGTTTTACCTGCCCAAACCGCGACGGGACAAAAGGATGGGGAGGCTGCACTTATTGTAATAATCAGACGTTCAGTCCGCAATATGCTGCGAATAATAAACCGGTTGCCCAACAGTTGGAAGAAGGAATGCGTTTTTTTTCGCACAAATATCCCCAAATGAAATACCTCGCTTATTTCCAGGCTTATACTAATACTTACGACTCTGTAGAAAATCTTCTCCCAAAATACGAAGAAGCTTTGGACTATCCGAACGTTGTGGGCCTGATTATTGGAACCCGCCCCGACTGTGTGCCGGAAGAATTGCTGGATGAACTGGAAAAAATTTCCCGGAAATATTTTCTTTTGGTAGAATATGGCATCGAATCGACTTGTAACGAAACTTTGCAATTTATCAACCGGGGACATACGTATGAAGAGGCCGTAGAAGCTATCTTGCGAACCACTTCCCGGGGAATAAATAGCGGCGCTCATCTGATTTTGGGGCTTCCGGGCGAAACTCAAGCAATGATTCTTTCCCATGCCGATAAAATTTCCCAATTACCGCTTACGACGATCAAACTACATCAGTTACAATTGATTCGTCACACGAAAATGGCCCGTCAGTTGGAAGAACATCCGGAATTGTTTCATCGATACGACGTGGATGAATACGTTGATTTGTGCATCGATTTCCTCGAACGTTTGCATCCCGATTTAGCTGTGGAACGTTTTGTTTCCCAATCCCCGGAAGAACTCTTGGCTGTTCCCGGCTGGGGATTGAAAAACTACGAATTTACTGCTCAATTGAATAAACGAATCATAGAACGAGGCGCTTATCAAGGACGATATTTTTCCCTTTCCATCTAAAAGTTCAGCATCAAGCCGAGTCCACAGGCATAAATTTCAGGCCCTTTGTTCTTTTCGAACAGAGAAAAAGGCTGGTAATACCCGAAAATACTGAAATCGTCGAAACCGGCATGGCAGGTAATACGGGCGCTTATCGGTAAAAGGTTCAAATTGTGATAATTCGCTTTTTCAATCCCATGAGATGTTCTTATGTCCAATTGCGACTTGGAATAACACTTGATCAACCCTTCGACGCCTCCGTAAATAAAAAAATGCTTGTTGTGTCCAACTGTCGTCTGGTATTCCAATAATAACGGAATTGTTGCGTAATAAACCAGTAATTTATTGGATTCGTATTCCCTTGCAGGGTCTTTCACAAATTGCGAAATCCCGTCAATTTCCTGCAATCCGATGTTTCCTTTGAAATGATAGCGCGACCAATCGAATCCCAAGCCGGAAACGAATACCCAGTGGCCGGACAATGGAATATTATAGTCAATCAGATTTAAAACAATTGAATACGAGCGACTTAAATTCAAATTAGGTACAGGGTTGGTTTTTCCTAAGTTTTCCAGTTTGGAAAAAGCAAATCCGATGCCCGTCCAATGCGAGGATATCGGACGAGATTTATCTGGTTTTTTCCATTGAAAAATAAAATTGTAGGACGAACCATCGAAGAATACGGAACTTTTCTCTTCCGTTTCGTCTTCCATTTCACTGTTTATTCTTGTTTCTTCTGCTACAATAATTTTTTGTGCAAATAGCGATGCGGACAACAAAAGTGCTCCGACTACGGATAATAAATTTTTTTTCATGATGATTATAGATTTATTTGTTTGTTATTGACTTTGATAAATAAATTTTTCAGTTTATTCAATTCGTGCTCCAACCATTGGGGGGAGAAATGACCGCGTATATAAATTAAAGTCATCTTCTCCGATTTATTGGTAAACAAGACATATTCGTATTCCTTGGAATTGCCCTTTTTCGTCAGACAATAATATCCGCTTTCTATTTCACCGTTTTGCCTGGATTCCATCAAAATATGTCCATTTTTTAAATCGTTTTGAATTGACTCCACAGTTGCATGTATTATCACAGAATCGGAAGGGATAATCAAGCTTTTGTAATATTTTATTCGAGTATGTCCCCTGAGTATATCGTTGGCTAATTCGATCAGAATCGAACCTTCCTTTTTTCCGTAATCTTTGAATATTGTTTCAATACTCAGTCCTTTCTGTGCATTTATCGGCAGTGCGGCCAACAAAAAGCAAGATAAAAAAATCAATTGTTTTAACGGATTCATATGGCTTGTTATTAATAGTTATTCGAAAAAAGAGTCTAGCGCTTCGGCTTGGGAAGCAAAAACCGATTCGTTATTTCGGGAAAGGCTCTCCAAGGTCTTCAATGCTTCCAATCGGATCAGTTCAAGATTAGTATATGCTTTACCGTTGATGTAAGCGCAAGAAGTTTCCTGCATTTGATAGTCTTTGAACGTAATTTTTACTCCTGCATATACCAGCAAACAAACGGCCGCTGCCACGCCTGCCCAACGAAGATAGACTTTCCTGCCCTTTTTCTCAGGCAACGGTTTTGTCTTACCGGCTTCTATTTCCAAGGCAAAGAATCGAAACATCGCCTTATACGCTTCCCATTCTGCCGGAACAGTTTCCTTTTGAAAGTACGCCCGAAGGTATTCTTCTTCTTTCAAAGTTGTTAAGCCCTCGAAATATTTTTCAATCAATGTTTCTATTTCTACTTTACATTCATTCATCATTACCTAATTTATAATTCATAATTTTTATAAATCGTTCCCTGACTTTTTTCCTCGCCCTTGAGAGATTGACGGTCACAGCGCTTACCTCGGCGCCGGCAATTTCCGCAATTTCCTGTAATTCATATCCTTCGATATCGCGCATTCGGATAACTATTTTCTGTGATTCGGGCAAACGTTCAATGATTTGTTTCACCAGACCGATTACATCGTTTTTTTCCATTTCCGAATACGGCGTTTCATTTTCCGCGCCCAAACAAAAATCGTTGACTTCCGTATTTTCCCTGCGACTTTTCAGCCGGTCGATACAGCTATTTTTGGTTATCTGCATCGCAAAAGCGGCCGGATTGGAAATCGTAGGCAATTGCTCCCTGATGTTCCACAAGCGAAGCATCGTTTCCTGTACCACATCTTCGGCCTCTTCTTTCTGTTGCAGCCATTTCAAAGCCGCCCGGAAAAGCGTTTGCCTGAGAGGGATAATTGTTGATTTGAACCGTTCGGATTGCATATATATCTTAATGACGGTTCAGCAGGAAAAATATAACATTTACATGCGAAGTTTCATTCCGGCAAAGATTGTGTCGGGTTTCAAGCTAAAAACCGAATGCATTTCTCCGGCCATCGACAGACCGCACTGGTCGCAGATACCGGCGGTTTTCCCCTGGCACTCCGTCAGACGGACGCCATCGGAAAGGATGAAGTTGGTTACCCAGCATTGTTTTTTGAAGTTGTTGTGTTTCATTAGTTTCAGTCCGGAAATCGAATTCATGACCGGGTAGCCGGCTTTTTTCTTTTCGATAATCAAGTCGATGACCCGGGCGCGTTTTTCCCATTCGAGGAAAAGATACTCCGTTCCTTCGTAAGGTGTATGGAAATTCAAAGAAATGGACTGTATGTGAGGATTATTTTGGGCAAACTCAATGGTTTCTTCTACCGAGTGATAATTTTTGGAATTAACGACCATATTCACGCTCAAATGCGGATGATTGGCGGTAGCAATGTTTTTTACTAATCGATCGAACGAGCCTTTTCCTCGTATTTCGTCGTGATAATCGCCTAATCCGTCCAGGCTTACCCATATGGAATCAGCTTCGGAACCGGAAAACGGCAATTGAGCGTTGGTCGTTATTGTCGTGGAAAAAAAACCGATGGTTTTCGATAAGCGAATCAAACTATTCAGGTCTTTTTCCCCATCGCGCCACAACGTCGGTTCTCCTCCTTCGAAATCAACGAACCGGGAACCTAAACGATAAGAATAAAGTAATTCATCTTTGATCTGCTCGTAAAATTTGATATGGGGATTCGTTAATTGATAAATCGAACAATGTTTGCATGCCAAATTGCATTTATCGGAAACAAACAAAACCGTTTGCAACGGATTCTTATTCCCTAGCAATTTAGCTTTGAAAAACCAAAAAGGAAGATAAAGTAATGACTTCATTATTAACTAAGAACTAAAAGTTAAGAACTAAGAGCAATGCACTTTTCTTCTGTCTCCCTACCCTTTCCCTGTGCTGTTTCACTACCCTTCGATTAAGCAAATGACGATAATGATTAAGCAAAAGAACGAGAGCAGGTTTCGAGCCAACAGCCAACGAATCCTGAACCAATCCAATTTGAGTAACTGTGTGCGTTTCCAGTCGCCCATTGGTCCCATCCAAATTTGTGGGGAAAACTTTTTCCCCGGATGACGGACAAATTCAATCATCAGGTAAAACAGGCCTGCCGCCATCGGGACCGCTAGCAAAGTAAGAAGATAGAAAAGAGATAAATAGCCCAAGATTACTCCGACGACGATGCAACCGAAGGCAGCAAGCAACAAGAGGAATAAAACGGCCAACATTCGTTTTTTTGTCCGCAACAATACGGCAAAAGTCATTTTACCGGCTTCTTTATCCGGCTCGTAATCCATAATGGCATGTGTATAAACGATATTCGCAACCAACAATCCTACCGGAACGGATATAAAGATTACCGACCAATCTAATTGTCCGCAAGCGGAATAATAGACGCCGGCCATCAATAAGGGTCCAAATATGATGCCAATGAGTATTTCGCCTAACCCGTGGTAGGAAAAGCGCAAAGGCCAACCCGAATAGGAAACTCCCAAGACAGCTGTTATCAGTGCAAACCATAAAATTGTATTTCCCCGGAAAAAGAAAATGATTCCGCCCAGTCCTAAAGCAATTGCTCCAAAAACGAAACAAGCGATTAGTAGTTGTTTCAAACTAGCTTCTCCCGATGTGATGTAGGCGCATTTGGCAATTCGCGACCGGAGGCCCTTTTTTGCCAATACCTCTCGAAATTCAGCTCCCTTAACCCGATAGTCGAAATAATCGTCAAATAAATTCATGCACAAATGGCCGACAACTACGCCGATAACGGCAATTATACCTAAATAAATGGAAAAATTTTTTTCCGGAAAAGCTAAGCAAAAAGCCAAAATTGCCGGCAGAAAACTTTGCGGTAATGCTCTTGAACGGGCATTTTGTATCCAGAAACGAACGATATTCATCTTTTATCTTGAGATTGCATAGTTTAAAAACAGGTACAAATATAAGGGATAAAAATCATTCAACCATGAACGGTGATTCAAAAATTAAAAGTAAAAGCAAAAAATAAAAACTAAGATAATCATAGTTTACGTACTTTATCATGGAAGCATAAAATTAGCTATTTATCGCGTGTTATTGTGGATTCAATTGATATTCGTTAGAGGTCGTCTCAACAAAAGTTTGACTTATCAAAAGTATAAGGTATTTTTTCTCCAAAACCGATTGATTAGCTGAAATAAACCAATTTTTAAACGTATAAGATTTTATACATTGAGGAGAAGGTTTACATAAACCTTTTTTGTTCTTTGAAACTCTTTTTGAAAATAATAACAATTTCATAAACAAAAATCAGAAAAAGTTTATTTTTCCGATATTACTGCAAATTTAAAAGCTTATTTTTGTTAGAAAATAAATTAATTTATCAAAAAAAGTCATTTTCGTTAAAACTTAATATATGCGTAATGAATGATATGGTTTTGTAATAATATTATCATCTATATAATACAAAAGTCAAATAATTTTGTAATCTGTAAATTACAGTTCCAATTTTTATGTTTATATTTGTCGACAAAAAAAATAGAAATATATGAAAAATCTTTTTTTTATAATTTTCTTTCTTCATTTGGTATTATTTAATCTTTGGGCGGAAAAAACGAATGAAGATTCAAAAAACGGAAAGGAAGCGACTATTTACGAGATAAATATTAATTCTGAAATAAACACGACTTCCCGTATTTATTTGAATAAAGGATTGAAAGAAGCAGAGGCGTTGAACGCCAATGCTGTTTTACTTCATTTAAACACGTATGGAGGGACGCTTGTAGATGCCGATTCGATGCGGACGGCCATTCTGTATAATCGTATACCCGTTTATGTTTTTATTGATAACAATGCGGCTTCTGCCGGGGCCTTGATTTCCATTGCTTGCAAAAAAATTTTTATGCGTTCGGGAGCCAATATGGGCGCCGCTACGGTAGTTGAAGGAGCTACCGGCGAGCAAGCGCCGGATAAATATCAATCGTATATGCGTTCCCTTATCCGTTCAACAGCCGAAACACATGGACGAGATACCCTTATTTCGGGTCGGGATACTATTTATCGGTGGATTCGTGATCCGCTCATTGCCGAAGCAATGGTGGATGGACAGATTTATATACCCCAAATAGTTGATTCAGGCAAAGTATTAACTTTAACCGCTCAGGAAGCGGTAAAGGTAGGGTATTGCGATGGGATTGCAGAAAGTGTGGACGAGGTAATTACGCAATATTTAGGTTATAGCGACTACCGGATTGTTAAATATAAGCCTTCCTTTTATGATAAATTGATGGGTTTTTTGACTAATCCGGCTTTCCAGGCGATTCTAATTATGGTGATTGTCGGAGGCATTTATTTTGAAATGCAAACGCCGGGCTTTGGATTTCCGAGTATTGCAGCCTTAACAGCCACTATACTGTATTTCACTCCTTTATACATGGACGGTTTGGTTCAAAACTGGGAAATAATTGTTTTTATTATAGGAATGATATTGATACTTCTCGAAATTTTCGTTATCCCGGGCTTTGGAATCGCTGGTATTTCAGGTATTATTTTAATAGGAACAGGATTGATCTTTGCTTTATTAGACAATGATTGGTTTTCTTTTCAATATGTCGAAATGCCTGATGTTACCCGTTCTGTATTGACAGTCTTATCGGGGATGCTTCTAAGTTTGCTTGCCATTCTTTACCTATCTTCTCTGATAGGAGAAAAAGGAATATTCCGTAGAATTGCTTTAACGACCGATTTGGAAAATTCGGGAAGCGTTGATTTGATCGATAATCAATTAATCGGGCAAATAGGAAAAACAATGACTGATCTTCGTCCCTCAGGAAAGATAATTATCCATGACGAAGTGTACGACGCTATTTCCATACTGGGATTTATTGAAAAAAATGCTGAAGTAATTGTAATAAAATTTGAAAATATGCAACTTTATGTCGAGAAGCGGTAAATAGATTTTGTCCTTGTCATCGAATACAAAGATATGTTAGATAATTTTAGTGTCTTATATACAAGTTTCATTTTTTTCCCGTACATTTGCAAAAAGGATCTACACCGATGAGACCCATACAAATGGTAGATTTAGTTACCCAGTACAGACGCATACAGGATCAAATAGATAAAGCTGTTTTGGAAGTAATCCGTTCGGGAAAATATATCAATGGAAACGCAGTACAGGTTTTTTCCGCTGAATTGTCTGAATATCTTCGTGTTAAGCACGTAATTCCTTGCGCCAACGGGACAGATGCGCTTCAAATAGCGCTGATGGCTTTAGATTTGCAGCCGGGCGATGAAGTGATTGTTCCGGCATTTACCTTTGTTGCATCGGCAGAAATAATTGCTTTACTAAAACTTACGCCTGTATTAGTTGATGTGCACCCTCGAACCTTCAATCTGGATATTGATAAAATAGAAGCTGCGATTTCGTCCCGAACAAAAGCGATTGTTCCTGTTCATCTTTTTGGGCAAACCGCCGATATGGAACCATTAATGCAGATCGCAAAAAAGTATGGGTTGTATGTAGTGGAAGACAACGCACAAAGTATCGGTTCGGTTTACACATTTTCCGACGGAACACGCAAACAGGCAGGAACTATGGGCGATATTGGTACCTTATCTTTTTTTCCAAGCAAAAACTTGGGAGGTTATGGCGACGGAGGCGCTTTATTAACCAACGACGACTTATGGGAGCGGAAACTCCGGATGATTGCTTCGCACGGTCAGTCGCAAAAATATATCCACAAAATGATTGGCTGTAATTCCCGCTTGGATACGCTCCAAGCGGTGATATTAAAAGTTAAATTATCTTATCTGGCTTCTTATATTCGGAAACGGAAAAAAACGGCCGAAAAATATAACGCCGAGTTGGAATCGCAGGTAAATTGGGTAGAAACTCCTTATTGTATCCCCGTTTCATCGCATGTATATCATCAATATACGTTGAAAGTCAAGCATAATAGACGCGATGATTTACAAAAATACCTGAAAACGAAAGGTATTCCGACAATGGTTTATTACCCTCTGCCTCTACATTATCAACCGGCATTTAAAAATATTGTGAAAATAGGAGGCGATTTAAGTGAAAGTGAAAAACTTGCTCAATCCGTGCTATCCTTGCCGATGCACACGGAATTAGACAATGAACAAATACGGTATATTACTTCCCAAATTGTCGGTTATGAATGAATGGAACGGCAAATACCAAGTGCATCCGACGACCGTTATTGATGAAGGCGCCGCAATAGGAGAAGGAACAAAGATATGGCATTTCTCACACATTATGGCAGGCGCTATTATCGGAAAAAACTGCAATATCGGGCAAAATGTAGTAGTTTCGCCTCAGGCAATATTGGGAAATAACGTTAAAGTACAAAACAACGTATCAGTTTATACCGGAGTTATTTGTGAAGATGATGTATTTTTAGGTCCGAGTTGTGTTTTTACTAATGTAATTAATCCGAGAAGCTTTATTTCCCGGAAAGAAGAATTTAAACCGACGTTGGTAAAAAAAGGAGCGACTATTGGAGCGAATGCTACAATTATTTGCGGAATAACGATTGGAGAGTATGCCATGATTGGAGCTGGAAGCGTAGTCACAAAAGACGTTCCTCCCTACGCTTTAATTGTGGGTAATCCCGCCAGGCAGATAGGCCGCGTCGACAAAGAGGGAAATCGATCCGATATTTCTTAACTTACAGATAAAATAGGAATAGTTGATTTAAGTTAAATACAATCATATACAAAGCCGTTTTCCTTCATTTCTTTCTTTTCGTATATATTTCTGCCGTCAACGATTATGTGCCGGTTCATCGTTTTTTTCAACACATTCCAAGAGGGGAGGCGGAATTCTTTCCATTCAGTTAGCAAAAGTATAGCGTCGGCGTCCAAAGCAGCATCATACATGTCTTTGGAGTAAATGACTTTATTACCTAAACGCTTCCTACATTCATCCATAGCTACAGGATCATATACTTTAACGATACATCCTGCGTCCAATAAGCAGTCAATGACTACCAAAGACGGAGCTTCGCGCATATCGTCGGTATCGGGTTTAAAAGCCAGTCCCCACAAAGCAATGGTTTTCCCTTCTAAACCGGAAGCTTGCGTATCCGATTTATCCAAAGAAGCGAAGATTTTTTTAAGTTTTTCAAAAAGAATGGTTTTTTGATGTTCATTTACTGCTTCAACAGCTTGAAGTACCTGCATGTCATAACCATTTTGAGCTGCCGTTTTAATCAATGCTTTCACATCTTTTGGGAAACAGGAGCCGCCGTAGCCGCACCCCGGATATAGGAATTTAGTACCTATCCGTAAATCGGAACCGATTCCTCTGCGAACCATATTGATGTCAGCGCCTACCAACCGGCAAAGATTGGCGATATCGTTCATGAATGAAATACGGGTAGCTAACATGGCATTTGCAGCATATTTAATCATTTCGGCAGAAGGAATATCAGTGAAAATCATCCGGTAATTATTTATGATAAAAGGTTTGTACAAGCGATCCATTAACTTTTTCGCTTCCTCGTTTTCTACTCCTACTATTACCCTGTCGGGGCTCATAAAATCTTTAATAGCAGAACCTTCCTTCAAAAATTCGGGATTGGCGGCTATATCAAAAGGGATAACGAGTCCTCGTTTGTCTAATTCTTCCTGAATGACGGCTTTCACTTTTTGAGCAGTTCCTACCGGAACGGTGCTCTTAATGACTACCAAAATATATTGTCGAATGTTTTGACCGATAGTACGCGCTACCTCTATAACATATCGCAAATCGGCGCTATCATCTTCGTTAGACGGAGTTCCTACTGCACTGAAAACAATTTCAACTTCCTTTAAACAAGATTTCAAATCAGTAGAAAATTTCAAACGTCCGGCTTGATAATTTTTTTTTACCAATTCGTCCAAGCCCGGCTCATAAATGGGAATAATACCCTGTTTTAATCTGTTGATTTTGACTTCGTCGATATCAACACATGTTACATTAATGCCCATTTCGGAAAAACAAGCTCCCGTAACCAAACCTACATATCCTGTACCTACTATTGCTATATTCATGTTTTTATTTTTTACGTATTGGAAAGAAAATTTCTTAATAAAGAACGATAGTGCATTATATTTTTTAATTAAATCGCAATTTTTTTGTCTAATTTTTCATATACGGAATTTTGGCTAATAAATTCGGGAACTAATTTTTTCATCAATTTTACAACTTCATCTTTATCAAACTGATTTGCGGTATTTATCAATTGATTCAAAACAGACAAAATATAATCGTAATCATACTCTTGTACAGAACCGATCATTATTTTTTTATTATGTGTCGGCATAACCGTTTCTTTATCATATAGTAACTCTTCATATAGTTTTTCTCCCGGACGAAGACCTGTATATTTAATTTCTATGTCTTTATAAGGTTCAAAACCGGAGAGCTGAATCATTCTTTCTGCTAAATCTCTTATTTTAATCGGATCGCCCATATCAAAAACAAAAACTTCGCCTCCTTTTCCAAAATTTCCGGCTTCAAGAACGAGACGGCAAGCTTCAGGAATAGTCATAAAATAACGGATGATTTCAGGATCAGTAACCGTTACAGGTCCGCCGCGTTTTATCTGGTCATAAAAACGGGGAATTACCGAACCGTTAGAGCCTAATACATTTCCAAAACGAGTAGTTATAATGCGAGTTACCGGAATGGAATATTGCCCTTGTAATTTTTTATACAAAGATTGTATGTAGATCTCTGCGATTCGCTTGGAAGCTCCCATTATATTACTTGGTTTTACCGCTTTATCTGTCGAAATCATTACAAATACTTCCGCTTTATAAAGGACGGCCAAGTCAACAATGTTACGAGTCCCGTGAACATTTGTTAAAACAGCTTCACAAGGATGTTTTTCCATCAACGGAACATGTTTGTAAGCAGCTGCATGATAGACATAATTCGGTCGATATTTTTCAAAAATGAGCTTCATTTGAGCATAATTTTGCACATCGCCGATAATCGAAACGTAAGGTATATGAGGAATTTTGTCTTCTAATTCCAAGCTCAATTGATGAAGCGGACTTTCTGCCGTATCACAAATAAGCAACAATCCTAAATCAAAAGAACTAAGTTGACGTACAATTTCACTGCCAATAGACCCTGCAGAGCCGGTAATTAAGATGGTTTTACCTTTCACATTCCTGGCTATTGATTCAACATCAATCTGGATAGGAACTCTGCCTAATAAATCTTCAATTTTGATTTTTTTGATTTTTCCCCAATTTTTCCCCAATTTTTCCCACTCTTCTATGGGAGGAGCCGACAAAATATCTATTTTGTGTTCCAAACATTTATCAGCAAGAAGTTGTTTTTCGGAACGTTCAATTTCTTTGGGATATATTAAAATAGCACCCACATGCTTGAAGTGTCCTATATTAGTAAAAAAATCATCTTGATGATAAATAGGATAATTTATAACCTCTTTGCGTTTGATATGCCGATTGGAAATGAGAAAACCGGCTATTCGGTATGAAAAATAATCGCTTGACAAAATCATTTTGGCCAATCCGATACTAGTGGATCCTATTCCATAAATTAATATGGAAGTGATATTTCTATTTACTTTTCTATGAGAAATTCGAGCAAAATCAAAAAGCAGGCGAATTGTCATCCTGGAAAAGAAAATAAAACTGAAAGTCAATATAAAATTAATAAAAAAACCTTCTGTGGGAAAAATAGAGTACTCATAAAAAACTGATAAGAGTTTATTTACAATCATTAACAGTAAATTAGAGCAAAACAGTGCAAAAAATATACGAAGCACATCCTTAAAGGTCGAATATCTTATAAGTCCTAAATAAGTCCTGAAAATTAAGAAAAAGAAAGCGGTTATTATCAAACAAAACAATAACTTAATAATAAATATATTAATTGATATATTTGCATGAATAAGGTTAAAGCATATCCAATAAGAAATGGTAAAAGACACAACAGAAATTAACAAATCTGCAATAAATATAATTCTTTTTGGCAAGTAAGGAAAATTTCTTAGTTTGGAAAAAAATTTGACTCTTATTTTGTTAATCCAATTCATATTATCGTATAAGACCATAATTAGAGTATGCAAATGTATACAAATAATAATTAATAGCCAAATTTTTCTTTAAATTCGCAACTCATTTTTGTGTTAATTGAATTATTTTTTCTTACTTTTTCAGGTCAAAAACGACAAATTTTTGTTGTGAATTTTCTTAAAAATAGCAAAGTAAAGTATTGATTAACAAAATAATACTATTAAAGTTACAATCTGTGAGTATTCTCATTATCGCATAAGAAAGTTCATATTGGACACTTACCGTAAATTATTTGAACAGTACGTTTTTCTGTGATTCTGAATCCTCCGTAATTTTAATTATATTAAAATGTGAAAGTAAGTGGGTTTGGGAATATAAGTATCTTCGTTTTTATCCTTAAAGCAAGTAGAAGATTGGAAATATTTAATTACTTTTGCATTTGGAAACCGGCAATGGAATTGTCCGTACAGGCCGGTTCCTTTCATAATAACTAATAATTTTTTAGGAGAAATAAACAACGGATGATAGAACGAATCATTATTTTAGACGGAGCGGATCCGGCGGCTTTTTTCGGAACAAACAATTCCAATATGCATTTAATCAAATCCTTATATCCCAAATTGCGGATAATTGCGCGAGGCAACGTGATGAAAGTGATTGGCGACGAAATGGAATTGATCGCTTTTGAAGAAAAAATTCAGGAAATGGAGTTGTATTGTCAAGAGTATAATGTATTGGCAGAAGAAGCCATCCTGAAAATTGTGAAAGGAAACAACGGTATTTCCCCTGCCAAACAGGACAATTTGATTATTTACGGGATGAATGGACGGCCTATCCTCGCCCGTACCGAAAACCAACAAAAACTGGTACAGGCTTTCGTCGAAAATGATATGTTGTTCGCTGTCGGACCTGCGGGTTCTGGAAAAACCTACACCGCTATTGCGTTAGCGGTAAAAGCGTTGAAAAACAAAGAAATGCGGAGAATCATATTGAGTCGTCCCGCAGTAGAAGCCGGCGAAAAGTTGGGCTTCCTTCCTGGCGACATGAAAGATAAAATCGACCCTTACCTTCAGCCGTTGTACGATGCTTTGGAAGACATGATTCCGGCTCTTAAACTGAAGGAACATATCGAAAACAAGATTATCCAAATTGCGCCTTTGGCATTTATGCGGGGACGTACCCTAAACGATGCGGTAGTTGTTTTGGATGAAGCCCAAAATACGACGATTCAGCAAATCAAGATGTTCCTGACCCGTTTGGGAACAAATGCGAAGATGATCATCACCGGCGATATCACGCAAATCGACTTGCCGCCATCACAAACATCGGGTTTGATTCATGCGATGAAGATTTTGAAAGATATTTCAGGAATCGCTCAAATCGAATTTGGGAAAAAAGACATTGTCCGCCACAAATTGGTGCAACGGATTGTCGAAGCGTACGAGAAAGCCCCTTTAAATCTTCGCTGAAGGAAGAAACTTGGCAAGCAAAAATGAATGAGTATAAGCAAAAATGACAAATTCACTTCGTAAAAGTCCTTTTGGGAGAATTTAGAAGTAAAAAATAACAAGAAAATGAATAAGATTGGAAAAAATGATGAATCCTGCACCATAAAGTCTCCTTCTGGGGATTTAGGGAGCGAAGTTTTAACAACAACAGACTATCATTTCCCTGAACAAACCCATGTCTATCACGGGAAAGTAAGAGATGTATATTCCATTGGCAGTGATACATTGGTAATGATTGCCACCGACCGGATTTCGGCCTTCGACGTTATCCTCCCGCAGGGAATTCCTTATAAAGGGCAGATTTTAAACCAGATAGCTTCCAAATTTTTAGACGTCACCGCAGATATCGTTCCGAATTGGAAATTGGCAACTCCCGACCCGATGGCGACCGTTGGCCTGCGTTGCGAACCGTTTAAGGTGGAGATGGTTATTCGCGGTTACCTGACCGGAAGCGCTTGGCGGGAATATAAAGCAGGGGCAAGAACTTTGTGCGGCATTGTATTGCCCAAAGGGATGAAGGAAAATGAAAAATTTCCGTCTCCGATTATTACGCCGACGACAAAAGCCGATGAAGGACACGACCAAAACATCTCGAAAGAAGAGATCATTGCTCTAGGATTGGTCGGCAGGGACGATTACGAACAATTAGAACGTTACACGCAAGCCTTGTTCCGGCGTGGAACAGAGATCGCCGCTCAAAAAGGATTGATTTTGGTGGATACCAAGTACGAATTTGGAAAAAAAGACGGCAAAATCTATTTGATCGACGAAATCCATACGCCCGATTCTTCCCGTTACTTTTACATGGACGGTTATTGGGAACGATTTGCAAAAGGCGAAGAACAAAAGCAACTATCGAAGGAATTTGTTCGCAAATGGTTGATTGATAATGGATTTCAAGGAAAAGAAGGACAAACGATTCCTGAAATGACTCCTGCTTATTGCAAAAGTGTATCCGGCAGATACATCGAATTGTACGAGAAAATTACGGGAGAAAAATTTATCAAGTCGGACAGTCGCGATGTGGCCGGACGAATCGAAAAAAACGTGAAAGATTATTTAAGCAACAATGGATCAATACGGCTTAATCGGTAATCCGTTAAAACACTCTTTTTCAAAGGGTTTTTTTAATGACAAATTTAGCGAAGAAAATATTGACGCCGAATACATCAATTTCGAAATTCCTTCTATTAAGGAAGTTAACTTGATTATTAAAAACAATCCCCGTCTGAAAGGCTTGAATGTAACGATTCCTTATAAGGAACAAGTCATTCCCTTTTTAGATCAATTGAGCGAAAATGCTCGTTTAATTGGCGCAGTCAATGTCATAAAAATTGATCGAAATAAGGGAAAAATCAAACTAACCGGCTTCAATTCCGATATTATTGGCTTCAAGGAATCCATCGATCCTTTATTGCAAGTCCACCATAAACAAGCGCTTATTTTAGGAACGGGAGGATCGGCAAAAGCCATTTACTATGGATTGAAGCAATTGGGAATTGTGACCACTTATGTTTCCAGGAAGAAAAAATCGGTAAATATATTGAATTATAATGAACTGACAAAGGATGTTATGGAGGCGAATACGATAATTGTCAATTGTACGCCCATCGGTATGTGGCCCAATGTAGATGAATCGCCGGGTATTCCGTATCAATGGCTCAATGAGCAACATCTATTGTACGATTTGTTATACAATCCTGACGAAACTTTGTTTATGAAAAAAGGCGCCGAACAGGGTGCAATTGTTAAAAACGGATTGGAAATGCTTTTATTACAAGCATTTGCTAGTTTTGAGTTTTGGCAAGGAACAAGGAAATGATAATAATAATGCATTAGGAATTAAGAATGGAGTTGATGCAAGATACAAATATATTAAAGAGCACAACGCCGTTGGGAGTTTATCGTTTATAGTTAGTTCATGGTTACGCGGTTTGGAGTTTCATTAGAGCAGGATTTGCTCGAAGCATTGGATGCCTTCGTGCAGGACAATTCTTATGCTAATCGTTCGCAAGCGATCCGGGCATTGATTGAAAAAAATATCGTAGAAAAAAAATGGCTGTGTAACAGTCACGTTGCGGGCGCTATTGTTATGGTTTACGATCCGTGGAAAAATGATATTGCCTCCAATATTCTGAAAATACAACAGTCCAATACCCAATTCATCCTATCGACTCAACGTTTTTTCAAGGAAAAAAACCGTTGCCTCGAAGTCATTGCCGTAGAGGGGACCGCTCAACAACTAACTCGGTTTTCGGATGAAATTTTGTCACAGAAAGGCATGATACACGGTAAATTAATCATGAGCCGAATTGATTGAATCCAAGACCTTGGTCTTTGAAAAATGAAGAAGAGCCTACCCGGATGCCTGGGCGAGGGAACAACATGCCATCATACCGGGTAAGGGAATTTTCCGGTAAAGCGGAAAAAGCGGTATTTTTACCAAAACACGTTTCATGCCAAAAAAGAATCAAACGTCTTTTGAAATTATTTTGCAATTTAATAACAAAAAATGAATTTTAGTAAATATTTTTTTATTTGTATATCGAACTCGGATTAATTAGAAATAAAGCAAAGCAATCCAACTAATCGTTATAAGTAGAAGGGATTGCTTCGCTTGTAATAACGGAAGTTCCGTTTGAAATTTATTTTTTCCAGAATTTTTCGATTTGCTCCAATGATTTTCCTTTTGTTTCGGGAACCATTTTCCAAACAAACACAGCGGAAAGGATAGCCATTAGACCATAAAAGCCATACGTTATTCCTCCACTGAACTCCATCATTGGTGGATAAGTGGACGAAATAAAGTAGTTTGCAGCCCATTGAGCGGCAACAGCGATAGCTACGGCTTGTCCGCGGATTTTATTGGGAAATAATTCGGAGATATATACCCAGCAAATCGGCCCCCACGACATCATGAAAGAGGCGGTGAAAATAATGATAAATACCAATGTTCCGATTCCGATAATGTTGAAGAACGACATGATTGAAATGGCAATCATTCCGACAGCCATTCCGATAGAACCGGTAATCAGCAACGGTTTTCGTCCCCATTTATCTACCGTTACAATGGCAAGTACGGTAAATATCACATTTATTAATCCCATGACAATGGTTTGCAACATGGACGCATCTTTAGCCGCTCCCATACTTTCAAAAATACGCGGCGCATAATACAAGGCAACATTAATACCTACAAATTGTTGAAATACAGATAACAATATACCAATGATTATGACTGTCCTGCCATAAGAAAAGAGTTTGGCTTTCGCGCCTTCCGAGAGTGATCCTGCAATTTCCTGCAAAATACTTTGAGCTTTTTCTTTACTTGCATTGATTTTTTCCAATACATTTAAAGCTTTGTCATCTTGTTGAATCAAGGCAAGATAGCGCGGAGTTTCCGGAACGAATGACAATAATATGAAAAATAAGGCGGCGGGAATAGCTTCGGAAGCAAACATGTATCGCCATCCGAGATCATTGATCCATTCAATAACTTGACCGTGAGCAATTCCCCAATTCACAAAATAAACCACCAACATCCCGAAGATGATCGCAAATTGGTTAAAAGAAACCAATCGTCCTCTAATATTAGCCGGCGCTATTTCACCGATATACATTGGGCAAACGGCTGAGGCTAAGCCAACACCTATGCCTCCGATAATTCGATAAAAATTAAACGTTAGTAATAAACCCAGTGTGGGATTTCCTTTTTCGAAAAAGAGAAATTCGGGATAAGCAGAGCCTAAAGCGGAAAAAAAGAATAATATGGCAGCAACCAATAACGATTTTTTCCGTCCTAGCCGATTGGAAAAGAATCCGGAAATAATTCCTCCGATAATACATCCGATCAAAGCGCTGGAAACGGTTGCTCCATGTGCGAATGATCCTAATCCCAACGTATTAATTAAATAGATTTGTATCGATTGTTCGGCGCCTGAAATCACCGCTGTATCATAGCCAAAAAGTAATCCCCCGATAGTAGCTACCAGGGTAATACCGAAAACGTAAGTTGAATTATATTGTTTACTCATAATATTTAGTCGTTAAAAGTTAAGAGCTAAGAATTAAGAGTTAAGAACTAAGAATTAAAAGGTAAGAATCGTTTGCATGGAGACCCATTCTTAACTCTTAACTCTTAACTCTTAACTAATTAGATATACATATTAATGATTGCTTCATACAATTCTTGCTTTCCGCTGATTTGGGCGGGTTCGCCGTTTTTAGCTGCAATGTTGCGCAAATCTTCGAGGGTCAATTTACCGTTTTCGAAAGTTTTTCCATCTCCGGAATCAAACGAAGCATAACGGGCGGCACGCAATTTTTTGTAATCCGATTGTTCAAGGATGTCGGCTGCTGTAACCAAAGCGCGGGCGAAAACATCCATACCCGAAATATGAGCGATAAAAATGTCTTCCAGATCGGTCGAATTGCGACGCGTCTTTGCGTCGAAATTAGTACCTCCATTTCCGAAACCGCCGGCTTCGATGATAATCAACCAGGCTTGTGTCAGTTCATAAATGTCGATGGGGAATTGATCGGTATCCCAGCCATTCTGGTAATCACCGCGGTTGGCGTCGATAGAGCCCAACAAACCGGCGTCGGCAGCCGCTTGCAATTCATGCTCAAAAGTATGGCCTGCTAAGGTAGCATGGTTTACTTCGATATTGACTTTAAAATCTTTGTCCAAGCCGTAATAACGCAAGAATCCGATAACGGTCTCCGTATCCGCGTCGTATTGATGCTTGGTCGGCTCCATCGGCTTAGGTTCAATCAGGTAAGTTCCTTTGAAGCCTTGTTTGCGTCCGTAATCGCGAGCGATGGTAAGCAATTGCGCCAGATGTTCTTTTTCGCGTTTCATATTGGTATTCAACAAACTGGAATATCCTTCGCGACCACCCCAGAATACATAATTCGACCCTCCTAAAGCGATAGTTGCATCAATGGCGTTTTTGATTTGAGCGCCGGCATAAGCAACTGAAGCAAAATTGGGATTAGTTCCCGCTCCGTTCATATAACGGGTGTGGCTGAAAACATTAGCAGTACCCCAAAGCAATTGCACTCCTGAAGCCGCCTGTTTTTCTTTTGCATAATCCACTATTTTCGCCAGGTTACTTTCGTATTCGGCGAGCGAATTGCCCTCTTCCACCAAATCTACGTCGTGGAAGCAATAAAAAGGAATACCTACTTTAGTCATAAATTCGAAAGCGGCATCCATTTTGTATTTGGCGCGGCTGATTGCATCAGAACCGATATTCCATAAGAATTTTTTCGTACCGCCGCCAAACTGATCGGCGCCTTCCGCACAAAGCGTATGCCAATAAGCCATAGAGAAACGGAACCAATCTTTCATGGTTTTGCCCAATACTACTTGATTTTCATCGTACCAACGGAAAGCCAGTGGGTTTTTGCTGTCTTTCCCTTCATAATTGATTTTCCCAATTCCAGGGAAAAATTCTTTGTTTCCTGTTAAAATTGCCATATAATTTAGTTTTTAATGGGTGCAGGATGCAAGGTGCGGTGCAAAGAAAAGGGGAGCACGAGACACGACGCAAGGTGCACGACCGGATTATTTAATTGTTTTACGATAATCTATTGTGTTGTATATCATAGCAAATACTTTTTGCTTTATCCATTAGTTTTACCTGTTTCTTTTGTCGTATTATTTTATTTTCTACAATCTCTATAATACCGCGCATCTTCTCAAACAACTCTTCCATTGATTGTACGCTTCCTGGTATTGCGCTTTTTTCGAAACTTCCGGTTCGATAACCATCAATTTTTCAAGACCGGCAAAAGCTTCTTTGTTAGAAGCATAAATACCGGCACCGATACCTGCGCCTTTAGCGGCGCCTGCCGCTCCATCCGTGTCGTACAATTCGATGGTTGCTCCACTTATACCGGCTAAGGTTTGACGGAATATGGGGCTTAGGAACATATTGGCATTCCCTGCGCGTATCAAGTTAATGTTCATTCCCATTTCCGCCATAATTTCCATGCCGTATTGGAACGAAAATACGATACCTTCTTGCGCCGCCCGGATGATATCCGATTGGTTATGAATATTGAAATTAATACCGTAAAACGAACTTCCGATTTCCTTGTTTTCCAACATTCGTTCGGCGCCGTTTCCAAAAGGAATAATGGACAAGCCTCTGCTCCCAATCGGAGATTGCGAAGCCATATTATTCATGTCGTTATAAGAAATACCTGCCGGAACAATATTTCTTTTAATCCATGAATTCAAAATTCCGGTTCCGTTAATACATAACAAAACACCTAACCGAATTTGTTCCTTTGTATGGTTGACATGAGCAAAAGTGTTCACTCGCGATAAAGGATCGTAATTGACTTGTCCTAATACGCCGTAAACTACGCCTGAAGTACCGGCTGTCGAAGCAATTTCACCCGGATTAAATACATTTAACGAAAGAGCGTTATTCGGTTGGTCGCCGGCGCGATAACAAACCGGAATCCCTTCTTTTAATCCTAACTCTTTAGCTGCGGTTGACGAAACCAAGCCTTGCACGCCAAATACAGGCTTGATTTCAGGAATCAAGCTCCGTTCAAAACCGAAATAATCCATAACTTCCCCCGATAATTTATTCGCTTTGAAATCCCAGAGAATACCTTCGGAAAGTCCTTCTATCGTCATGGCAATGTCGTTTGTCAACTTCATGCCGATGTAATCGCCCGGTAACATGAATTTATCGATTTGCTCATAGATTTTCGGTTCGTTTTCTTTTACCCAAGCTAGTTTAGCCGCCGTGAAATTACCTGGAGAATTTAATAAATGCGAAAGGCATTTTTCTTTTCCAAGCGTTTCAAACGCCCTTTCTCCGTAAGGAACTGCTCGGCTGTCGCACCAAATAATCGCCGGACGAAGTACTTTTTTGTTTTTATCAACGATAACTAAGCCGTGCATCTGCCAGGAAATCCCAATCGCTTTGATTTCGCTTGCCGCTATACCCGATTGTTTCAATACCGATTCGTTGGCCAATTTAAGATTTTTCCACCACGATTCCGGATTTTGTTCCGCCCATCCCGGTTTTTCGGCGATAATCGACATTTCCACTTTCGGGGAAAAATCCTGCGCCACAATTTTTCCCGATTCAGCTTCCACTAAACAGACTTTTATAGAAGAACTCCCTATGTCGTAACCTAATAAATACATAATTATATTCCTATTTTTCGTTTATTATATGTAATTCTGTCAAATTTGTAATATCGAGCCGCCCTATGTTTAACATTTTCTTGCTTTTCGTCTAAAGGAAGAATATATTTCATTTGGACTAATTTTTTGTGAAAATTACGAACATCATATTTTCGGTTGTAAATAGCTTCATAGAGTAATCGCAGTTCTGTTGCGGTAAATTTTGCAGGTAATAATTCAAATAAAATCACAGGTTCATTCTCTACCCAGTTGTGGATTTCTTTTAACGATTCTTCCACTATAATGTTATGATCGAAAGGCATTTTCGGTAGTTGGCTGACAGGCGTCCATTTCGATGATTTATATTTGGATATGTTTGTCAGCTTACGGTCTATTTTGCAAAGCGAAAGATAAGCGACTGTTATTAAACGATTTATATTTGGCTGATAAGCTTGATCAAGCCATTTCATATCGTCCGGATTGCTGGCTCTATGAGGAGAAGCAAAGCAACGGAACTGTTTCAGAGCCATTTTCTTAATTCCAGTTAATTCGTATAGTACCCTGTGTGCCGCATCATCTACGTCTTCTTCATTAAAAATAAGGCTTCCGGGAAGTTTTAAATCTTTGGAATTATTTGCATCTACGTTGCGTTGCACTAGAAGGATATGGAGTTGATCGTCGTCAAATCCAAACACAACGCAGTCTACAGAAACATATGTATGAATAAAGTTATTTTTCATGGTTTAATTCATAAGCTAATAACCAAGGAAAAGATTACGGCAAATATAAGAGAATAAAATTATACTTCACAATTATTTTTGTTAAATTAATGAAAATCAAAATATTACATATTGTAAAAAATACAATATCTATATTGTTGTAAATTTTACAATATCTATTGAAAAATCTTCAATATCAGCTATTTTAAAAAAATGTAATTGATTTTGAATAATAAATTTTACAAGAATGATTTACAATAAGGGGCAAGCAATATTAATTTCAAGAAAGTATGAAATGGTTCATTGGGATTTGTTATACTGTAAAACAAAAAGAGTAACCAACGTCGAGGTTACTCTTTTTATCGAACGAGAGAATGATAATTACTTATTCCGATACAACTACAAAATCAATTTCAACCGAGATATCCTTGTGAAGTTTTATCATGGCTTTGTATGAACCCACTTCTTTCACAGGATCTTTGATCGTTATTAATTTTCTTTCGACGTCGAAACCTTTCTTTGCCAATTCTTCGGAAATTTGGATGTTGCTAACCGAGCCGAAAATGGTTCCCGTAGAACTTGTTTTGGCACCGATAGTCAAAGAAATCCCCTCTAACTTGGCCGCCAAAGTTTGTGCATCTGTTTTGATTTTTTCTAACTTGTGCATCCGCTGGCGAAGGTTTTCTTTCAAAACTTTTTTAGCTGATTCAGAGGCAATCATAGCTTTTTTTTGAGGAATCAGATAATTTCTTCCATAACCGCTTTTAACGGTAACCACATCATCTTTATAACCTAAATTAGCGATGTCTTCTAATAATATTATTTGCATAATGATTTTTCTCCTTTCAATTTATTTCATTAAATCGGTTACATAAGGAAGCAACGCCAGATGACGAGCACGCTTTACAGCCTGAGCAATACGATGCTGAAACTTCAGTGAAGTTCCTGTGATACGGCGAGGAAGTATTTTTCCTTGTTCATTTAAGAATTTCTTCAAAAATTCGGGATCTTTATAATCAATGAATTTGATGCCGCTTTTTTTGAAACGGCAATATTTTTTCTTCTTAACATCAACAGTGGGAGGAGTTAAGTAACGGATTTCGGAATTGTTGTTTGTTGCCATGATTAGTTCTCTTTTTTAATTTCTTTAGATTTATTTCTTCTTTTAGCTGCATAAGCCATAAAATTTTTATCCTGACGGAAGGTCAAAAAGCGAAGTACTCGCTCATCACGGCGGAATTGAGTTTCCAATTTAGCAATGGTAGTCGGGAGCGCCATAAATTCTATTAAAGTATAGAATCCCGTAGTTTTCTTTTGAATCGAATAAGCCAACTTGCGAAGGCCCCAATTCTCTTCGTTTACTATCTCAGCGCCGTCGGCGACAAGAAAGTCTTTGAATTTTTCGACCGCTTCCTTCATCTGTACATCAGACAAAACGGGAGTCAAAATGAAAACGGTTTCGTAATTGTTCATAAAATTAAAATTATTATTAGTGATAAAATTTACAAATGAGGCGCAAAGGTAATAATTTCATCTTTTATATGCAAACAAAATAAGAAGAAAACTTACCCGCAAAAATTTTTATTAAAAATTACCAATTAATTAAATATATATTTGTATCTTTGCAAAAAAATTTTCGCAACCTGATGAATATACCTCTTTGTACAGTAGTACTTTTGGAAGAAAATGAATTTGACGCCTCCCTGTTCAATGAAATAACGACGATTGGGACGGGACAAGGGCGTCAAATAGCCGTTTTAACAGGTATGATGCATCATGATGTGAAAAAAATTACCC
>JAISOJ010000049.1 GCA_031275735.1 Dysgonamonadaceae bacterium
CGCCGTAATGGGATAGCTACCCCGCAAACGCGAACGGGCCACGAATTGCAGGGTTTGCGGATTGGCTGCGCTGATGGGCGTAGCGCCGACTGTCGCTTCCGTCAAGTCCAGCACCACCGTGGTCGCATTGGAAGCAGTCGGGGTAATGTTTTTGTTTCCCAGCTTAAATGACGAAAGCAGCGTAAACTGGTTTTTGGTAAGGGTGATTCTCATTGATTTGACGCTGACGCCATTGGATACGCTTAGGGGAATATTGTATGTATAGGATTGCGTTGTATCGGACAGGGTCGGCGAGGCCGCGGAGACCGGCGTGGCGGTAATGTCCGGCCTGACTACGCTTAAACTCAGGCTTTGCGAACTGCCGGGCAAAGTGGCGCCGTTCGAGATGGAGACCGCAACGTTTCCTGTACCGGGCGAAGTGTTGCAGTCGCTCGCCCGAAGCGTTACGACTAAGTGTACCATCTGGTTGTAAGTGATTGAAGTGACGGGGATGGTTGCCGCTGTTCCGGTCTGGGTAATTGTTCCGGTCTGAATAGAGGAACCCTGCGAGCCTTGTGTTCCCTGTACGGCACCGACGGCGGTTACTCCGGCGGGTAATTCCAGGCGGATGCTTCGGGTTTTGGCTTGTTCGGCGGGGAGTAAGTCCGGCGGAACCGTAATGGAGAAGCGGAGATCCAACTGCACGTCTTCGCTCAGTATCCCGATAACCGGGGAACTGAGCGAGGGCGACGAGGGAGAGGTCTCCCAACTTACGGTCTGCGCACCGAGATCAAGGCCGGTGAAAAGCGCGAAAAGGAAAAAAATAAAAGCTGAATGTTTCATGATTGTTGTATTTTTAGTTGATGAGTGACGAGTAAACGAGTGACAAGTAAACGGGTGACAAGTAAACGAGTGACAAGTAAACGAGTGACGAGTAAACGAGTGACAAGTAAACGAGTGACAAGTAAACGAGTGACAAGTGACGAGTAAACGGGTGACAAGTGACGAGGCTGTCATGGCGGACTTGATCCGCCATCCCCTTATGCTCAGGGATGCAGATGTATAAAATATATGAGTGGTTCCCGTATAAACAGGCAAGAGAGATTGTCTTCAAAAATGAAGATAATCTCTCTTGTTTATTTAAAAATAAATGCTTATAATAATGCGCGATGCGCGCGCGATTTACGTTAGTATTGCCGGATTTAAATCTCTCTCTCTCTCTCTCTCTCTCTCTCTCTCTCTCTCTCTCTCTCTCTCTCTCTCTAATAAATATCCACCACTCTCCAAATTTTGAAAGTTAAAAAAACCGAAAGAAAAAAAATCTCTTGTCGAATGTGTCATTTAATAGTCAGTGATTGATAGTTATGACGCAAATGTAGTATAAATTTTTCATTGCACAAGAAAATATATAAAAAAAATACCGATATATATAATTTTTTCAATTATTGTTTTATATATTTGTTATAAAAACAAAAATCGATGATTCGCGAATTAATAAAAAAGAGTTTTTTTTTATTCTTTTTGATAGCAAATTGTTGCACCCCATACCATGTACACGGGCAGCAGCAAAATTTTTATTTTTACAGTCTGGAAGTGGAAGACGGGCTTTCGCAGAACATGATCTATACCATACTCCAGGATAAACAGGGTTTTATGTGGTTTGGAACACAAGATGGCCTGAACCGGTACGATGGATATCGTTTTACTGTTTACAAGAAAAATGCAAATCCGAAATCCATAGGCAGTAACAATATCTTTTCCTTGATGCAGGATGACGATGAGACCATTTGGGTGGGAACATCTAGCGGCGTGTACCTGTATCACCCGGCGTTAGACGCGTTTTCACCGTTTGACGAAAAAACTGCGGACGGCGAAGACATCGACGGTATAGTCCGCGACATCAAAAAGGACAAGAGGGGCAACATTTGGCTGGCTGTTTCAAGGAAAGGCCTGTTTTGCTATTCGCCGGAGGAACAACTGCACTTTTATTCCTTAAATCACGATTACAGCGATATCCACCTAAGAAAACTAGACTTCGATCCTGACGGTAATGTGTGGATTGCCACATACCGGAACGGATTGTTCATGCTGGATCCGGCCACAGGCAATTATGCGCAATTTCCGGTCAACAAGGAAGAAGGATTTACTTCCGACAACGATATTAATGATGTATTCCTGTTGAATGCGACAACATTGGCCTTGGGAACCGTCAACCGCGGCGTACTGCTGTTTAATATGAAAGATCATACTTTCAGTTCCTTACTGGAGAAAGATGATGATGGGAAGAAACTGTTTGTGAGACGTATATTTAGGAGTGATACGGGGAAACTCTGGTTTGGAACCGAAACCGGAGTTTATATCCATGACCCGCAAACAAAAGAAATCATCAACCTGCGGCATGTTTACAACGATACTTATTCGATATCCGACAATGCTATCCATTCCATATACCAGGACAGGGAAGGCGGAATGTGGGTGGGAACTTTTTTCGGAGGAGTCAACTATTTCTCTCCCCTGTACGCCCAATTTGAAAAGTATTATCCCGTAAAAGGTGCAAATTCCATTAGCGGAAAAAGTATTAGTGAATTTTGTGAAGATGACCGGCATTATATCTGGATTGGGACCGAGGATGCGGGGCTGAACAGATTTGATCCGGTAACGCAAACTTTTACAAGCGGGTTTATTCCCGCCAACAATATACATACCCTGTTGTACGAAGATAACCGGTTGTGGGTGGGGACTTTTTCTGATGGATTGTATAAAATGGACTTGAAAACCCAACGAGTGCGTTTATATAAAAATTCATCATCGCCCCATTCGCTCAACAGCGATAATATCTATTCCATTTATAAAGATTATTCCGGTACAATTTGGATTGGCACCATGTTGGGATTACATACATACAATGAAGCCGCGGACTGTTTTAACAGGATACAGGAACAGGAAATCAACCGGCAGGTAAATGATATACTTGAAGATCACAAGGGTAAACTTTGGTTTGCTACATTGGGAAATGGAGTTTTTGCTTTCGATAAAACCGGCGCGGGATGGGTTAATTATGCTTTAACTACCGGTGAAGGCTCCGGAAAAATGGTTAACTGCCTGCTCAAAGACCGGAATCATCACTTGTGGGCGGGAACCGAAGGCGCCGGCTTATTCCGCCTCGACAAGGACAGCGATGCGTTTGTCAATGTATATACGACACAGAACGGATTACCCAACAACGTGGTATATCAATTGGTTGAAGATAACATGGGAAACATTTGGGGCAGCACCAATCACGGTCTCTTCAAACTGGCACCCGAAACCGGAAAAATATCGATATACACACATGCCAACGGTTTGTTGGGCGATCAGTTCAACTACAAGTCGGGATTCAGGAGCAAAAGCGGAAAAATATATTTCGGAGGAATCAAGGGATTTGTCGCTTTCTTGCCCGAAAACCTCAGAGGCAACAACATCCCGCCAATACTAATGGTCAATAGTCTTCAGATATCGAATAATGAAGTTGAAGCAGGCGTCAATGGCTCGCCGCTACGGCAATCCATCACGCATACCAATGAGATTAACCTCGCCTCCGGCATATCCAATTTCAGCGTGGGATTTGCCGCGTTGAGTTATGTATTCCCGCAAGGCAACAGTTATGCCTACAAATTGGACGGTAGAGACAAGGATTGGATTTATATCGGACAGCAAAACAAGGTGACCTATTCCAACCTTCCTCCGGGAAAATACATTTTACGGCTAAAAGCGGCAAACATTGACGGGGTATGGAGCGAAGAAACCATACTTCGAATTAATAAACTTCCTCCGTTTTACCGGACTGTTTGGGCATATACGACTTATGTTCTGCTGGTCGTTACACTGATAGGTTTGCTGGTGCGCCGGTCGATCCGAAAAATAGAGCGGCGCAACCGGCAAGCGATACACGAGTTGGAAGACAGAAAAGAGAAAGAATTATACCATGCTAAAATAAAATTCTTTACTAATGTAACCCACGAAATACGTACACCGCTCAGCTTGATCAAATTGCCGCTCGACGAGGTAATGAAGCAGGTGGATAAAGTAGATGCCAATTGGGAAAACCTGTCCATCATTCAAAGGAATACCAACCGGCTGTTAAAGTTAGTCAACGAGTTGCTCGATTTCAGAAAAGCCGAAACGAAAGGTTTGCACCTCAATTTCGTTTCCACGGATATTCTTTTGCTTGTCAGGGAAACCGTCGAATGTTTTACTCCATCCGCTCATTTGAAAGGTCTTGTTTTTGATTTGGATATGCCTTTGGGTAAATTCCAGGCAGACGTCGATGCCGAAGTTTTGACCAAAATCATCAGCAATCTCTTCAGCAATGCGTTGAACCATGCAAAAAGCGTTATTGGGGTCCGCTTCACCTCCGGAAACGGGAAATTCAGGCTCGAAGTAGAAAACGACGGCGAACCTGTTCCTCCTGAATATGGTAAAAAAATCTTCGAACCGTTTTTTAAAATGGACGAAAACAGACAAGGTTCGGGCTTGGGCTTATCCTTTGCCCGGTCGCTGGCGGAATTACATGAGGGTGTCGTCTGTATCGACCCGAAAAAAGCCATGACCACATTTGTCATTGAACTTCCCGTACATCAACAAATGGCCATCCGGTTGATGGAAGACGAAGAGCCTGTCCACGACCCGGATCTGCTTGACGAAAAAATTACAAGTATCAACGACTCGTCAAACTTCAAACAACGGAAAACAATATTGCTGGTAGAGGATAACGCCGAATTCTTGCAATTTACTGCAAACCAACTGGATACCGGTTACTGCATCCTGAGAGCCGGCGACGGAGCGCAGGCAAAAGAAATATTGGACAAGGAACCGGTCGATCTGGTTATCAGCGACATCATGATGCCCGGGATGAATGGGATAGCTTTATGCGGAGAAATCAAGAAAAACCTGAAATACAGCCATATTCCGGTCATACTGCTTACTGCAAAAACAACTTTACAGTCGAAAATCGAAGGATTAAAGACCGGGGCCGACGAATATATCGAAAAACCTTTTTCGATGGATTATCTAAAGGCCAGAATCGGTAATTTGTTGGAAAGCAGAAGGAAAATAAGAGAGTTGTACAAACGTTCACCGGAACTGGCATACGACACAATTGTCCACTCGAAAGCCGATGAAGAGTTTCTGAATCGCTTGATGGAACAAATCCATGCCCATTTGGAAGATACGGACCTGAACGTCGATACATTGGCGGCAGTCATGAATATGAGTCGCGCTACGTTGTTCAGGAAAGTAAAGAGTATATCCGAACTCTCTCCCAATGATTTTATACGGCTGGTACGTTTGAAAAGAGCCGCCGAACTGCTCAAAGAGAAAGAATACCGCGTCAATGAAATTGCATTTATCGTTGGATTCAGTTCACTGTCGTACTTTTCCAAATGTTTCTACAAGCAGTTCGGGATACTGCCGAAAGATTTCGAAAGAAAAAAATAACCAATTTGATACGATATTTTTATTTTTTGATACGATTTCATTAATAAATTCAATAAACAATCCGCACTTTTGTACCGAAAATTTTAATTTTAAATCGCTATGATGAAAAAAAAGCCTCTTTTAAAAAACTTTATGCATGGAAACCGCAAAAAACTGCTTTATGTAGTGGGTCTTCTGTTTATGATGACGGTTTCCGTGAGCATGTCGCGAGCCTTTGCCGGTACAAACGGGCCGGCGTCGGTAGCACAACAGCAAATTACTGTTTCCGGTACAGTAATTGATGAAACAGGAGAGCCTGTACCCGGCGTGAATATCGTGGTTAAGGGTGCTTCTGTCGGAACGGTAACCGGTGTAGATGGAAAGTACAGCATTAATGCACCGGATAATAATGCCGTATTGGTATTTTCGTTCATAGGCTATGTTGAAGTGGAACGTCCCATAGCCAATCAACGACAAATCAATGTTACCCTGAAAGAAAAAGAAATTTCGATTGATGAAGTGGTGATCGTAGGGTATTACAATCAGAACGTCAGGGATGTTTCTACTGCGGTATCGAAAGTGAATATGAAAGCGTTGGAAAACATTTCGGCAACGTCACTTACCTCTTTATTATCCGGGCAAGCGCCAGGCTTGCAGACGGTAATCCGGGGTGGAATACCGGGTATGGGTGGCAGCGGTATGGTTATACGCGGCAACACTT
Organism: Dysgonamonadaceae bacterium; assembly: GCA_031275735.1. Taxonomy (GTDB): domain Bacteria; phylum Bacteroidota; class Bacteroidia; order Bacteroidales; family Azobacteroidaceae; genus Azobacteroides. The sequence goes on from JAISOJ010000049.1 coordinate 6,155, forward strand.
CTCTTTCAAGCGATGATGGAGTTAACGGATTGAGCAATCCTTTATACATAGTTGACGGAATACCTATGTCGTTACAGGATTTGGCCGGTTTCGACGTTTCACAAAACGACTTCCTGTCATCTCTTAACCCCGATGAAATAGCATCCATCAGTATCCTTAAAGATGCCGCTGCCACAGCTATTTATGGCTCTCGCGGAGCAAACGGTGTTGTTATTTTGAAAACGAAAAGGGGAACAAGTGGAAAAGCTCGTGTAACAGGCAGGGCCACACTTGGTGTTGTTGCCACGCCTCCTCGTTTGGATGTATATATTGGCGAAGCCGAGAGGCAAGCCAAGTTGGGCTATATACAAAAAACCATGGAAAATCTTTTTGGCGAACAAGCATGGATAGACGTACGTAATGGAATGGAAGTAATGGGTTATTTACTGCCTTCGGTATTAACGGATAAATATAACCCTTATTTCAACAACGCATACGATTATCAGGATATGTTCTACCAGTCGGGGTTTTCACAGGATTACAGTTTAAGTATGGATGGTGGAACCGAAAGCAATAATTACCGTGTGGGCTTGGGTTTACGTGATGAAACCGGAGTACTTATGGGTTATGGACTTTCGCGACTTACTCTTAACGCAAGTTTGTTGAATAGTCTTGCTCGTGGAGTTAAAAACGAGTTCATAATGCGTTATGGCTTTATTAATCGTGAAGGAGGACTGAATAGCTACATGAGAGGCGTTCCTACAAGCCCTTCGGATATGCTTTCGTCCTTGTTTTATCGTACCCCCGAAGAATTGTCGATGATTTCGGGAGAATTGGGAGATGCCTATAATAAAAATACAAGCCACGATATATCGTTTTCGGAAACCCTTACGGCAAATCTTTCAAAGGATTTTATATGGGAAAATCTTGTGGGGGCAAGTATAAGGTTTGGTTCCAACGATTATTTCATTCCTTCTACAGCAAGATCCAACAATGAAAGTTATGCGAGATCGGCATCCGGTTTAGGAACTACTATCACAGGACACTCGCTCTTGAAGTATAACCATACTTTTAAAGAAGATCATCAGTTATTCGCATTGGCGGCGGTTGAATTGAATACTGATGCCAGGCAATATGCCGACATGTGGGCGGAAAATGGTTCGTCGGACTACCTGAAAGTAATAGGAGGATATAAAAAGGAAGACATAAACGGAACATCCAATATACTAAAAAGCAATATGTTGTCATACTTTGGCCAGCTTGCCTACGGATATAAAGATAACCGTTACTATATTTCTGCAACCCTGCGACGCGATGGTTCATCGGAATTTGGAGCGAACAACAAATGGGCTACTTTTCCTTCGCTTATGGGGTATTGGGCTTTTTCCAAGGAATCGTGGATGCAAAAAACATCCGGATGGTTAAATTTCGGTAAAATCCGCGCTTCATTCGGAACATCGGGCGAGATACCCCATGACCCTACTTTACAGTATAATTCACTTGTTCCCATTAATAATATAGGCGCGGATATAAACAATATCTACGGAAATAAAATGGATATCAAGACGTATGGAGGTAAAAATCTCGTTATATCTCAATTCAATCAGGTTCCGAACAAAAGCTTGTCATGGGCAAAGAGTAAGGAAATGAATTATGGTATTGATTTGGAAATGTTCAACAACCGATTGTTTATCAATGCCGATTTTTATTCAAAATATAATTCGGGCATGATATACGATTCATTTTTAGCGCCTTACATTGGTTACAACAGCATAAGGTCGAACTTGGTGGATATGATTATAAACGGGTTTGAAATAGGGGCAACCGCCTATCTTTTCCCTCGAACAAGTAATTTTCAATGGGAATGGACGCTTAACCTTTCAAAAAGCAATGCAATAATAGCAAAACTTGGTAACGGAGGGCGCGATTATATAGTCGGCGACTATGCATTCGTAGTGGGACGTCCGGCTTTTCAATATTATATGTGGGAATACCAGGGAGTCCTCCAGGACGTTAATGACTTACCTGTAAATCCGATGACAGGAAGGCCATTGTCTATCTATGGAGACATGGGCTTGGCATTGAATCGTCAAGGGGAATATTTCCCCGGAATGCCTTTGTTTACCGATGTTGACGGAGATTATAGAATATCCGGAGGTGATGAAGATAAAACGATTATAGACAATAAATCGCCCGAACCTAAAATTTCGGGAGGTTTGCATACTACTATTAGATACAAAGGTCTTTCGCTACGTCTACAATCATCTTTTGCTTTCGGACATTATATTTTTAACACTACTTTGCAGGAGCAATTATCCAAATTCGACGACTGTGCCGACTTCTATGCGAGAGCCTTGTATAAATTTGACGAAAGCAAATTCTGGCAAAAACCGGGCGACGATGCATATTATCCCATGATTTACGTAGCTTATTCCGATGGAGGAGGCTCGCAAAATTTTCGCAAATCTTCGATGTTTTTGGAAAAGGGTGATTATTGGAATATCGAAAACATAACTCTTTCATATACTATTCCCACAAAATTGTTGTCTCATTTACAATTAAAAGGGCTTAACATTTATGCTACAGGACAGGATGTTTGGATGTGGAAAAAATCCGGTGTTTTCGACCCTCGCCGGATTTCAAAAACGGGATATTATAACGGTGAAAGTTATCCCATGTCCCGAAGTTTTATTTTGGGTCTTCAGCTTCAATTCTAACTTTAAAACATTATTGATATGAAAAAAACATTAATTATATTGTTTATAATCCCCACATTGTTCAGTTGCAGTGATTTTATGGAACCCGAGCAAGTGAATGTGGTATATAACGAGGTATTTTGGAAAACCCAAAGCGATGCCGAAATCGGTCTTCTGGGCATATATGGCTTATATCGCGGATTAAAGGTAAACCACGAAAACTGGTACGACAGAGGCGATTTTACAACCGGATTTTTAAGAGGAGGATGGAACGGCGGTTCGTCGAGTCGATTATACCAGACCGGCGACTTTTCAACTCCTACCGGCGACAATAAATCCTGGGGGTCATTGGAAGGTTTCTCCAACTGGTCGAGTTTCTATAAGGTGGTATCGCAAGCTAATATGGTTATACACAAAATCGAAGCGATGCCTGATAATGTATTCGCAAGCGGAATGAAAGATCAGTTCATTGGTGAAGCCTATTTCATGCGTGCATTGGTATATTTCGACATATTGCGCATATGGGGCAATGCACCTTATATGGACGAAATAATCGAATCTTCGGATCAGGTTATCAACGAAGATATGTCACCTGTAACTATTCCGCGCACCAAGGATACCGATATTGCCAAAAATGTACTGGCTGATGTTGCATTGGCGGTCAGTAAATTAAAATATGGCGTAAAGAGTTCGAGCGAGTGGGGAATACGCGCCAACAAGGGTTCGGCCGAGGCTCTCGCCGGACATGCCAACATGTGGATGCACTTTCTCGCTGTTCGCGACAATCTACCTGATCCTGCCCAATATTTGACCGCAGCAATCAATGCATTGGAATCGCTGAAAACCAATGGCGGATACGCGCTGGTTAGTTATTCTTCCGGAGAACCTTTGAAAACCCTTTACGAAAATGTATCTTCCGAATCCGTATTTTGCCTCAATGTTTCGTCTGCTCAAAACGAATCGTATCGTGCGGATTACGGCGGAATACAGTATGTTACAATTAAGTTGGAGCCGATGGATGGAGACAGGGCTAAAGACAGGGCGTCGTATATAAACTGGGTTCCACGGAATTTAAAGAATGTAATGTATCCGGAGTATGATTTTGATACCGGAACCGGCGATATCAGATGCCGTTTGTTTTTTGAATCATGGGATTCCCATTACAACGACCCGTTTAGTGATGTAAGCCAAACGGCAACCGACAGGACACTGGTTACATGGATGAAAAAGTATTCCATGGTAAATCCTGATCCTTCGCGCAGTTGGGACGAATACATAGCCTATTTTGCCGAAGCCGATATCCCTATTTTCCGTTATACCGATCTATATTTGTTGTTGGCGGAAGCTTACGAAAAGTCCGGACAATCCGGCAAGGCATTGCCCCTTGTAAATGATATTCGTGCCCGCGCAGGTTTAGACCCGTATTCCGGAGGTGATTTATTGCGGGAAATATTACAACAGCGTATATGCGAATTGATAGGTGAAGGACAACTATTTTTCGATATGGTACGAAATAATTATTTCCCGAATTCCGGTACGATGGACCCTGCAAGGTATCAACAGCAAGGATATTACTGGCCTGTAGCGTCGGATGTTCTTACACAAAACAAACAAATAAAGCAAACGCCGTATTGGAATGGCAAAACTCAATGGTAAAATGATTGAACATTAATTATTTCAACGTAAATATAAAAATAATAAAGAATATGAAAAAATATTTATATAGGGGTTTCGCATTGGTACTTGCCGCCGCCTTTCTGACGTCGTGCGGCGATGATTACATCATTGGCGGCGAAACGAATCCTACCAACAAGGTGGATATGACTACCGCCGAATTTCTGCAATCGATGGAAGAAACCAAACAGGTAGTTGCCCTTTTCGAGCGGGCAGGCATGAAAGACGTGATAAACGGAAATGTTACAATTATTTCGCCCAGTCAATGGTCGATAAACCGTTACCTGCGCCGCAAGCACAATATCGAACTGCGCAACGATCCGAATGCTCCGGAATTGTCCATATCCGACATATCCGACGAAGAATTGAAACAAAATATGGGAATGTATGTAATACAGGGAAATTATTGGAGCGAAACCATACAGGCAGAAGGCAAGTTATTAAAAACGCTAAACGGAATGGATGTGTTTATCAGCTACGACGAAACCAATACCGATCCGGGTACTGCTTGGGATGGTGGGGGAAGCCCCTGGTGGGGATATCAATATTCGAGATTTTTTCAAACAATCCCCAAAATTGTACATATCCATTATAAAAGAGGTGATAATTGGGAATGGACGGGAGAAGAACGTTCGGCATTTGGTGATCGTTACGGAGACAATCCCGAATGTGATCATGTTTACCGCATGTACTTGTCGGATGTACTGACTAAAACAGGAGTGGTACATATTCTTTACGAAGGCGATTATAATTATTCCGACCATTATTACTACCATTCATTATTCTTTTTCGGAACAAGGAATGATGATACGTTATAGGAACAACTAAAAAAAATTATTATGAAAAAGTATATTTATTCATTTTTATTACTCCCATTGCTGTTGGCATCTTGTTTTGACCAACCCGAAGGCGTTGGTTTCCTGAGCGAAGCCATCTATCTGAAAGAAGCCGATACCATATATATATCGCTGGGCGGCAAGGCGCAAACCGATTTTGCGTGGTTGGACAACTCATCGTTGCCCTGTACATTCACTATTGAAAATATTAGGGACAAAAACGGAAACCGTTCGGAACAGTTTTTCGAAGAACTTCCTTACAGAACATGGAAGGCGCCGTATAATTTTGAAACAGACAAAACGGAAGAGGCAATAATGGCCAAGTTGTCCGACTTGAACCTGCCCCCGTTGATGATTAATCCTGTCAACGGGCAACTATTGTACATGGAAACAACGACTAATCTGAAAAATCCGGGCGACGTATTTCATATGGATGTACGAGTAACAAATTCGAGCGGTTCGAAGGTTTTTCCCGACTATGCCATTTTGAAACTGTCAACTGAGAAATATCCTTACAGAATATTAGAGATAACCAATGGTATAAGTGTAGTTCGAAACGGATCTAATAATTTTGCATTGTATGACCAAATCAATGGCGACCCGTTAAGTCCTAATTTTGAACAACGCCGTCAGAATATTTATGACGATAACGGTAAAGAATTTGTGCGGATACAAAAAATTTCCGACGAACCGGCTGTAGGTATTAAATTCATCGTACGGATGGAAGATTCCAAAGGAAAATTATTCGCCCCTGAAGAATACATTACTTATGCCGGTACTTACAGCTATATTGATGTGTCTATCAACAGGAAAAATACTTCAGAAGGAATGGAAGTGGAATTTCCTCTTACCCCTTGGCCTGCATATAACAATTCGTATGATTATTTTTACAATTACCTGCGGGGACCTACGTTTAACAATTTCAATTTTTTGGACATTAATAAACTGCGTGACGATGTTTTTGCCGGTAAGGCTCCAAGTCTCGTAGGTCTTGCCGACTGGCCTGAAAATAACTGGGCAGATGCTACAGCATGGTTCGTGCGGTTACGTTCAAGAGTGAGGTTTGAAGAAGCCGGTACCTGGAAAATGACTATCAAAGTGCCTTATACGTCATTGGATGGAATTTTTTAACTGAAAAACTCGGGAGATAAAAGGTATCATTTATCTCTCGTTTTTCTTGGATATAGACTAAAATAAAAATACATTAAAATGTTAAAAATGAAAATATTATATTTATTTTACATGGCTCTGTTCATCGTTTCATGCAGCAATCAACCCCCAAACGCCCCTGTCAAAATCGTCAAGGTAGCAGCGGTGATTCAAGACCCTATTGTCAACGGCAAACGTATCCATGAAACGTTCGTTACGCCCGGATACACATTTAAGTGGAATGATCCCTGGCAACTGGCCAAAGAATATGAAGCCGCATTGGAAGAAATCAGTCATGGGGTAGTCGACTATCAGGTAACGGAAATCATCGATTCCAGGAATTATTTTACCTGTTTACGTAAATCGGGAGAAATGCTGAATGAAACTCGTATGATAGAACTTTTGCAGGAACCCGACTGGGCGACCCTGAAAGAAGAAGGGACGGAATTCGATTATAAAGCCTTTATCGAACATTACGGTTTTGATAAAAAGCGGGAGGCCGACGAAATACACGAAGTATGGGTATGGGCGCCGCCAATGGCCGGCATGTGGGAATCGAACATGTCGGGCGATAACGCTTTCTGGATCAATTCCGATCCTACACAAGGAGTCAATTGTAAGGAACACCTGTGTGTGATGGGGTTGAACTACGAACGCGACCTGGCTTGTGCACTCGAAAGCTATGGACACAGGGTTGAATCAACCATGATGAAAGTGTATGGTTGGTGGGATTACGATAATAAAACCGATAAAGACAGTCTAACCGCTTGGGAGGTGTTCGCAGCATACGCTTTGAAATATGATAAATTTCTATCGGGCATGTCGCATGTAGGCAATGTGCATTTCCCTCCCAATGGGGAAAAGGATTACGATTGGACGAACAAAACCAAAGTAATGTCATTCGCCGATAATTGGAAAAACTATCCCGATGTAAAAGAGGAAAATCCGCGTGAAATGGATTGTTCGGAATGGGGTTGCAACCATTTGGGCTATATGAAATGGTGGTTTAGCCACTTGCCTCATTTCGAGGGCATTAATCCTAAAGACGGTAAACTGAACAACTGGTGGCACTACGTGGTTGATTATAACGGGGCGCTGAAGGAGGAATCAAAAAATTAAAATCCGGAATTTAGATAATCAAATATTATAATGGAAAGAATTATGAAACATTCACGTTTAACAAACATCCGAGCGCATGTAAATGAGCGCTTGTTTACTTGTCTATTCGTTTACTTATCTACTCATTTTCGTATGAAATACTTTTTTTACATCTTATTGTTTGTTACGGTTTATTCCTGTACCGATACCGATCCGAAAATCAGTAATGAAACATTGACGCCCGTTCCTTTTCACGAAGTAAAACTCACGGATTCTTTCTGGTTGCCGCGCTTGAAAACGCAAAAGCAAACCCTTGTCCCTTTTGCACTGGATAAGGCGCAACCGGCAGTAGATAATCTTCGTAAAACGGCCAATTTCCTGAAAGGCATACCCGATGAACTTCCTTTTCCGCATCGTTACATTGCTTCGGATCTTTACAAGATAATGGAAGGAGCAGCTTACTTGCTTGCGCTCGAACGCGATACCGCTCTCGAACGGCAGATGGACCGGATAATCGACATCATTGCCGATGCCTTGCAAACCGACGGATACCTTTACGAGTCGCACATAACGGGCGTATCGAAAAATGCAGAACATTGGGGCGGCGCGGGAATGGGCGACAAACCCTACTCGTGGGTGCTGCACAGTCACGAACTGTACAACATGGGACACATGTACGAAGGAGCCGTAGCTTACTGCCAGGCTACGGGTAAGGACAAATGGCTGAAAGTTGCCGAAAAGAACGCTCGTCACATCAACCGTGTCTTTTTCGAAGGCGACCCCGATTACAACAACGGCAAACCGGTGAATCAGGCGCCTGGACACGAGGAAATCGAACTGGCGCTGGTAAAGCTTTACCGAATCACGGGCGATACACTTTACTTAGGCATGGCTAAACGGTTCATCGACATACGAGGAATCACTTACCGACCCGAAGGACAGGGCGTGATGGCTCCCGAATATGCACAGCAACACTTGCCGGTGCGTGAGCAAACGAAAGCTGTGGGACACTCGGTGCGTGCAGCCTACCTTTATTCAGGTATGGCCGACGTAAGCGCCCTCACCGGCGATACGACTTTACGCCCAGCGCTGTACAGTATATGGCATAACATTGTAGACACACGCATGCACATCACCGGCGGATTAGGCGCTATACACGGTATTGAAAGCTTTGGCCCGGAATACCTGCTGCCCAACAAGGATGCCTATCTTGAAACCTGCGCCGCTGTGGGCAACGTGCTTTTCAATCAACGGATGTACCTGATGGAGAAAAACGGAAAATATGCCGACGTAGCCGAGATAGCCTTATTTAACAATGTGTTGGCAGGAGTCAACCTGGAAGGCAATAAATTCTTTTACGTCAATCCGCTTGAAGCTGATGGTCAAACGCCTTTCAATCATGGCCGCCGAGGCCGCTCGCCCTGGTTCGGCACCGCCTGCTGTCCTTCGAATCTTGCGCGGTTTATCCCTCAAGTATCCGGCATGATGTACGCTTATACGAGTGATGAGATTTACTGCTCGTTTTACGCCGGTAGCGAAGTCTGTATCCCGCTGAAAAACGGAAAGGTGAAGATTGTACAGCAAACTGCTTATCCTTTTGATGAAAATATAAGTATTACCATCGATTCTTTGGCGGCAAACAGGGAATTTACGCTCCGAATGCGTGTTCCGACATGGATAGGTTCGCAATTTGTACCGGGAAAACTGTACCGTTATATCGACAAAAATCATGAAAACATGGAAGTATTTCTCAATGACAGGAAATTGCATGTCACCGTTAAAAACGGCTTCATTTCCATCCGCAAGAAATGGAAAGCAGGCGACAGAGTAACACTCCATCTCCCCATGCCGTTGCGTTACACCCGCGCTATCGACGAAGTGGAAGACGACCGCTATCGCGTATGCCTCACTCGCGGTCCACTGGTGTACTGCGCCGAAGCCGCAGATAACAAATTTCCTGTACGACAGGCATATATTGAAACCTTGCCGGAAAATGGCACGATAGAAACGGCAAGGAATGGGTGGATGAAAGGCATTGATTTTGTATCCATTCCTGTCAAGGCAATAAGCGCCGGAGCTGCTACGGAAGATGTAACGATGACTTTATTGCCCTATTATGCCTGGAATAACCGCGCAGACAGCACGATGATTGTGTGGATACCTCAAACGGAGGCATTAGCCGGAAGCACAATCCTCCATGAAAACTAAGAGTCACGAATTTAAAGTTGAATTGTATGAATAAATTTAAATTGATTTTATTATCCATGACAGTATGTATGATAACGTATGCCGGTGATTTCCGGTCGGGAAACATGAACTACGGCAATAACCGTGCGCCGTTGATAGTGAAACCCTATATGGAGTTGCCTCTGGGTGCAATCAAGCCTGCCGGTTGGCTTGAAGACCAACTGTTGCGAATGAAGGACGGCATGACCGGACATCTCGACGAGTTGTATCCCCAAGTGATGGGCCTACGCAACGGCTGGCTGGGAGGCGACGGCGATGTCTGGGAACGCGGCCCCTATTGGATCGATGGCCTTTTGCCGCTGGCTTATATACTGAACGACAAAGAATTGAAAGATAAAGTGCAACCATGGATTGAAAAAGTTATCGAAAGTCAAAAATCCAACGGCTATTTTGGGCCTGATATCGATCGCGAACCTGAAGCAGGATTACAGCGCGATAACTCGCACGACTGGTGGCCAAAAATGGTGATGCTGAAAATCATGCAGCAATATTACAATGCAACCGGCGACCGGCGGACCATCACAATGTTAACCAACTATTTCAAATACCAGTTGGAAGAGCTGCCCAAAACCCCGCTCGACCATTGGACATTCTGGGGCAAGCAACGTGGCGGAGACAACCTGATGGTGGTATATTGGCTCTACAACATTACCGGAGATAAATTCCTGCTTGAACTGGGCGATCTCATCCACCGGCAAACCCATAACTGGACGGATATTTTCCATGAAGGTCAAACTATACCCCGGTTATTCAGTATGCATTGCGTAAATTTGGCGCAGGGCTTCAAGGAACCGGTAATCTATTACCAGAGAAACAGGGAGCAAAAACAGATTGATGCGGTAAAAAAAGCGGTCGAGGACATGCGCCGGTCGGTTGGCTGGCCGACAGGCCTCTTTGGCGGCGACGAGTTGCTGCACACCGGCAATCCCACGCAAGGCTCCGAACTTTGTACTGCCGTTGAGATGATGTTTTCGCTGGAACGTATGTTTGAAATTACGGGCGATGTACAATGGGCGGATTATCTCGAACGGGTAGCCTACAACGCTCTTCCCGCTCAGGTAACCGATAATTGCGATAGCCGGCAATACTATCAGCAACTCAACCAGATACGGATTTCGCGTACCGACCGCAACTTTGTAACCGCCTACAATGGCACCGGACAATTGTTCGGACTGCTGACGGGTTATCCCTGTTGTACTTCCAACCTTCACCAGGGCTGGCCGAAATTTACGCAAAACTTGTGGTACGCTACTGAAGACAACGGAGTGGCGGCCTTGGTTTATGCGCCAAGCGAAGTAAAACTGAAAGTAGCCGATGGAATCGAAGTACAGTGGAAGGAGGAAACCAATTATCCGTTTGACGAAACGATTACATTCAAACTGACGATACCCGGCAAAAAACAAAAAACGGCGCTATTCCCTTTGCATCTGCGTATTCCCGAATGGTGCGAAGCTGCAAGTATCCAAATCAATGGCGTTGAATGGAATACTTCCGCCGGCAACACCATTGTGAAAATAATTCGCGAATGGAAATCCGGCGACATCGTAACCCTGCAACTCCCCATGCAGGTAAGCATCAGCCGCTGGTACGAACATTCGGCAACTGTGGAAAGGGGACCGCTCGTGTATGCATTGCGCATCGGAGAAAAATGGGAAAAGATACAAGACGACCACAAATTCGGCGACCACTATGGCGAATGGTACTACGAGGTACATCCTACCACACCGTGGAACTACTGCCTTCCTGAAAACGCAATAAAACCCGAAAATATCGAAACGGAATTTACCGTAGTGAAACGCGATACCAAGGGAAAATATCCGTGGAATCTCGAAAATGCGCCGGTAGAAATCAAAACCAAAGGAAAACGTATGCGCCAATGGCAGGAATACAACGGATCGGCCGGTCCTTTGCCTTATAGCATACAGTACCAGATCGATACCGGTTCGGAAGAAGAAATCACGCTCATACCGTATGGATGTACAACTCTGAGAATTACCGAATTTCCGGTAACGAGAAAGTAACACATTAATAAATGCTTAGAATTTTCAAGATGAAACGGACAGTATTATTTTTAGGGATTATATTAGGGGGATTGAATTTGTTCGGACAATGGAAACCGCTTGGAGACAAAATCAAAATCGAATGGGCAGGCAAGATAAACCCGGATGAAGTGTTGCCCGAATATCCACGTCCATTGATGAAACGGCGGGATTGGCAAAATCTGAACGGACTGTGGGATTATGCAATTCTACCTGCCGGTCAATCCGAATCTGCCGGATACTATCCGGTGAATAATGTTGGATAATAACAATATCGTGAAAACAAAATTTTATGCTATCGCAACATTCATCTTTATACTTTTTGGATGCACATCCAAAACGGTTGGTTTTGAAAGTCTTTTACTCGAAATGATCGATCGCGAAGCTATGGCAAGTTATCCTTCGCCGGAATATATTTGCCTGCAATTCAGCAGTTATGACCGCGCAACCGTAACGTCCGGGCAACCTTCCTGGTTTGCTAACTGGGACAGGTCGATGTTTATTCGTATAGAAGAAAACAGCGGACGGAAAGAATATGTAATGATGGATACCAATAAACCCGGCGCCATTGTCCGTTTCTGGATGACTTTTGCGGGTGAAAACTGCGGCAAGGGTACTCTGCGTATCTATTTCGACAACGACACTATCCCCGCTATCGAAGGCGGAGCAATGGATATCCTGAGCGGCGGCAAGTTAGCAGGCGGACCCTTGTGTTCCTCCGTATCGGACTCCACCAAATACGAAATGCGCGGGCATAACATGTATCTGCCGTTGCCGTACGCCCGACATTGTAAGGTGACCTACGAAAGCGACAACATCCAAGATCCGGGCGCCAAAACCGGTGGCGAATCGGTGTACTACAACATCAACTACCGCACATATGCTGCCGGAACGAAGATAACTACCTTTACGATGGATGAGATGAAATATGCAGCAAAAACGTTGGATGAAGTACAAGCCAAATTGCAAAACCGCGACCGTGGGCTGACCGGATTGAATACCGGAACCCAATTGCTTTCAGGGAAAATAGCGCCTGGAAAAACCATTGCCGAAACCATAACCGGAGAAAAAGCCATCCGCCGTGTACGGATAAAAATCAAAGCCGGTAACTTGGAACAGGCCTTGCGAAGCACGGTTCTTTCCATTTGGTTCGACGAACAAGAAACGACGGCTCCCAACGTATGCAGTCCCGTAGGCGATTTCTTTGGAACGGGTTATCAGGTGCGTTTCTCGAATACATGGTATACTCGCGTGGATAACGACGGAAGCATGACCGCTTGGTGGGTGATGCCCTTTGCACGCAATTGCAGGATTGAACTCCACAATGCCGGCGTACAAGAAGTAGAAGCCGAAGCCGAGATCGTGACCGCCTCCTGGAAATGGGATAAGCGCAGCATGTATTTTGGCGCGGCATGGCGTCAATTCACCCGCCTGCAAACCGGCGAAAGAAAAAACAACGAAGGCGAGGGCGGCCCGTTCGACATCAACTATGCGACCCTTAACGGAAAAGGAATGTACGTAGGTGATGCCGTCACAATATTCAATACCGTGGATGCATGGTGGGGCGAAGGCGACGAAAAAATATATGTGGACGGCGAAAAATTCCCGTCGCACATCGGCACAGGAACCGAAGATTACTACGGTTATGCCTGGTGTCGTCCCGAAAAATTCGCCAATCATCCCTTTATTGCGCAACCCGACGGTAGCGGTAATTTCCATTCGGGATATACCGTCAACGCACGCTTCCGTACACTGGATGCCATTCCATTCAACACTTCGCTGATTATGGACATGGAAATGTGGCACTGGGTAAAAGCTACCGTCAACTTGGCCCCGGTAACGTTCTTTTACATGCTGAAAGGCAAAAATCCCAATGAAAACATAGATATGAATGGAATAAAAGAACCTGTGGCGCTCGTACGCGCCGATATTACAACATGCAATGAATAAAATTATCACAACAGGGATGCTGTTTTTCATCAACTCCTTTTGGATGCTGATGATGGCTCAAAATCCGCTTTTGTCGTTCAAAGTAGGCGACAAAAGTTTTACGATATCGCAACAGGCTGTCGCAACTGGAAATACGTCCACAGCAGGCCGGTTGTCAGTTTCATATGTCGAACATCTCTATCATTTCGGACGAAAAGCGCTGGTAACTTTCAAAAATACATCGGGCGATACGCTCTGGTTACATAATGTTGTACCTTTCGGCGAATCGAATAAACAGGTGTATATCACCGGAAAAGGAAAACACGGATTGTCGCGAACCCATTTATTCCGACCCGGCTATGAACCTGTTAATGTCATAGTGCCCGACAATGCATGGGAATTGGGATTTTCAGCCATAGAAACAGGTGAAGATTTAAATGTCTGCGCTCTCGTCCGCCGCAACCGCAACAGCATTAAAAACGGCAGACTTCATCGTTTTGAAACGGAACTGTATCCAGACGGCGAAGTAACTTACACGTTCTGGACAGACAATTACCGGGGTGGCTGGCAAGAAGGCCTCCGGCTGATGTTCCAGGAACGAATGCTCTACGATGTAGAACCTGGTACATTCGATAATTCCCTGCTTGCCCGCAAAGACTTGCAATGGTTCCGCCATACTTATGTTACTCACTTGATGATGACGTGGGACAGGCGTTTTTACGATTATACCGATGGAGAGTCACATTTGAAAGAGTTTCTCGAAAAAGGCAAACGGTTGTATGGCGGAACCGACGTGCTCGGTATCTGGCCTACCTGGCCTGCGCTGGGCATGGACGAGCGCAGTCAGTGGGATATGTTCCGCGATCTGCCCGGCGGATTCGGAGGTTTGCGCCGGATGTCGGATATGTGTCGCGCCGAAGGGACACGTTTCTTTATTTGCTACAATCCTTGGGATGAAAGCGCCCGTGGCGGGAAAAGCCGTCACCTTGAGGAAATGTCAACCATTATCCGCGAAGTAGGCGTAGATGGCGTGGTACTCGACACCAAGGGCGAATCGAGTAGGGAGTTGCAAGAAGCGGCTGACCGTGTCCGCCCCGGTGTAATCATGTACAGCGAAGGAATGGCAGTGCCGCGCGATATGCAAGGCATCCCTTCGGGACGGGTACACAATGCGCTGTATTATCCGCCAATGCTCAATCTGGTTAAGTTCATCAAACCCGACTTTGCTATTTTTCGTGTAACGGAACTCACCCATGAACGGGTACGCCGCGAATTTGCCGTATCTTTTTTCAACGGTTACGGTACGGAATTAAATATTTTCAGTCCCGGAAATCCCGAATGGGAGGACGAACAATATCTTTTTCTCGGGCAAACAGTGCGGATACTGCGTGAAAACACATCCAACTTTGTCAACGGTCGCTATACCCCGCTGTTGCCTACGCTGAACGACAGTATTTTCGTCAATCGCTGGGATTATGCCGGAAAAACCATTTATACCGTGTTCAGCCTCAAGCCTGAAGGTTTCAATGCTCCATTATTTGAAATGGAGAAGACAGACAGGCATTTTATCGATATTTTTAACCATATTGAATTGTTTCCGGCAGAACGCAATGGCAAGTATTATATTCCGGTAAAAACGGCGGCTTTTGACAGGAGCGACTTGGGAACTAATAACGAAGGCGCTGTTTGTGCTATTGCCGCATTACCCGGTATTTTGAAAACGCAATTGAATGGCGATGAACTTTCGTTTTCATCCTTAGACGGTGACAAAATCAGGATTTGGGCGGGAATGCCTTCTTACGATAAAGAGTACAAAGAGTATGGTGTCGATAGACAAACCATTCGTTTACTGGAAACTTTCCCCCATTTTGAAGGTAAATTTATTATTCAGGCATTTAAAGACGACGAACTGTTGGACGAACGTATCGTTTATATCAAGCCGGGAACGGCTCGCATGGCGAGCCGTAAGGAACAGACTCCCGCTACGGCGAAGGTTCCCAAGGGTATGGTGGAGATACCCGCCGGCATATTTGCCTGTGGCAACTACCGATTCGGTGATTCGTTCATTCCTTATCCTGCTCCACTTACGCATCCCGGCGAAGAAGTACAAATGCCGCGTTATTTCATGGATAAATACCCTGTAACCAATGCCGAATTTAAAGTATTTATGGACGCCACCGGTTACCAACCTATTGATACGGCCAACTTTCTGAAACATTGGGAAAACGGACGGATACCCGTCGTGGGACAGGAAAATTTCCCGGTAACCTATGTAGCTTACGAGGATGCACAAGCTTACGCCAAATGGGCGGGTAAACGCTTGCCGACCGAAATCGAATGGCAGTATGCCGCGCAAACGTCCGCCGGAAACGAATGGCCGTGGAAACAAAAAACGCCTGTAAAACGAATAGAAGAACCCATTACCAATACTTTATCGGTATGGAAACTTGAAGGCGTCGAGAAAGGACGATGCAACACCGGCGACGGCAGTTTATATGCTGTGGGCAGTTATCCTGAAGGAGTGAATCCCTATGGTTTGCACGACCTTGTAGGATGCGTATGGCAACTTACCAACGACCTGTATGATAACGCTACTTACCGCTACATTATGATGAAAGGCGGAAGCTACTTCTTGCCTTCGTCGAGTTGCTGGTATGTACAGGGCGGACCTCGTGAATTGAATTACCGACAGTACCTGTTGCGCGTGTCGCAGGGGTTCGAGCGTAATGCCGCAGTAGGATTCAGATGTGTGAAGGATGCAATCAGATAAATAGGGCATGGGCGCGTCGGTTTTTTTCGGAAAAGGTTTTCGGTAGGGAAAATTTTGTTTATTTTTGTTTTAATTTCAAATATACTTAAAAACAATGCAACGACGAGAATTTTTAAAGACGGCGGGTTGTATCGCCGCATTTACGATCATCCCGCGTCACGTGCTTGGAAAAGGATTCATTGCTCCAAGCGACCAGCTAACCAAGGGAATTATCGGTACCGGCAGCATGGGACGCGGACACGTGAATTACGGCGGCACCCGCCTGGTTGCCGTCTGCGATGTGGACAAAAACCACCTCGAACTCGGTAAAAAATTAGTTGACGGAACAATTGCCGCCTATCACGACTTCCACGATTTGATAGCAGACAAGAACGTCGATATCGTACACATCGCCACTCCGCCCCACTGGCACGGCATCATGTCGGTCGAAGCCGCCAAAGCCGGCAAAGACGTTTGGTGCGAAAAACCCATGACACGTACCATCGGAGAAGGCAAGCGGGTCGTGGAAGCCATCAGGCAATACGGACGGATGTACCGCCTCAATACGTGGTTCCGCTTTACGGATGATTTCTATGGACTCGGAACTCCCGTAAAACCATTGAAAAAATTGGTACAGAGCGGCCTACTCGGATGGCCGTTGAAAGTAACCATCAGTAAGCATACCGGTTTCGACTGGAAATTTTACTGGGTAGGCAAGGAATACCTCGAACCGCAACCCGTTCCCGCCGAACTGGATTACGATCTCTGGTTAGGCCCGGCGCCCTACAAACCCTACAACGCACACCGCGTACACCAAACCTTCCGGGGATACTGGGATTATGACGGCGGCGGACTGGGCGATATGGGACAACATTACATCGACCCTGTACAATACATTCTGGGAAAGGACTACACAAGTCCCGTAAAAGTGGAAGTCGATGCACCCCAACAACATCCCGACGCCATCGGCGTCTGGCGTTCGATCACCTATACCTACGACGACGGTTGCCAAATTATACTCTGGGGAGGCGATTATGGAAAGCCCGATACGCCTTACATCGCAGGACCCAAAGGAAATGTCTATAAGAATTTCATTTGCGATATTCCGGACTGGGAAAAGAAATTGGCCGATTATCCGGAGCCGGAGCCGCAGGTAACCGACTTCATCGAAAGCATAAAAACAAGGAAACCCTTCGCTCTGAACGAACAAAAAGGATTCCGCTCCGCCACGATTGTCAATATGGGAGTAGCAGCACTGCAACTGAACCGCACCCTGCATTTTGATCCGGTAAATCTGAAATTTATTGCCGACGAAGCAGCCAACCGCCTGCTCAATCAACCCATGCGTGCACCCTGGATTATTTAATACATTTTAATTAACATACATAATGAAAAAAATACAGTCAATTTTACTTGTACTGCTTCTGGGTTGGGGAACAGTTTTCGCCCAGTCTCCGGACAACCGGACAACGGCCACCATTATTGCCGACGTTCTGGCGCAAATTCCCGCTCAAAACAGCAAACAATATGCTCAGCAACAAGAAGACCTTCTTTCGACAGGCGAAAGCGGAATTTTACAACTGGCAAAAATGCTGAACACTTCCCCTGAAAATACCGTCAAGGCGCAATACGCTCTGAACGGATTGACAACCTACACAACAGGGATTCAACAGGAAGCCGTCCGCCTGACGGTGGTCAACGCCTACCTGAAAGCCCTGGACGAATTAAGCGACGCTGATTCCAAAACATTTATAATCAGTTTACTAAGAATTATCGCCGGCAACGAGGCTGTAAGCAAACTTACGCTGCTTTTGGACGATAAAGCCTTAAACAGCCCTGCCGCTGCGGCCCTGGCCTCCATCAAAGCCGCGGTCCCGCAGGATACCCCGAAACCGCTTCCGGACAATCCGGATTTGCAAAACCTTTTTTCCGCATTGAAAAAAGCCAAACCGGGAAAAAAAGTCGAAATACTGAATAAAATCGCCTTCCTGTTCGACAATCCGGCAAACAGAAACCTTGCCGATGCCTCCTGCACGCCTGCTCTTGCCCGCTTGTTGGCGGGTGACAATCGGGAAATCAAAACCGCAGCCGCTACCGTTTTGATGCAGATCGGCGGCGCGGAAGCCATCGCTGCATTGGCCGAATTGCTGAACAGCGCCGATGAACAGGACGTCCGCCTGGGAAAAGAAGTTTTGCTGTCCACAAAAGGCGATATAGCTTCCGGCATTGTCCCGTTTATTCAAACAGCTACCGACAAGGGAAAAATCGCCATTCTTCAATTGCTTTCCGCACGAAAGGCCGACGCGCAAAGCGAAGCGGTTTTTGCACAATTAAACGCGAACTCTTCGGAAGTGAAGACTGCTGCTTGCGGAGCCTTGAAAGATGTCGTGACCGTACAAAATCTGCCTGACCTGTACAAGCTCCTGGAACAGAGCGCTCCGGAGACGCTCGTTCCGTTTCAGCAAGCGATTGTCGCCGCATTGAAACCGCTTTCGGAAGAGAAACGGTTTCAAACAGTCGCCGCTCAAATCAACCGGACAGACAAAAGCAAGGAATCGCTATACTACAGCATATTGGCAGCTTCGGGCAATATAAGCGCATTGAACTGCATTGTCGAAAAGTTCAGTACCCAAGCCGGAAAAGATAAAGACGCCGCCTTCCGGGCATTATTGGAGTGGAAAGGCATTGAATCTGCCGGTGAATTGCTGGCAATCGGGAAAAAAAATGATGCCGGCTATTCCGAAAAAGCCTTGGACCGCTACATTCAACTGGTTTCCTCTCCCTCGCTGACAGGCGAAAACCGGCGGATTTTTCTGACAAATGCCATGGAAATCGCCCAAACAGATACGCAGAAAAAGAAAATCCTGAAACAAGTCGGGCAAACCAATTCCTATTCGGGCCTGTTGCTGGCAGGCAACTACCTGGATAATCCGTCCCTGCAACAGGAAGCTGCCAGCGCCGTTATGAATATTGCCCTGAACAACAAGGCATTTACGGGTAAAAATGTAAAAACTTTACTCGAAAAAACAGCGGATATATTGGACAATCCCGACGCCGACTATCAAAGGGAAGCCATTCGCAAGCACCTGAACGGGATGCCGGATGAAGAAGATTTTGTCTCCATTTTCAACGGAAAAGACTTGACGGGATGGAAGGGCCTGGTCGAAAATCCGCTTGTCCGTGCGAAAATGAAACCGTCGGAATTAGCCAAAACGCAAGTAAAAGCCGACGAGCAGATGCGCAAAGACTGGAAAGTCGAAAACGGTCTGCTGGTATTCGACGGTACGGGATACGATAATATCTGTACGGAAAAACAATACGGCGATTTTGAGATGTATGTCGATTGGCGGCTTGATCCTTCACCCGAAGCGGACGCCGGTATTTACCTGCGTGGAACGCCTCAAGTGCAAATCTGGAATACCGCCCGCACCGATGCAGGCGCTCAAGCCGGCTCGGGCGGGTTATACAATAACCAAAGCAATCCGTCCAATCCGGTCATGCAGGCAGACAACCGCTTAGGCGAATGGAACTCGTTTTATATCCAAATGAAAGGCGACCGGGTAACGGTCTTCCTCAACGGGAAATTAGTGGTTGACAATGTGATTCTCGAAAATTACTGGGATCGCACGCAACCGGTTTTTCCCGTCGAACAAATTGAATTACAGGCACACGGAAGTAAAGTTTATTATCGAAATATTTATATAAAGGAACTTAAACGAACCCTGCCTTTTGAATTATCCGCACAGGAAAAGAAAGAAGGTTACAAAATCCTGTTCGACGGTACAAACATGCACGAATGGACAGGCAACTTAGTTGATTATCAGCTTGAAGACGGCTGCATTAGCGTCCATCCGACGAGCAGTTTCGGCGGCAACCTCTATACCAGGAACGAGTACGATAATTTCGTTTTCCGGTTTGAATTTCAACTCACTCCTTCGGCCAACAACGGTGTCGGCATCCGCGCTCCGATGGAAGGCGACAATGCCTACAATGCAATGGAAATTCAGATTCTTGATTGCGAACATCCCGTCTACAAGGATATTGCACCCTACCAGCATCACGGTTCGGTTTACGGCGTAATGGCAGCCGAACACGGCGCAATGAAACCCGTGGGCGAATGGAACGAAGAAGAAATCCATGCCGACGGCGACCATATTCGCGTTACACTAAACGGCAAAGTAATTCTTGACGGAAACATCCGCGAAGCGGCTAAAAACGGGACCATCGATCACCTGGACCATCCCGGACTGCTCAACAAAAGTGGGCATATCGGATTTCTCGGACATGGAAATGAACTGAAATTCAGAAATATACGGATTAAGGGATTAAAGTAATGGCATAAGGCTTACCGATCCGGAACTTGTATTGGATGAGATATTACGACAATCGAATAGAGCGTCCCACACGCAAAGTCGTTTTTGTGTTCATCTTATTTAATTTGCAAATTGTATTGACAGACACTCCGGATTTTCGAGCTATTGTACTTAACGTATCGCCTTTTTTGATTCGGTAATATTTAATTTTATCTTTTCCTTTAGCTGTGTATTTGGAAATAGGTAATTCGGATTTACCCTTTTCATATACATAAACTTCGTCTTTAGCGCACAATTGTTCGAAATCGATAATTTCTTCGGGATTGATGGCGCGTCCTAAGAAACGAAATTCAAAATGCAGGTGCGAACCGGTAGAACGCCCGGTATTACCTCCCAAAGCAATGGCTTGACCGGCGACTACATTTTCTTCTTCATTTACTAAAAACCGGGACAAATGACCATATACCGTTTCCAATCCATTGGAATGTCGCAACACAATATAATTACCATAACCTCTTCTTTCGTATTTAGTCATCCGTACTTTACCACTGAAAGCAGCCCTAACCGTATCACCGACTTGGAGTTTAATATCGGTTCCATAATGAAATCTTCTCCTTCGTTTTCCGTATTTGGAAGTTACTTTACCCTCAACAGGTATTACAAATTCGGATATATCAATAGAATAAGTATCAGGGACCGTTATGTCAGCGTAAGTTTTCACGTAGTCATTATTCCATTGTCCGTCGTAAAGTTCATCGGATGGGATTTCCTCTTCTCCTTTCAAACCTATCAGAGTCAGCAAACTATCCACAAGAAGAATTTCTTTATCTATTTTGGCTTTATCTGCCAAAATTTTATCCGAATTTACCACTACAACCGGTTCTTCTTCTAATTGGGTTTGTGCATTCCCTGCTGAACCCAAGAATATACCCACGGTGAAAAGTAGCCCCCCGATTGTCCTTTTTACTTTATCCATCATTTTTTACTTTGTTTTTTATTCGCATTAATATTATGAATCCAATTCATTGTTTGCGTACAAACTCAATTTCAAAATTGTTTCGTAATTAAATAACTCATCGTCATTAAAAAATCGTTTGAGTTCGACAGAAGCCGTTTCCAAAGAGTCGGATGCGTGAATAATATTTTCCTGAATACTCATACTATAATCGCCCCTGATAGTTCCGGGAGGCGCTAAACGTCCGTTCGTTGCTCCGGTAATTGTTCTTACCACGCTCACTGCGTCTAAACCTTCCCAACAACAAACAATAACAGGACACACATTCATAGAATTTTTAACCCTTTGAAAAAAAGGCTTTTCTCTTAAATGTGCATAATGTTCACTCAAGATTTTATCTGACAACCAAATCATCTTCATCCCCGCAAGAATCAGACCTTTTTTTTCAAAACGATTGATTATTTCGCCAATCAACCGGCGTTGTATTGTACCAGGCTTAAGGATAACCAGAGTCCTTTCCATTTGTTATTCCGTATTTTTTATTTTACAAAGAAAAAGCTTTTTTATTTGTAAAACAAATATTTATAGGTTAAAATTTGTTATAGGTGTGAATTGCGGGAAGCATCCAGACGCAAGAAAACAAACAAAAGGATGGTAAAAGACCAAAGGGAAGAACCTCCGTAACTAAAGAAAGGTAAAGGAATTCCAATAACCGGAGTGATACCGGTAACCATCCCTATATTAATTGCTAAGTGGAAAAAAATGATGGCTGCTACGCCATATCCGTAGGTCCGGTAAAAAGTAGATTTTTGCCTTTCGGCAAGAAAAATAAGCCTGATAACTAAAGCAAGAAATAAAGATAAAACAAAAATAGAACCCATAAATCCTTTTTCTTCTCCAATCGTGCAAAAAATAAAATCCGTATCTTGTTCGGGAACATATTTTAATTTCGTTTGCGTACCATTCAAATAACCTTTTCCAAAGATTCCCCCCGAGCCAATAGCTATTTTCGATTGATTTACATTGTAACCTGCTCCGCTTGGATCGTCAATGAGCCCTAAAGCCACTTCAATACGTACTTTTTGATGCGGCTCCAATAGTTTATTGAAGACATAATTAACTGAGTATAAGAAAGTTAAAGAACAGAAAGGAAATAAAAGCAACAATAAATAACGTTTCACTCTGTATTTGATAAAGAGGAAAAGGATGTAAACAATCAAAACAATAATAAGCGATATTGCAACCCACGTCAGTTTATAAGTATGTACATAAAAAGAAACTATCAACGAAATAAATACGATTGCGGCAATGGCAAGCAATAGGTATTTATTCAGTTGAATTTTTCTTTTTTTATCGTTGTACAACAAAAACAAGACAACTACAATAATGAAGAGCAAGGAAACGTATTCCCCTAGTGGCGTGCCATTATTCCATAAAACATTCCCAAAACGAATTGACAAAATAAAAAATAAGACTGCGCAAAATCCGGAAAAAATAACAAAACCGGACATTCCTTCCCTATATAATACAAGAAATAAGGCTAAGAAAACCAAAGCGGAACCGGTTTCCTTTTGAAGGAGTATTAATGCCATCGGTAAAAATATAATTCCTAATAGTCGTATAAAGTTGCGCCATTCAAGCAAGTTGAAACGGTAAGCGCTCATAATTTTAGCAACAGCTAAAGCGGTAGCAAATTTAGCAAATTCGGCCGGTTGTAAACTTACTGGACCAAAAATCAACCACGAACGGGAGCCTTTGATATCAGTCGCTACAAAAACAGTTATCAACAGAAGCGTCATGATAAAAAAATAGATCCAGAACGCAAATACATCGTACCAATCACTTTCGATCATCAAAATAAGAAAACCCAAAGCTAACGAAGTTAACATCCAAACCATTTGCTTACCCGAACGTCCCGACCATTCCAGCATACCCACATGATCGTAATCGTATGAAGCGGCATAAATACTGAACCATCCGACTATGATCATCGTCAAGTACAAGGCAATCGTCCACCAATCCAGATTATTCCATGTATTAATTTTTCTGTATAACACTTCTTAATATGACTGTATTTTTTATTCTTTGTTCAAGCTCTAAATCCGATTCGGGAATTTCTCCTTTAATCGCTTTTTGAATCATCAATCTTCCTATGGGAACTGCGTTGTTTGCGCCATATCCGCCATTTTCGACAAGGACGGCTATCGCCACCTGCGGGTCGTCTTTGGGTGCAAAAGCTATAAAGATAGAATGATCTTTTCCTTTATTTTCGGCAGTTCCGGTTTTCCCACAAACAGCTATGTTGGGAATGTTTGCTCCCCGACAAGTGCCTCCGGTAACGGCAAGTCTCATGCCTTCAACAACTGTTTCATAATTTGGGGAAGCTATTCCGGTTTTCCGAGGTTGGGTATACAGGCTATCTAATGAAACGTCTTTAATTTCTTTTACCACATGAGGCGGATAAAAATATCCCCGGTTGGCGATAGTAGTCGCCAAATTACAAATCTGCAAAGGAGAAGTTAAAATTTCACCTTGTCCAATAGCTATAGAAATAATAGTCAATGCATTCCATCGGTCTTTGTATATTTTTCCATAAAATTGGCTGTTGGGAATCAATCCTCTTTTTTCATCAGGTAAATCGACACCCAAAGGATATCCGAATCCTTGCGCGACCATATAATCCCGCCATTTATCCATAGCCGCATCGCGCGAACCATATTTCTTGTTTTCCAACAGGGCTTTTAGTCCCCAGCAAAAATAAGCGTTGCAAGAAGTACCCAGTGCGGGAATCAAAGTTAAAGGTGAAGAGTGACCGTGACATTCAGGATGTCCTCCGATAGGAAAACCTCCAATACAAGAATAAGATGTGTTGGGCAAAATGATATTTTCTTGCAGAAAAATCAACGATTGTGCGGGTTTAAATGTAGAACCGGGAGGATAAGTACCGTTCATTGCGCGGTTGATTAAAGGAGTGTAAGGATTTTTTACCAATTCCGTGAAATTATCGCTGAATTGCCGTCCGACCAGGATAGAAGGATCGTAAGTCGGCGATGATACCATACATAAAATTTCTCCTGATTTCGGTTGAATCATGATGATACTTCCTAATTTGTTCTTCATCAATTCTTCTCCATAGGCTTGCAGATCAATATCGATGGAAAGTGTGAGGTCTTTTCCTGAAACAGGCGCCACATCCGACATGCCGTCTTCGAATTTTCCTTTGATACGTCCACGAGCGTCACGTAACAAGATTTCAGCGCCTTTTTCGCCTCTCAAGTAAGTTTCATACGATTTTTCAATACCTGTTTTCCCTATATGATCTCCTCTTACATAGTAGCTATCGTCGGTAATGTCTTGTTTATCCGCTTGGGCGATATAGCCTAAAAGATGAGCTGCGTTTGCGTAGTTATATTGCCTTACAGTACGGTTTTGAATATAAAAACCAGGGAACTTGTATATGGATTCCTGAAGGATGCCGTACTCTTTATTTCCCAACTGGCTGATAAAAGTTTGGGGAGTATAAGAAGAATAACCCGGATTAAGGAATTTGTTTTTTATCTCCGCCAAACGCTTCCTGAAATATGTAATCGTAATATCGACCGCTTTGCAAAAAGCTAAAGTATCAAATGCGGTAGTTTCGCGCATGACTACCATCACATCGTATGCTGGCTGATTGTAAACCAACAATTTACCGTTTCGATCATATAAAACGCCTCGTGAAGGATAAAGTGTCTTTTTCAAAAAGGCATTGCTATCGGCCCATGTTTTGTAGTCATTATCCAACACCTGTAAATTAAAGAGCCGGATGATGTAAATCAAAACAATGATTGTTATAAAAATGATAATTAACTTTCTCCGTTTATCAAAATCCAGATTCATAATTTCTCAGCTTTTAAATCTTTCGTAGCGCATTTTTTCGAAAATATAAATAAGGAATATTGTAAGAACATAACTTCCGACTATGCGTAAAATCAACAGCGTCGGTTCGAACAGTGAAAACGATTCGGTAACAAATAAGACAACCTGATGCAATAAAATCATCAAACCGGCATAACGAAGAAACATCCCTGTCCCGAAAGTGGAAAAAGATGGAGAATAAGATTCAAATATGTCCTTCGGAGCAAATAATTTCAGAAAATAAGCACGCATAAAACCTGCAATTACCGTTGCCAACATATTCATCCCTAAGGTATAAGTAAATAAATCAATACATAAACCTAATAAGGAGGACAATACCAAAACCAAACTCCGATTCATTTCTACCGGAAGCTTGATTATAAAATAAATGTAAACCAAAGGCGTAGCATATCCTCCAATATGAATTTTATTGAACAACCATACTTGTAATAAAACAAGCAGGAAAAATAAAACCATTTGCCTGACCCAAGTAATCGACATTATAAATTTACTTTTTTTTGCAGATTTAGTTGTTCTTCCCTATAAATATTCCGAACAATCAATGCTTCCGTCAATGTATGGAAGTTAGTGAATAATTCTATTTTTAAGGAAGTATAATCATCATTTTTTTGTTTACGCGAATCAACCACTTTTCCCACAGGTAATCCTGCCGGAAAAATAGCCGAATAGCCGCTAGTTATCACCGTATCATTGATTTCGTAATTTACATGGCGGGGAAGTTCCTGTAAATAAGTATATCGAGGGTCTTTGCCATCCCAAACCAAAGGACCGGAGTAGTCATTGTTTTTCACTTTACAACTCAAATGGAATTTGGAATTTAATACCGATATGACTAATGAAAAATGTGGGGAAACCGCGATGGTAACTCCCACAATTCCTGTAGATGAAATAACGCCCATATCAATTTCAATGCCGTCGTTGGAACCTTTGTTCAAAGTAATATAGTTTTCTTGTCTGGAAACATTGTTATAGACTACTTTAGCCGGAATAAAAGTATAGATAAGCGAGTGAATAGGATCAATTTCAATTTTTTTTGTATTGTTCGTGTCTCTCAGCAATTCAAGTTGGCGTTCATAAGCATAAACGGTATTTTCCAACTCTGCTATTCGTTTTAGCAAATCGAAATTTTTATTTTTCAGATTCATGTGAGCTTCCACCTTACTTGACACGGAATACAAGCTCCCGGTGACTTCCTGTGCTACTGCTAAATATTTACTCCTTTGAAAACGGCTGTTGTTAACAATCAACAGTATTGAAAAAAAAAGCAGTAGGGAAAAAAGTAACCAATGAATGTTTTTAAGGATGAATTGAATCAGATTTCTCACGTATATTCTGTTATCTTATAAGGAAATTATATTTGCTTATATTTTTCAAGGCAATTCCTGTTCCTTTGGCGACCGCATGTAAAGGATCGTCCGCTATATGGAAATGAATATTGATTTTATCGCTCAACCGCTTGTCCAATCCTTTCAACAGGGCGCCCCCTCCGGCTAGATAAATGCCGTTACGAACAATGTCGGAATATAATTCGGGCGGTGTATTTTCCAATGCGCTCAAAATAGCCATTTCTATTTTTGAGACCGACTTATCTAAGCAATGGGCGATTTCCTGATACGAAACGGGTACTTCCATCGGGAGGGCAGTCATACGGTTTGGCCCGTAAACCGGATAATCTTCAGGAGGTTCTTCTAGGTTTACTAAAGCGGAACCCACATTGATTTTAATCAATTCGGCTGTTCGCTCTCCGACTTTCATGTTATGCTGGCGACCCATATATTCGATGATATCTTGTGTCAAGTCGTCGCCGGCAATACGGATGGATTTATTGGAAACGATGCCTCCTAACGAAATAACTGCAATTTCCGTAGTGCCGCCACCGATATCCACAATCATATTTCCATCGGGAGCCTCCACATCCAGTCCAATACCGATGGCTGCCGCCATTGGTTCGTAAATCATATATACGTCGCGTCCTCCGGCATGTTCGGCCGAGTCGCGTACGGCGCGTATTTCAACTTCCGTGCTGCCGGAAGGAATGCAAACAACAATTCGTAAAGAAGGGGAGAAAAAACGGTGTTTGTTATTCGTTAGCTTGATCATTCCCCGTATCATTTGTTCGGCAGCATAAAAATCGGCAATTACACCGTCTCGCAAAGGACGGACAGTTCGTAATTTGTCCGGCACTTTCCCTTCCATCTGTTGCGCAACTTTACCGATGGCAACCACTTTGTCCTGACGATCCAAAGCCACTACCGACGGTTCATCGACCATTATTTTACCGTTACTTATAATGATGGTGTTGGCGGTACCCAAATCCATCGCTATTTCTTGTGTAAAAGAAAATAAACCCATTTTTTATTTAATGTTTAAAGTGACGGACTCCCGTCATTACCATTGCTATGTTATTTTTATTACAATATTCGATTGAAAGATCATCTTTGATTGAGCCTCCCGGCTGTATAACGGCGGAAATACCTGCTTCACAGGCAATTTCCACACAGTCGGGGAAAGGGAAAAAGGCGTCGGAAGCCATTACGGCTCCTGTTAAATTAAAGCCGAAAGAACGAGCTTTCTCGATAGCCTGTTTCAATGCGTCGACCCGGGAAGTTTGCCCTATCCCTCCGGCGTACAACTGTTTGTTTTTGGCTAATACAATTGCATTCGACTTACTGTTTTTCACTACTTTATTGGCAAACAGCAAATCTTCGATTTCTTGTTTGGAAGGATATTTTATAGTTACGACTTTCAAATCTGCCGGGGTTTGTACGCTTACGTCTTTGTCCTGTGCTAAAACGCCGTTTAGCAAAGAGCGGAATTGGCGTGTATTTTCAGGTTTCCCTTTTTGAACTAAGATGATCCGGCTCTTCTTTTGTTTCAGTACGTCCAAAGCTTCCGGATCGTAAGCAGGCGCAATAATCACTTCAAAGAAAATTTTGGTAATCTCTTCTGCGGTAACTTTATCTATTCCGGCATTTGTAATAAGAATTCCTCCGAAAGCGGAAACAGGATCAGCAGCTAATGCCGCTTCCCATGCTTCTTTCACAGTAGAACAGGAAGCAATTCCACAAGCGTTGTTGTGTTTAAGGATTGCAAAAGTCAGTTCATCAAATTCGGCAATCAAATCGGTAGCGGCATAAATATCCAGCAAATTGTTGTAAGAAATTTCTTTCCCTTGCAATTGTTCGAATATTTCATCGAAACGACCGTAAAAAACGCCTTTCTGGTGCGGGTTTTCTCCGTAGCGAAGCATTAGCGCCTGATCGTATGCTTGCCGGAAATAGCTTCCTTCGTTGTTATCGAAATAATTGAAAATAGCCGTATCGTAACCCGAAGAAACTGCGAAAGCTTCTTTTGCAAACCATTTTCGGTCTTCGAGTGTAGTATGGGCGCCTTGGGTAGAGAGCAATCGGCTCAATACGGGATATTGGTCTTTGGAAGCAACAATCGTCACATCTTTGAAATTTTTGGCAGCCGCTCGAATTAATGAAATGCCTCCGATATCGATTTTTTCTATAATAGTTTGTTCGTCTGCACCTGAAGCAAGCGTTTGGCGGAAAGGATACAAATCGACAATAACCAAATCAATTTCCGGTATCTCGTATTCCCTGATTTGTTTCTGGTCTTCTTCATCGTCGCGCCGGTTCAATATTCCGCCAAAAATTTTTGGATGCAAGGTTTTGACGCGTCCTCCTAAAAAAGAAGGATAACCGGTTAACGATTCGACCGACCGACATGGTAAACCTAAGGATTTGATAAATGCATGTGTGCCTCCGGTAGAATAAAATTCTACACCTTCGCTGTGCAAGCTTGCTAAAATTTCATCCAATCCATCCTTATTGAATACTGAAATAAGCGCATTTTTTATTTTTTTCAGGGTAGACATACCTGTTATTTTGTGTTTAATTAAATAAGGATACAAAATTAAGCAAATTGTTTGAAAAAAAAGAGAAAGCAAAAGAATATTTTTAAAGTACAAGGTAATAGCAAGACGAGCCGTATTATGCCCCCATAAATAAAGGGTGTTTACCGTTGCCGAAAGGGCAATCAGGTAAACACCCATCTAAAACTTTAATCAGTCTTATTGAACTTACAGGATAAATTATCCCGGAATAATTGCTTCGGAAGGACAAATGTCTGCACATGTGCCGCAATCGGTACATAGTTCAGGATCGATCTTATAAATATCCCCTTCAGAGATAGCCCCTACCGGACACTCATCAATACAACTTCCACAAGCAATACAATCATCTGTAATTACATGAGCCATTTTCTATTCTTTTAATTATTAAAAATAATGATGCAAAGATATAGTTAAGAATACGATTATGCACAATTTTTGCAAATAAAAATTATTGTTTTTTTCTTTTTTAAACTAATTCCAAATAAAAACAACTACTCAGGTTGAAAGAAAAAATTAATTACTTACTCCCTGAATCGCTGCTATTTTTATCCGTTTGTGTATAAGTTGAAAATTTAATATTAACTTTGTACGGTTTTTAATACAATTTTTCAGACTATGTCGAATATCCAATGTATCGGTATTCTCACTTCGGGGGGAGATGCTCCCGGAATGAACGCAGCTATCCGCGCCGTCACACGATCGGCTATTTACAATGGATTAGAAGTAAAAGGAATTTACAGAGGTTATCGCGGTTTGGTAACTAACGAAATCATTTCTCTCAAAACCAATAATGTCAGCAATATTATCCAGCAGGGAGGAACGATTCTTAAAACGGCCCGTTGTTTGGAATTCCGTGAATCCGAAGGCAGAAAACAAGCGCATGAAGTAATGAAAAAAGAGGAAATTGACGCTTTAGTTGTTATAGGAGGAGACGGTTCCTTGACCGGCGCTCGTATTTTTGCCCAAGAATATAATTTACCTGTTGTTGGTTTACCCGGAACAATTGATAATGATCTTTATGGCACCGATACTACTATTGGTTACGATACGGCCTTGAACACGATTGTAGAAGCGGTTGATAAAATTCGTGATACGGCGTCGTCGCACGAGCGTTTGTTTTTTATCGAAGTGATGGGACATAATGCCGGATTTCTCGCTTTGAATGGAGCTATTGCTGCAGGAGCCGAAGCAGCTATTATCCCTGAAATTTGGACGGAAGTAGACCAATTGGAAGAATTAATTAAGAATGGTTTCCGTAAAAGTAAAAATAGTAGTATTGTTTTGGTAGCAGAAAGTGAAATAACGGGAGGCGCCATTGGTATGGCCGAACGAGTAAAAAAAGAGTATCCGCAATATGAAGTCCGTTACACTATTTTAGGGCATATACAGCGGGGAGGATCCCCAACTGCGGTAGACCGCATACTTGCCAGCCGTATGGGCGCTGCCGCTATCGACGCTCTCATGGAAGACCAACGAAATGTAATGATTGGAATACAAAACGATAATATTGTATATGTTCCTTTTTCCAAAGCAATAAAAAAAGATAAACCGATAAACCGCGATTTACTGAATACGTTGCGGATATTATCAATTTAAGAATTAGGAATATATCAAAACAAATATCCCAAGGAAATTCCTATATTATTATTCCTGCTGTAATATTCGTAGTTAAGTTTATTAATGAGCCCCATATTATATTGCAGATTCAGAAAAAAATCGGCATATTCCAAACCTATTCCTACATTTAGTCCCATGTCAAACTTTTTATATTCTTTTTCTCCGGAACCAAATTTAATTGTTTCAGTTTGGCTCCATGGAAATTTCGTTATTGGTTCTTCTTTGTTATTATCAATTACACCAGAAGCGACGTCATAATCGATTACATCAGAAGTGACGTTATAATCGATTACATCAGAAGTGACGTTACCCGAAAGCGCATATCCGATATAAGCGCCTAAAAAAATAGAAAATTTCACATCGGAAGTTATTTGGGTTTTATACATTATATTTACAGGCAATTGTAAATAATTAATGTTTTCGACACTTTTCCCTTTTCTTTTTTCTACGTGAGTAATTTTTGTTTTAACAAGTTCTTTATTTTCATTAAAAATAGAATCTCTTATTTCAAGATCATCCCGAAGCCAATCTTGCTTAACGCCTCTTTGCGTAAAGACAAATTCAGGTACAATAAAAATATTGTCATTAATGGGACATTCTAATAAAAAAGCTATTTTAAATCCTGGTCTGGAACGGAAATCAAGATCCCCCGCCTTATAATTGATAGGGTAATTCGTAGAATAATTGGAATTTTCCCAACCAATAGCAACGCCATATCGCATATCTTGAGATAAAACGATGTTACTGAAAATAATATATAAGATGATTGTAAATAAAATTTTTTTCATAAACTTGTTTATAAGCACTTTTTCTTTTAATGCATTATCAAAATATTCAATTCTGCTGCAAAGCTAAATAAAATAAAATGACTATACGTACTATTTTTCAGTAATTCTATTTTTTTAACCCACATTACAACTTACGCTGTCACCCTTTTATTAATGACTGCTTAAACATGCCTGAATGAACAGGATATCCATAAAAAATTCTATTTCAGTTTCTGAAAAAAATCATTTCCTTTATCATCCACCAAAATGAATGCCGGAAAATCTTCCACTTCGATTTTCCATATCGCTTCCATCCCTAATTCGGGATAAGCGATACATTCGAGGCTTTTGATATTGTTCTGTGCCAAAATTGCCGCCGGTCCGCCGATTGAACCCAGATAAAAGCCGCCGTGTTTTTGGCAGGCGTCCGTCACTTGCCGACTGCGATTCCCTTTGGCTAGCATCACCATACTGCCTCCGTGCGATTGGAACAAATCGACATACGAATCCATCCGTCCGGCGGTGGTTGGCCCCATCGAACCACAAGCCATTCCTTTCGGCGTCTTGGCCGGTCCCGCATAATAAATCGGATGATCTTTGACGTATTGCGGCAAGTCTTGGCCGTTGTCCAACAGTTCTTTCAGTTTGGCGTGGGCGATATCGCGACCAACAATAATCGGCCCATTCAGCGATAATCGAGTAGCTACCGGATATTTGGTCAATTCGGAAAGGATTTCCTTCATCGGACAATTCAAATCAATTTTGACAACCATTCCTTCTGTCGCTTGACGCATCTCTTCCGGGATGTATTGAGCAGGATGATCTTCCAATTTTTCTATCCAAACGCCGTCTCTGTTGATTTTGGCTTTGATATTGCGGTCGGCGGAACACGAAACGGCTAAACCGACAGGGCAAGATGCTCCATGACGGGGCAAACGGATAATCCGGATGTCGTGAGCTAGATATTTTCCGCCGAATTGGGCGCCGACGCCTGTTTCTTGAGCGGCTTTCAACATTTTGGCTTCTAACTGTACGTCCCGGAAGGCTTGACCGCCTTCGTTTCCTTCCGTCGGAAGATGATCGTAGTATTTGGTCGAAGCCAATTTAGCGGTTTTCAAGCACATATCGGCAGAAGTTCCGCCTATCACAAACGCAATATGGTAAGGTGGGCAGGCCGCTGTTCCCAAGTATTTCATCTTTTCAATCATGAATTTTTCCAATGAAGATGGATTTAACAAGGCTTTGGTTTCCTGAAATAAAAAAGTCTTGTTAGACGAACCGCCGCCTTTGGCAATACACAGGAATTTGTATTCATTTCCGTCCGTCGCTTGGATGTCGATTTGGGCGGGAAGATTGGTTCCGGTATTTTTTTCGGCGTACATATTCAAGGGCACATTTTGGGAGTAACGCAGATTTTCTTCCGTATAAGTTTTGTAAACGCCTTTAGATAGAGCTTCCTCATCTCCTCCGCCTGTCCAAACTTGTTGTCCTTTTTTAGCGACAATCGTCGCCGTACCGGTATCCTGGCAAAAAGGAAGAATGCCTTTGGCGCTGATTTCGGCATTACGCAACATGGTTAATGCGACAAAGCGGTCGTTTTCGCTCGCTTCGGGGTCGGATAGAATCTGAGAAACTTGCTTCTGATGCTCAGGACGCAAAAAGAAAGCGCAATCGTGAAAACAGGCATTGGCCAATAGGGTCAATGCTTCCGCTTCCACTTTGAGGATTTCTTTTCCTTCGAAAAAGGAAGTAGAAACCCCTTCTTGTGTAAGTAAATAATACCTTGTTTCATCTTTTCCCAAAGGGAATGGTTCCTGATACTTGAAGGGAGGAATTGTCATAAATTTTTATATTTTTAATTTTTTATCGAAATGGTCATTACGGTAATGCGCATTGCGATAGCGCAAATTTACAAGGAAATCTTCAGATTTACAAGTACGCGTTTCAGCGACAAATCCGGAAGATAAAATATATTCTTTAAAATAATGTGTATCTTGTTCATGAAATAAATGAAATGGAGAAAGCAACAAAGCAAACAGCGATGTACACAACCGATACAAATTATCCGAGTTTGCTGATTTTTCGTAATTTCTCTTCATCGATTACCTTAATTTTACGACCGTCTAAAGTAATTATTTTTTCAGACACAAAAGTAGATAAAGTCCGAATAGCATTGGATGTAGTCATATTAGAAAGATTAGCCAAATCTTCTCGTGCAAGGTAAATATTGATTGTATTGTCTTCTTCCAGACCATAGCTGTCGATTAAGAAAACTAAGGATTCGGCCAAACGTCCCCGTATGTGTTTTTGAGTCAAATTAACGGTTCGCTCGTCAGCTATTCCCAAATCCAAAGAAAGTTGCCGGATAAAAAACTTACACACATTATAATTGTGCTTCATTATTTCTGTAACTACCTTCATAGGAATAAGGCAAACAGTAGAGGGTTCAAAAGCGGCTGCATCCGTAAGGTATTTTTCCCTTGCAAAATAAGCGCGATAAGCAAAATATTGAATGGGCTTTATTATCCGAATGATTTGACTCCGACCACCTATGCCTTCCTTATATATTTTTACTTTTCCCTTCAAAAGACACATAAGCTCTTTGGGTTCTTCTCCTTCGCAATAAATCTGTTGATTCTTTTTAAAATGTTGAATAAAAGCATTATGTCTAAGCAACATACGCTCTTGATCATTTAATAGCCTCCAAACTTCATTAAGACTCCCCGAATAGTTATAAATTTCTTCTTTTCCTTGCATTTGTGCTTTACAGCCATGTTTTATAACACAAAAGTAGAAAAATTTTCAATAGTATAACACTAAATAACAAAAAAAACACATAATATCGTCTTATAATCGTAATAATTCAAATAATTTTACCCCGTTATTCAATGAAAAACCGAGGCTTTTCACAAAATTTTTATCCGTCTATGTTTTGGCTAATCCAGATAATTGTTATACTTTTGTAAACGAAAAAATTAAGAATGCGTTATACCGAATGCTCTATTGTTCTGTGGAGCTTGTTTGTACAAAACCGACCCGCGTAAAAATAACCTTTTTAATTTTTACTCTCAAGCCCTTGTAGTTCAATGGATAGAACGGTCGTTTCCTAAACAACAAATTCGGGTTCGATTCCCGGCGAGGGTACAAAGGAAAATGTCAATAATCATTATATCAGATTGTTGGCGCTTTTCTTTTGCCACATTTGCACAACTCAAAAAAAACCGGCTATTAGATGCTCTCCAGAAAATCCCCTTTTCCAAACATTATCCAATCCATGGAAACCTTATAAATCTTATTTAATAATAATATATTGCTCACTCCCGGCTCTTTTTGTTCATTGGCCATCCGGTTATAATTGGAACTGTTACACAATCCGACGTTTTGGCTAAACTCGGATTTTGTCTTGACAAGCCCCCTGTATCTCAATTCTTCAAACGAGCGGAGAAAACGCTTGCGCACTTCAACCGCTTCAGGTATGTTCTTTCTTACTGGCATATTTTATTCTTCAAAATAATCGCTGTCTATTTTCTTTATTTCGTATGAGTGCTGCAATGTTACTCCCAAGCTGTAATCTATCATCAATTGTGACAGCCGAATGCCGTCTATTAAGACTACCTTTGTTTCATTTCTTGGAATAAAATTGACAGCATCTTTCGTAAATGAGGATGTTGTAATAAAGATCCCTTTCTTTGCTCCCTGCCCTACCAGTGCGCCGATAAACTTATGAATCTCCGGGCGACCGACAATATTTCCCGGCTGCCACCTTTTGGCTTGAATGTAAATAATATCCAATCCTAATTTATCCTCTTTAATCACTCCGTCGATCCCTTCGTCTCCGCTTTTGCCGATAGCT
Organism: Dysgonamonadaceae bacterium; assembly: GCA_031275735.1. GTDB lineage: Bacteria > Bacteroidota > Bacteroidia > Bacteroidales > Azobacteroidaceae > Azobacteroides. The sequence goes on from JAISOJ010000049.1 coordinate 41,875, forward strand.
CTCCCCGCATCCTGCATGGAACCCCCATATCCCATTTTTACCAACAATTCAACTACCAGGCGCTCAAAAAAGGACGGAGACAGTTTCAATATTCGTTCTAAAATATCCTGTGCCAATTCTTTTCGTATGCTTTGATAGGATTCTTCCAAAAGTTCTTCGGGAGTTTGCGTGTTCAGTAATTCCGGTTCTATTTTTTCAATTTCCAAATTATCCTGATCGGTTTCTTTTTTGGCATTACGAAATTCTGCAAATTCTTTGAATTGGTTTAAGTATGATATATTTATTAAAGCCGGATTTTGTTTTAACACATCTATACCTCTTTCCGTTATTCTATAATAGCCCCGCTTGAAATTATCAATTAATCCGGCTTTTTTCATGTGGATCTTTGCCCATCCAATACGGTTTCTAAAAACATAATCCTTACCGCTTGGTAACAATTCTTTTTTTTCATCCTCTGTGACATTAAATTTGGGGGCAATTAAATTTAACAATTCGTCTGCCTGATACTCTTTTCCGTCTTTTAGCTGTTTTAACAGCGGTAGCATTATTTCTTGAAATCCGGGAATCATGATTGATTTATATTAAGTTTATTTCAATTGTTCATTAAAATTATCACTATATAATTAGAGTAATGGTTTTATTTATTAACTCATGTTACGCAAACTTATAATTTTTGATAGCATCAAGCTCATTCCATGCGATCTTTAATGCCCTGAGATAAATTTTAGATTTCAGAGCAAAAATGATTCAATCTATGA
>JAISOJ010000012.1 GCA_031275735.1 Dysgonamonadaceae bacterium
CGAAAAAATTAAGTATTCGTTCCATACCATTACGGTTATTCGAAATTCATGACTGCAAAGTTAAATTCCCCTTTTCTTCTATTTATATATAATTCAAATAATTATCCTTGTTTACTATACTAAATGTTGCATTCGGATAGGTTTCTTTAAAAATAGCCGGAACATCCGGTTTTTTATTACCCCATTTGATCTCCAATGCAGTAAGAGTATTCGAACTTTCCTCGACAAGGTCAATTTCTTGGCGGTCGTAAGTCCTCCAAAAATAGAATTCTTTACCTAAACCTTCGTTGTAGTTGGCTTTTATCCGCTCGCCTATCAGATAGTTTTCCCACAATGCACCGACATCCTGTCGAATGGATAAAGGGCTAAAATTACCAATGATTGCATTACGAATACCATTGTCATAAAAATACCATTTACCGGCCTTTGTTACTTCTTTGCGCAAGTTACGCGCATAGGCTCCGAGACGGTAAACTACAAATACTTTTGAAAGCAGGTCGAGGTATTTTTCAACCGTATTCTTACTCATGCCGAGCTGTTTACCTAGTTCGTCATATGATACCTCGTTGCCGAGTTGAAAGGCTATAAGACGCAGCAATTCTTTCATTTTGCCGGAATTTTTCAACCCATCGATAGCCAAAATGTCTTTCAATAGGTAAGCGCCGACAATATCCCTTAAATAATCAGTCTTACGTTCAAAACCGTCCATCGTCACTACTTCGGGATAAGAACCGTATATGAGGCGCGATTCGAGGTTTTGCCTAGTCTCCAATGCTGTTTCGATTGGAGCAATCTCTTTTTGAGAAAAAGGGGTGAGGTGAAATTGCGTACTTCGTCCGACCAACGGTTCACCTGCTTTATTCAAAAGGTCAAAAGAAGACGAACCACTTGCGATTGCCCGGATACCTTCAATTTCATCGACAATCAATTTTAGCTTAGAGCCAATATTAGGTATGCTCTGCGCTTCATCTATAGCCAATAAATCCACTCCTTCTAATAAATGTCGGTAGTTGGCAACGGATTGTTCTTCCAACAGAGCCAATGTGTCATAATCTTCTCCATTGAGCAACATTGTTTTTCCGGCAAAGTCCTTAACCAATTGACGCATCAATATGGTTTTTCCAACCCTTCGCGCACCAAAAATCAGAATAGCCTTATTTGGCTCTATTCTGGCAGCTATTCTATCTTGCAATAATCGTTTTAATGGCTCCATAACTACTTGTTCGTTCTTGCAAAGATAGCGATTATTTATTGATTGACAAATTTCATGTAAAAAAAGTCTGCGTATTGACGATATTTATTTCAACTGGATGTTCCAACGCCACAAGCATCCATTCCGACGCCACAAGCTGCCACCCTTTGAACAACTTGCCCGTAAGCGCATACATCTATCTACTTTCGCATTTTCAATCCATTGTCAAACAACAAAAAAACAAATTGATTATGCAGCAAGAAGATGATTTGAGAGGCTTGGCAAAAGTCATGGACTTTATGCGGGCGTTAAGTATTCTGTTCGTCGTGATAAACATCTACTGGTTCTGTTACGACGCAGTCAAAGAATGGGGTGTCAACATCGGCGTCATTGATAAAATCCTGCTGAGTTTCAACCGGACGGCGGGACTGTTTACCTCGATCCTGTGGACAAAAATATTCGCGGTGGTATTCCTCGCCCTGTCCTGTTTGGGAACCAAAGGGGGGCAAAGACGAGAAAATAACATGGAATAAAATCTACGTCTGCCTGACCTTCGGTTTTATTTTCTTTTTTCTCAACTGGTGGTTGCTGGTTTTGCCGTTTCCGCCGGTGGTAGCCAATGCCGGATTCTACATTTTCACGATGGCTGTCGGTTACATCCTCCTGCTGATGGCAGGTATATGGATATCGCGCCTGTTGAAAAACAGCATGATGGACGACGTCTTTAACACGGAGAACGAAAGTTTCATGCAGGAAACCAAGCTAATGGTGAACGACTATTCGGTAAACCTGCCTACCCGCTTCTGGTACAAAAAGAAGATGTGGAAGGGTTGGATAAACATTGTAAATCCTTTCCGTGCCGCCATCGTGCTGGGTACGCCCGGTTCCGGCAAATCCTACGCCGTTGTAAACCAGTTCATAAAACAACAAATTGAAAAGGGCTTTTCGATGTATTGTTATGATTTCAAGTACCCAGACCTTTCCACCATAGCCTACAACCACCTGCTGAACAACCGCGAAGGCTATGCGAAGGTTCCTACATTTTATGTTATCAATTTCGACGACCCGTCGCGTTCACACCGCTGCAATCCGATTAACCCATCCTTTATGGACGATATATCGGACGCATACGAATCGGCTTATACGATAATGTTAAATTTGAACAAGACATGGGTGCAGAAACAGGGCGACTTCTTTGTCGAATCGCCGATAATCCTCTTTGCGGCCATTATCTGGTATCTGCGCATCTATCAGGACGGTAAATACTGCACCTTTCCCCATGCGATAGAGTTTTTGAACAAGCGATACGAAGATATTTTTCCGATTTTAACAAGCTACCCGGACTTGGAAAACTACCTTAGTCCCTTTATGGATGCGTGGTTAGGAGGCGCGGCTGATCAATTGATGGGGCAGATCGCATCGGCTAAAATCCCGCTCTCCCGTATGATTTCACCGCAGCTTTATTGGGTAATGTCGGGCGATGAATTTACATTAGACATTAATAATCCTGACGACCCTAAAATCCTTGTCGTAGGCAATAATCCCGACCGCCAGAATATCTACGGTGCGGCTCTCGGTTTGTATAACTCTCGCATTGTGAAACTGATAAACAAGAAGGGGCAATTAAAGTCATCGGT
>JAISOJ010000037.1 GCA_031275735.1 Dysgonamonadaceae bacterium
GCGCGGAAGCCGCGCTTGACGTTTACGAAAAAGCCGTCCTGAGCGGCGACTACCGCCGGAAGCAGGGGAACAGGCAAACAAGACCTTGTTTGAAGGACTGCACTTTTCCAGATACGATACGGTAAAGAATATCTTTTGGAATGAATTTTCAAACGAAATTCCCGAAGACGAGGCAGAGACATGGGCAATGCTCCTGCTTCCCGAATGTGAAGGCATTTTTGCCAAATACCCTCTTTCCGACGATTTTGCCTGCGAGCCGGAATACGATTTACTCTACACGGAATTAACCGGCGCCATCGCCCTGCATCTCGAAAGTTATGGCTTACAATAAGAAAGCACACCTGAAAACCAACATGGAGGCTATCCGCATCGCCTTCACATTAGACAGAGAAAAACGCGAGGCAACCGAAGCGGAAAGAGAAGTTTTACGGCAGTACAGCGGTTTCGGCGGAATAAAATGTATCCTGAATCCTGCCGAAAAGGAATCGGATAAAGGTTACTGGACAAAAACCGACCTGGAATTATTCCCTTTGGTTGGTGATTTACATCAACTCATCCGCGAAAATTCCAGGGACGAACAGGAATACAGGCGTTATTTCAACAGCCTGAAAAGCTCCGTTTTGACGGCTTTTTTCACGCCGCCGGCTTTCATAAACCAGTATTCCGTACCCCAAAAGCAGCCGGAGGCAAAATACGCCTTGCGTATGTTTTTGTTGTGATTCATATTTTTATTCACATAATTTATCCGTAAACAGTATTCCTTTCGTATGGTCGTACTCGTGTTGGAAAATGACTGCCGTAAACGTATTTTGCCGGCTGTAACCTTCCAAACGTTCACGTATCTTTTCCCCTTTTTCATTCAGGTATTCAACCTCAATCCACGGATAACGCACCGAATTTCCGCTACGGCCGGGAATAGACAGGCAGCCGTCCCCTTCAAAACAGATGGTTGTATCGGGATGATTGACAATCTTCGGATTGACGGCGACCTGAACCGGCTTGTCCGGCAAGTCGAGCCGCATGAAAAGAAAAAGGTTTTTGGAAATGCCGACCTGCGGCGCAGCAATGCCGACGCCGTTTTCTATCTCAAGCGTTTTCTTCATGCGGACAACCAGCCAATGAAAAGCAGAATCGGCAGCAAAGTTTTTCAGGTCATCGCAAGACTTCCGAAGCAAAAGGGAATCCTGCCTGTCCGTAATTTGCAAAACCCGGAAAGGCGTTTCCGCCGTACCGGAAACAACAAGCGACTGATCCGCATCGGTGAACGGTTGCATGGTTTTGCAGGAAACAAATAAGGCAATCATTCCTGCAATTATCCAATATGTTTTTGCCGGTTTCATACAGAATTATTTATAAAATTTACCGAATAAAATTTGTCCTGTACCGTTCGGTTTCTTTTTCAGGATAGGGAACCGTTCCTTTTGCAACTTCAATACATTTCAGCAGCCATGCCATATTCCGCGCCAATGTCCGCATCACCTGCAAGCCTTCCAAATCCTGCCGGACTTCATCCGGCGTTTGTCCGTGGACTTCATTCCAGTACTGTGAAGATACAACCGGCATATTTGAGATGGTAAAATACTTGTTCAGAACATCAAAAGCAGTAGCGGCGCCACCACGCCGACAACTGACTATCGCGGCTGCGGGTTTGCAGGCAAAGGCATTACCGCCGGCAAAGAACACCCTGTCTAAAAGCGCCAGTAAAGCGCCATTGGGCGAAGCATAATAAACCGGCGAACCGACAACGATTCCATCCGCTTCTTTCATCATATCAATACATTCGTTAACAGGGTCATCCGAACAGGCGCAATGGCCGGTTTCCTTGCATTTTCCGCAGGCAATACAGCCGCGGACGGCTTTTGTACCCGTATGGAAAATACGGGTTCCAATTCCCTGTTTTTCCAGTTCTCCCGCAATTTCGGACAAGGCGGTGAAAGTGCATCCGCTTTTATGCGGACTTCCATTGATTAACAATACATTCATCCCGATTATTATTTAGTTGGGAAGCAAAGGTAGTTATAATATTGACGAAAGGCAAATCGGCGGCATCAAGGTTTACACAAAGTTTTCGAGCACGGATAAACGTTACGAAAAGCTATCGACCGACTGCCGCGCCCGTCGGCGTACTCCTTTCCCGTAACCACATTGTAAATCAGTATCTGTTTATTGACGACAGCGCGGAAAACCTGAAGCGGTTTGAAAAACAGTTTCTCATTGTGCTCTATTATTTTTTTCATTTACAATATCTTGATGCCTTTGTTCGAGCGCCCGGCGCAACAGTAAAATATCATGCCCGTCTATTTGCCCGTTTCCATATACTTCTTTTACTACATTGGTATAACCGGGCGAATATGTGCCTGTTCTTATCCCTGCCACTTCTTTTGTAATATTTGTCATTGTCTTTGCCTTATCTACATAGGGTATTCCGGCTGTTTTTTTCGTTTCTATAAGATTAGACGACCAGTTGTAGTTTATACCCCCGTCCGGTTTTCCAAGTCCAAATGTTGATGCTGTTAAAAAATCATTTGCAGAAACAGTGTTTATAATATTTCCACTCTTGCCTGTCTTCTCGCCTTTTCTTGTCTCTAATGATACATCTGCCGAATTAAAAGTATATGCAGTTAAACCATATTCTATCGCTGCTTCTGCTGCAAGCCGTCCTCCCAGGGAATGTCCTGTCAGTTGTAATTTTTCCCGCGGAATACCCCTGTCATCAAGCTCTTTTATAATATCCTCAGTGATTTTAAGCGCTGATTGAGTTTGCTCGTCAAAATAAAAATTTCCCTGTCCCCAAGCTTTTACTACATCCCGAATATTGTCGGTACCTCTAAAAGAAAGGACATAATTACCATCCTCATTTTTAAAAAGTTCGCAGTGAAAGCCGCTTTTTATACCTTCGTTATTAGTTTTTAACAATACTGTTTCAAATCCGGTCGATGATGTTTCGTTTGTCCATCCTTTCGGAATACCGCCCCGCTCTTCATAATTTGCATAAGACGCTGCCGCCAGTCCCGCCATTTCCATTGCTTTTGCTGTATTTCGTTCTTGTGCAACAAGTATTTCGTTTGACATATTGTTTACTTTGTCCAACCATTCCGTTCGTCCATCCATACGTTTTTGCAAGACGTCTATTTTATCGGCAATTGTTTTTAATTCATTCAAGCAGGCAAATTCGGAAAATTTATCACAGTTTTTTGCCACTTCATCGTATTGCAATTCCAATTGCCTTTTGTTATACTGCAACACTTCCATATCAAACGGCTGAGAGTTTATTTTTTCTCTCCATTTCCCGTATTCTTCCATCGAATTTGTACTTATTTCTTCCTGTTCAACCGGCGTTTGCCAGTCCGATTTCCAGTTGGTGTTACCAACGCGAATACCTCTGCCTGTGGAGCGTGCGGACGTTTCCAAATGTTCAAAATTCAGACTCACTTCCTCGCTTGTATTCGTATGCTGTGGAGTGCGAGCGGACGGTGCGTCAAAAATGTTTTCGTACTGCGTTTGCGGATTGTCGGCAAACGGCGAATTTGACGGGTTTTCGTTATCGGTTTTTTCGTTGTCGTTTGACGTGAACAAATCGGCGTAGCCGAAATCGCCGGGCTTTGTGTTGGGATCGTAATTGGGATTGTTTTCGGTACGGCACGAGCAATAACCTTCTATCTGCGAAAGTATTTTTTGCTTGATTTTGGCGTCTGCTTCCGCCTTTAGTCCGTCAAGTGCATTGCTTGCCCTTGCCATTTCGTTTAGATTAACTCCCGTCATCCGTTCCAAGTCGCGTGTTGCCTGTCCGCCCTTGCCGATACTGCTATTACTGCGGCTGCTGCTACTGCTACGGCTTTGTTTGCCATACATGTTTTCGGCTAATTTTTTCAGTTCCGAGATTTTTGCACGGCACGTTCCGGCATCGCTGAACGAAGCAATAATTTTCTCGTTGACATACAGAGAAGTATATGTGGGACGGTTAGCGGCAGTAGCAGTGCGGGTATAACTATTCCAAGAGGCAGCACGAGAGCGGGCTTGCCGCTCCCATTTATCTATAAATGTGCTGTTTTGCGCCGACGATACGGCGGTGCAAAACAGGCACATAACGATTAAAAATTTTTTCATCGCTATCTCTTTCTAAAAATTTAATGCCAGCCCGACACCGCCCGAAGATGTTATGCCGAAGCGGAGTTCCGAGGTCGGTTTATTTTTATGTTGTTGTGTAATTTGCTCGTTGTACTGCTTGACAAGCTTCCTTTTTTTTGAGGTAGCCGACAGTCCTACACTGAGACAGGTAATTTCAATGGCCAGTGAACTGAAAAACATTACTTGCCCTGTGGTTTTTAGCTTTGGATTGTTTTCGACAAACGCCCATAATAATCCGCCTGTCGCCATAACAGGCATCGAAGCACAGGCCATTATTGCGGCTGCCATTTCCGTATTTTTGGTTTTGTAATACTCTTTTCCGAGTTGCTGGTCAAGGGAATACAAGCGACCGGCAATTTCCGTGTCGGACAAGGTTTTCCCCCATTTGTCTTTAAACGTTTTTGTGTTTATTACTTCGGGTTTGCTGTTGAGCGTAGTGAGGAGCAACTCTCTTAACTTGTCATCGTTTTTCACAAAAGTAATTTCATACAGTTCGTTTCCGGTAGTTTGCTGCCGCGTAGGGTCGGAAAATTTACCTATAATATTTACCATGCCGACTAATTTTCCTGCATCATATTTGAGCGCAAAAGTATAGGCGGTTTGCGTATTGCTCGGCAGGTTGCTTTCCTGTGCCGCGCTAACTGCAATATCCGTCAAATCGCCTACCCAATCGGCGCCGGTTGCCGCGCCAAGCATGCGACCTAAAAATCTTCCCGTATTATATCCTCCCGATTTTGGCGTATGTACAATGGCGTCGGCAAAGGTAAAGGTAAAGGAATTGTCTTTGGCCGGCACAATGTTTACCGTTTTTTCAATCAGGTTGGCGCTGTAATGCCTGTTGCCGGATGGAAGCATTTCGATACGGTATTTCCCTGTTTTTTGCAGTTCGGTAATTTGAAAAACAAAATCGGAATAGAACCGTATCCTCCCGTCATCTTCAATTTTAGAAACTTCTATGTTATCTATTGCCACCCATTCGCCGCTCAAATCATCTAAAATTATCTCCTGTTTTTCCTGTTGTTTCAATATATATTCAAGATCGTAGATTCTGTCCTGAATTTGGCGTGTATCGGGTGCATTGGGCGCAAGTTCCACATAGCGTTTGTAATGGGTAATGGCTGCTTTCAGATCGTCGCTGGCAGCCAGTTTTTCATACACGTCGCCGATTGCCTTGTAGAGTTCGGGGTAGTTCGGGGCAAGTTTCAATGCCTCTTGATATTCCGTAAGCGCATTGGGGTACTCGCTGCGGTTGTAGGCGGTTTGCGCGTAGCGGATATGCCGGCGCACTTCTTCTGTATTGTCCTGTTGCGCGTTTGCAGAGCCAATGCCTGCCAGCCATGTAAATGCGGCGAGGCAAATAATTGTTTTAAAATATTCAGGTTGCATAATGATATTTTTAATAGTTATTTAATTAAAATTTTACTCCAAGATAAATATTGAGATTGGTATTTTTAATAAAGTCTCCGCTTTCTGCCGGCAAGCCGGCGAGAATATTATTCATGCCCCCGGCATAGCTTACGCCGATTGCCAATCCGAACGGCATTTGATATTCTACCATAAAATTCAGTCCCCAATCGAAAGAGTTAAATACTTTATTTTCTTCTTCCAACAAGTTTGAATAAAAGGAATAATACAGTTCGCGCTCTCCTCTGTATTTATTTAAATTGTGTAAATCGGAATAATCGCTGCCGTCACGGTAAGGATTATCACCATACCGGGGAATTATATTGTAAAAAGAATTTGATTTGTGTTTTACAATGTAATCCTCATTAATCCTGTGTCCGTTATGATGGAGCGCCCATTCAGCCTTGCCGTCCAGCATGCAGGCCAGATAAACACCTGCGCCGAAGTTGAAACCGGCAGGGGTTTTAATAACAAGATTTACCGGAATTTCTCCATACGCCAAGTTGTAAGTATATTTTGTGGTAAAATCCTCTTCCGAAGCCGATACCAGCGGCACAATCCACGAGAGTTCGGGATCCATTTCCGGAGTTTCATAATGATAACCTTTAGGCGAAAACAAAATTTCGGGCTGGATGGAGAGCCATTTTGTAATGCTTAACTCAAAAGTAACTCCCACACAGTAATCAAGTCTGGAGAGAAATTCGTCTTCTGCATTCGTGTTGATTTTGGAGATATTAAGCCCCTGTTTCAATCCGAAGCGAAAGGATTTGCCGCTTAAGTCGCTTTCTTTTACGGCTGTTTCCTGCGCAAAAACCTGCATGGCGAGGAAACTTAATGTTACGATGGATAAAGTGATTTTTTTCATTGTGGATATGTTTATATTGTTTATCTTTTCATTTTCAACTGCAACCACACGAAAAAAGCGTGAAACTGTTCGTTGATTGCTTATTCTATTTTCGCGGCTCTGGAAATGCCTTTGGACTTAATAAGCGACGAACAGTTCACGCCCGGAGACGTGAACTTTCGCATACTTATTCTCAAGTCCTTATTTGAATTTTCCAGATTCCGAAAAAGAGAGAATAAGAGCGTTAGCTCAAAAATTATTTTATGTCAGATATTATTTCTACATTTTATTATTTTTTATCGTTTTATTTCGCTGCAAAGATAGCAAAAAAAATCAATGGTCTGCAAAAAAAGTCCGGTATTCAGAAAATTACTATCTTTGTGCCGGCTAATTTCACTGATAACTCAAAAAACAGAAAGATCACGGAAGAAAAACATGTAATCCCTATTCCGCCCAACGTCCTGTCGCAGGCACAGTCGTACATCGACCTGAAAGCCCGTTTCCCCCATGTAAGGCGTAAACTGAATGCAGCACGCAGACAATGCACGTTTTGTAAATACCCGCCAGACGGTAGAGTTCGTCAATCACGCCGATGCTTTCCGCTTCATCGTTGGCACAGCGCACCAAATCGGCGATGCCGTCGATAATGACCATTTGAATACCCCCGAATTGGTAATAAAATTTATCCATGCTTTGTACAATCGCCTGTAAACGTTCCTTGCGCGACATGCTGGTCAGGCAGTACGCTTTGAAGTAATCGGGCATGGCGTTCAGTTTGCCGCGTTTCAGGATGCCGGAAATGTTTTTGTATAGTTGTACCTCCGATTG
>JAISOJ010000033.1 GCA_031275735.1 Dysgonamonadaceae bacterium
TTCTTCAAATAGAAGATGACCAGATAAAAATTCATTTTTCTAAGGATGAAAACAGACAAATCGCTATCTATGATATTAGTGGAAGACTGCATTACAGGGAGGATTTCTTTTCCAAAAAAGAACTAATCATTCCGAGCGCTTCTTTTTCCAGGGGAATCTATTTGCTAAAGTTATACAGCAAGGATAACAATCAGGTAAATATACACAAATTTATTTTATAAATTACGGTCATGAAAAAATACATATACATTACCCTGTGTTTATTGATATATTCCAGCTTGTTCGCACAGAGGGACGATTTTGTTTGTTATCATACGGAAGACAGTACTTTGAATTTACGGGCGGGCACTCCCAAATTCTCCGGAAACGGCCGCTATTTTACTCCCAAAGGCGACCTGCGGGCTTTGATTATCTGCGTAGGCTTTGGTCCCCAGTACGACAGTACTTTTACCGTCGGCGGCTGGGACAGCGCCCCAAACGCTTTGCCGGCTCAATTATTGGATAAATCGACCATCTACTCCGATACCCTGGATTTTTCTACCTATGCAGACAGCCGTCACAATAAAAATGTTTCCCGTTTTTATTATGAAATGTCCCATCAAAAGTTCCGATTCATGGCAGAGGTGTATCCCAGGAGAATCAATATAGATGCAACGGGCGCCGGCGGTTTTTACGAATTAAATAAGCGGACAATCAGACAAATGGAGCAGGAAGATCCGTATTTTGACTGGAGTCGCTACGATTTACGCAAAAACAATCCGAATTATTACGAGGACGCCGGCGGTTATGCCTCGGACGGCAAACCGGATTTTATTATTTTCCTGTACCGCTATTCGTCATCGATGCCGAACCAGCCGGTCGCCGGTATGGCAGAATGGATGGGAAGCAAAGGCGGGTATGATTCGAGTAGTCTCAATGACACCACTTTGCACTACAATGGCTATACTTTTACTGGCAGCGGATATACTCAGGGTACATGTGCCATCAACTTTTACCGCCTCTTCATTCATGAAGCGGCTCATGGCATATACGATTGTCCTCATTATGCAGGCGCAAACGGAGTTGTCGGCAATTATTTTTACAGTAATTCCGGCTGGGGAATGATGTCGCTGGAGTTTATCCCATTTCCCTGCGCTTTGGGATGGGAAAAATGGTATCTCAACTGGATTGATGGCATCAAGGCGAATGGAGTTAATACGGATATAAAAAGCGCTTTGGATTTGAATGCTTCGGGCGAATATACCTTGCGCGATTTCTTAAGCACGGACGACGTGATACGGATAAAAATACCCTACACCTCAAGTGGAAAGGACCAGTACCTCTGGCTGGAAAACCACCAAGGGGTATCCATGTTTGATCAGCGGGCAACAATGGCCGACGGCTGCGGTAATCCGGCATCTCCCTCTCCCCAGGGACTGGTCGCCTACATCGAATCGGTAAACAACGACAGGACAAATCCCAGTAGTGGTACTTTCGTTGCTGGAGCCAATGGAATCAAATACCTGCATCCTGCGGGAAATTTCGACTATGCATTCGATACTCCCTATTCGGAGCCTTGCCACCTTTGGTGGAATAAAGTGTACAATTTCAGGGAAACCTGCCCCAATCCGATTGGAGGGCAAAGCCGGATGGAATATATCCGGCAGGATTATGACTCCAATAATACAATAACCATCGGTACGGATTCGAACAGTGGCGGGAGCAATGAAAACGCCAGTGTATCGTTAAGAGACAGCGTATTCACCTATGATTTTTGGGCGGGAGAGATTACCTTTGCCCCGGGCAGCAAGCTGTCCATGTCTTCCAATCCCTGTCTGGTTAATGTACCCAAATATGATATGAACACTAAAAAACTAACTGCTTTTATTTTAAATGGGATTTCGGTTAAACTGTTAAATTACACGAATGGAAATGCAAAAGTAAAAATCGCCTACAATGATGTCGCTATTGATAATAACATCCGCTACACCGGCTTGATCCATTTGCCGGATATCACCCGGGACGAAAACCCTGATATTATTATTCAACAGGGAGTTACCTTGTCAATTGATAAGAGCGGAACGCCTAACCGGCATACAAAAACGTCGGCAGGAGATTTTATCAATCCGACCGAATTTCATTGCCTGGAAAATTCATTCTTTAAGCAGGAGAAAAATTCGGTGGTGGAAATTAAAAACGGAAGCACGCTTATCATCGGCGGTAAGTACGAAATAAACAGGGACGCCCAACTGCGTATAAAACCGGGCAGTTACCTGCAAATTAAAGAGGCGGCCGATTTATGGATAAAGGATTACGGGAAAATAATTGTCGAACCCGGAGCTTACATCTGCGTCGAACCCGGAGCCAGTATCAACTTGGACGGCACTTCCAGTGTCATTTCCATACAGATGGGCGCCCAGTTTGGAGCCAATCCCGACCTGTTCAGCGCCGCTTCCTGTCAATCGGACATCTCCTATACCGGGACGGGCAAAATCATCGGACCGATCAACGGATTGAAAGAAATTACCTGCAAGGAAACGACGTTTTCATCCAACGACAGTTTACGCGGCGCCACTTACAAATGGACCTGCTCCCCGAATATCGAAATCAGCACGCCAAGCGATATCAAGGAGATAAAAGTAAAGGGATTATCGTATCATGCAGATAATTCGTGGATTAAAGTAACGGTTATTAGTAAAGTGAAAACAAACACTGCAATAATACATATGGAAACGAAACAGGTAACCGTCAACATACCCGATAAGTTCAGCATAGAGCCGGACAAATTTACCGAGCTTGGCGGAGGTATGCGCGAGGTAATACTGACGGCTACCCCTTCTCCGGCAGGCGTAAAAGCCAGTTTATGCAGTTACCAGTGGAACGCCAAGGGCGGAACTATTTCTACCGGGTTTCCCGTTCATGACTTGACGGCTTATGAAGGAAACATTTCGCCGGATGTACTTCGGATGATGAATGACGCAATGGAAGGACAATCTGAAGTTTCAAACGCCGTCGGGGAAGACACGGTGTCGGTACGGCGCCTCGCCTCGACAAGCAACGAATCGTCGCCTTCGAAGTCGGCCGTTTTTGAAGTCAGCACGACCTCAGAAGAGGAAACAAGCACGGAATATGTTGCCTTAGAAACCGGCGGGACTGCCGGAAAAACGGTTGAACAGGCTGATCAAGAGTATGCTTTTCTTCCTTACGGATGGAATAAAGCTACGTTAACTTTTCCGCGGGGAGCGACCGTTATGGTCAATTGCAGCATTACGGGTTGCAGTACGACTTATTCGGCTTCGCTGATTATTGCTTCCTGGCCGTATATTTGTTCATACACGCCGTCGAACCGTTGCATCCGGTTTGACAAGGACCTGTCCCTCCCCTCGGATGGTATTGTACATACCTACAGGGTAATGCTGTACAACGATTCGGGCTATCTGCGAACGGCGACTTTTACCTCTTCGTCTAATACTCTTATTCTATCATTGGCCGACTTACCGAACGGAAATTACTACATTAATGTCCTGGATGAACACAACTTTATAGTAGAACGTAAGGTGATACCCATAACTAACAGAATGTGAAAAGGAGAAAAGATTATTTCGCGTGAAGTAAATTTGAACTAACAAAAACAGGACATCTCTCAAAGCCCCAAAACCAAGGCTTTTGTCTCTGCCGCAAGCCTTGGTTTTGGGACTTTGAGAGATACTCAACAATAAAAAATTAAGCATTAAATCACCATTTACTGATTAAACTTTGTATTTTTGCATTTAAAATGTGATTTGCTTAAGTAAATGTCGATTATTCGTTTAACAAAAAATACAATTTTTACTTCGATTTACCTGCTGCTGGTAACGTGCGGATTCTATGCCTGCGCCAGTATGGGTAGTCCTTCGGGCGGCGACTACGATGTAGAGCCTCCTCGATTTATCCGCAGCACGCCAACTCCCAACTCGATCGAATTCAAAGGAAACAAAATCGAACTACAGTTCGATGAATTTATCAATATTGAAAAACCTTCGGAGAAAGTGATTATCACGCCTCCACAACAGAAAGCTCCCGTCATTAAAGCAATCGGACATAAAATAACGGTGGAATTGAAAGATACGCTGATCCCCAATACGACTTATACTTTTGATTTTACAGACGCCATTGTGGATAATAATGAAAAAAATGCTATTGAAGGATTTTCTTTTGCTTTTTCGACAGGCAACATCATCGATTCTCTGATTGTTTCCGGCATTTTATTGAATGCCGAAAATTTAGAACCCATGCCGAATGTTTTGGTTGGTTTACATGCCAACTTGGCCGATTCGGCTTTTACTACCTTTCCCTTCATGCGTACTTCGCAAACCAACGACCGCGGTCGATTTTGGATTCGCAATATAGCTCCCGGTACTTATCACATTTTCGCTTTAACCGATTTGAACCGTGATTTTAAATTCGATCAGCCGGACGAAGCGATTGCTTTCAACGACAGTTTGATTATCCCTTCTTTTGAACCGGCGGTGCGTATGGATACTATTTGGAAAGACACTTTAACCGTCGATACCCTAATAGAAGTCCAATACACCCGGTTTACTCCGGACGATATCAAACTCTTTCTATTCAAGGAACATTTTGAACCGCAATATTTTTCCAAAAGTGAGCGGATCAATGAAAAGCAATTTGTCCTTCATTTTAACTCAAGTAAAGCTTTACCTCCCTATTTGCATTTATTGGAAGATGAACCGGCAAGCGACTGGTACATTCAAGAATTTTCTCCCGATAAAAAAAGTTTGACTTATTGGATAACTGATTCTCTTGTTTACAAACGAGATACGTTAAAAATAGAAATGAATTATTGCGCCGACGATAGTTTAAACAATTTAATTTCCCTCGTTGACACTTTGCAACTCGTCCTCAGAAAAAAAGATTCGGATAAAAAGGAAAAGCCGGAATTTTTAGGCGTTACTATTACGCCGTCCGGAACAATGGAGGTTTACGATACGTTGAAATTTACATTTTCAGAACCTCTTTTTACTTTGAATACCCAAAGTATAATTTTTCAGCAAAAAATAGATACGATTTGGGAAAACCGCAGTTTCCCGCTTATTCAAGACAGTTTAAATCCACGGATGTATTATGTGGTTAATAATTGGCCTTATGGACAAGAATATCGGGTAAAAGTAGATTCGGCGGTCATTTATAGTATTTACAACAAATGGAATGATTCAATCAATGTCAGATTAAAAATACCTGCTGAAGAAGAATACGGACATCTGTATGTTTCAATTACAGGAATTGAAGGTTCCGGATTCGGACAGTTATTGGATGGCTCTGAAAGAATTGTTAAAGAATCGGGACTTTATGATGGCGAACTAATCTTTGAAGATATTAAAGCAGGTAAATATTATTTACGTTACATAGACGATGTAAACGGCAACGGCAAATGGGATACAGGAAACTATGTAAAAAAACAACAACCGGAATCCGTTTATTATTATTCCTCTGCATTTGAAATCAGGAAATTCAGCGAAATTGAACAACAATGGAATGTGAAAGAGTTTCCTATTGAAAGGCAAAAACCGGTCGAAATTACAAAGAATAAACCGGCAGTGAAACAACCTAAAAGAAATGAACAACCAAATGAGAACCAAAAAAAATCAGATGCAACGCGCGGATCTTTCGGTTCCGGAACAGGAATTCCTGCAATGTCCAAAATGCAATGATTCCAATAAAAATTCCCGATTATTAGGCGTAATAATAGTTTTTTCTTTTGCTATTCAATCAGGTTATGCCCAAACAGAATCTTTACCTTTTCAGAATGGAGAAGAACTGAGTTATGATATTCATTATAAATACGGATTAGTTATGCTCAAAGCGGGAGTCGGACGTTATTCTATAGAGGAAATTGCTTATGAAGAACAGCCTGCATATAAGTCGGCCCTTTATTTTAAAACATCCTTTTTTTTTGACAAAATATTCAAAATCAGAGATACGCTCAACTCCTATGCAAGCATACCAACGCTTGTCCCCATTTACCATAACCGGAACATTAATGAAGGAAACACCCATTTTAAGGAAGACCTGTTTTTCTTAAAGCATAGTATTTCCCGTTCGGAAGTACGTAGTAAACAGGAAAGAAACACTAAGCTTCGATTCGATACGGTTTTAAATGTAAATAATTTAGGTTATGATATCCTGAGTATTTTCATGTTTATACGCACTTTAGATTATTCAAAAATTAAACCGGGCGATTCTTTTCAAATTACGATTTTTATGGGGAAAAAAACGATAAATGTTATTATCCGTTACAAAGGTCAAGCAATTATAGGAAAAAGGAAAGCCAAATACAAAACGTTGAACCTGAATGTCGATATCACAGATAAAGTGTTCAGCGAATCTAAAAATTCGATGGAAATCTGGCTGAGCGACGATGAAAACAAGATACCCCTCAAGATAAAAGCAAAATTAAAAATCGGGTCGGCAGAAGCAAATTTATCGTCTTATAAAAATTTGAAAAATCCTTTCCCTCCAGAAGCTGTAATGTATAAGCCTAAATAAATAGATAGTAATTAATTATGGAAGTAATTCGTATTGATGATTCAACGGTAATACAAAACGAAACGGCAAGTAGTATTGGTTTTTTTGACGGTGTTCACAGGGGACACCGGTATCTTATCGAGCAACTGAAAGAGAACGCTCAATTGTTCGGATTACCTACTTCCATCATCACTTTTTTTAATCATCCAAAAAAAATATTGCAAAGCGAATATCCCTTGAAATTGCTTAATTCCTTTGATGAACGAATTAGGCAATTGGCTTCAACCGGAATAAATTATTGCTATGTTATTCATTTTACCGAAACATTTTCCGAAATTACCGCAGAAAATTTTATCCGGCGATTAAGCCGGCAATTGAAAATAAAATTTTTATTGATTGGCTATGATCACCGGTTCGGAAACGGACGTAGCCATACGTTTGAACATTACCTTGCTTTTGGAAAGGCTAATAATATAATCGTCGATAGAGCCGGAGAACTTCCCGAAAATGCTGCTTCATCCTGTAGTTCCACTGTTATCAGGCAATTATTACAAGAAGGGGAAGTAGAAAAAGCGGCCGAATTGTTATCTTACAATTATCCGCTGGAAGGGAATGTAATTCGCGGCGATCAAGTAGGGCGTACCATCGGTTTCCCTACTGCTAATATAGAACTCATTGAAAAAGAAAAACTTATTCCAAAGGAAGGCGTTTATGCCGGAATTGTATATGTGGAGGGGAAGCAATACGCCGGAATGATTTACATCGGACGACGTCCGACATTTTCTTCGCAAAAAGAGCAAAGAATAGAAGCGCATATTCTTGATTTTAATGAAGATATTTATGGAAAAAAAATTCAAATTGAACTACTTTCCTTTCTTCGTCCCGATATTTCTTTTTCCAACATAGAAGACTTGCGGAAACAATTAGAAAAAGACAGAGAAAAACTCTGCTCTTTAAAATGAAAAAGAGAATTCTCCCGAATTCCCTAATCCAATCTTTGTTAACCTTAAATCTAATACTATTATGAAAAAACCACACTGCAAAGATAATTCTACTCCAAGATTTAACCAAATTATTTTTTATAATTAGTGTTAAATGGCTTTTGCCTTATATTAAATAATACTAATTTAATAGATTTAATGTATCTAAAGCAATCATAAACTCCTCATCTGTCGGAATAACAAGCGTTTTTGTCAACGAATCGGAAGCGCTTATCAACGCTTCTTCTCCCCTTATTTTATTAGCTTCGTCGTCGATTTTAATACCCATAAATTCCAATCCTTCACAAACAATTTTGCGCGTTGCCGTTTGATTTTCACCAACTCCTCCTGTAAAAACCAAAATATCCACTCCGCCCAAAATGGCGGCATAAGCTCCGATGTATTTTTTTATCTTGTAATTATAGATATTGAGAGCCAATATTGCCCGTCTGTTTTTTTCCTTAACGGCAACCTCTAATTCACGCATATCGGAGGAAACGCCCGATACGCCCAAAACACCGCTGTATTTATTGACAATCGTAGAAACAGCTTGGAAACCTACATTTTCTTTTTCCATAATATACGTAAGAACGCCGGCGTCGATATCGCCGCTACGTGTTCCCATTAACAATCCTTCGACAGGAGTCATTCCCATGGAGGTATCTATCGAAATGCCGTTTCTTATCGCTGCAACGGAGGCGCCGTTTCCGATGTGGCAAGTAATTATTCGTTGATTTTCGTAACAAACCCCAAGAAATTCGCACGCCCGCTTGGATACGTACCGGTGACTTGTTCCATGAAATCCATACCGGCGAATCGCATATTTTTCATAAAGCGAATAAGGGAGTCCATACATATAAGCATAATCCGGCATTGTTTGATGAAAAGCCGTATCGAACACAGCTACTTGAGGCGTTTCGGGCATTAAAGCCTTGACCGCTAAAATACCATTCAAATTCGGCGGATTATGCAAAGGTGCTAAATCAATACATTCGATGATTTTTTGAATCACTTCTTCATTAATCACAACGCTGGAATTGAATTTTTCCCCGCCATGCACTACCCTGTGTCCAACAGCGTCTATTTCGGTTAACGATTGGATGCATCCATATTTCTTGCTGGTTATTACCCCTAAAATATACTCAATTCCCGTTTGATGCTCTAATATTTCACCTTCCAACACCACTTTATCGCCATTTGGTAAAGTTAATTTTAAGAAAGATCCGGTTAACCCGATTTTTTCAATGCCTCCTTGAGCCAATACGGCATGGGACGCCATATCCAACAATTTATATTTAATGGATGAACTGCCGCAATTTAATACCAATATTTTCATTGTTTGTTTAATCGTTTGCTTTTTGTTTACATTGAGTTTAGAAAAACGGATTAGGAGCTACCGGTTTGCCATTTTCATAAATAAAAAATCCTTTTCCCATGCGAATACCCAACTGTTGAGTACGATAAAGCCTCCACAAAATAGGATTAGGTTTGTATTTCTTATCGCCGTACTCGTTGAACATGTCTTCCATGAGGCAAACTAATTTTTCGATACCAATAAGGTCGGCCATCTGAAAAATGCCTAACCGCATTCCATAAACAACAGCCGTTAACCGGTCGATATCTTCCATTGTCGCTACATTTTCCATCATCATCTGGCAGGCTTCGTTCAGCAAGACGGATATTAACCGCAAACTAACTAGACCATTGTTTTCGTGTACGTCTATTATTTGGTATTTAATCAGTTTGGCAAATAATAAAACTTTGTTATACACTTCTTCCGAAGTATATACTCCTTTTACGACTTCCAGCAATTTAGCGTCGGTATGGGCAATCGGGAAATGAAGGCTTATACAACGTTCCTTGTGTTTTAAATCGGAAGCCAACTCACTGATAACCACCGTAGTAGCATTGGTAGCAATAATTGTGTCGGGAGATACTACTTTTTCTATTTCCATGAAAGCTTGCTTCCGTAAGAAGGTATCCCGTTCGCCGGTTTCACTATCAAAACGGATACACTCGATAACGAAATCACAATCTTTCAAAGCGGAATAATCCGACGAACCGGTGATACGTCCTAAAATTGCCCGTTTTTCCCCAGGCGTTAGTCCCCAATTTTCTATTCGGCTGTCAAGTCCTTCACTAATCCTTTCGAAAGCGAAGTCAATACGTTCTTGGTTAACTTCGATAAAAATTACCTCCAAACCTGCGGAAGACGTCAAGCGGATGATATTTCTCCCATCTCTCCCCGCTCCTACTACGCCAATCTTAGAAAACAGGGATTTTTTCTTAGCCTTTGAAAAAAGCCCAAAAGATTCGATTGGTTCTCTTATTGTTTCTGCCATTGTATATGTGTCTTTTATTTTTTCATTCCAATTGCTTGGTTGGCGCAAATAGCCGTCATTTTATAGATATCGTCTACCGAACAGCCACGCGAGAGATCATTGACAGGAGCAGCCATTCCTTGTAGGATCGGACCTACCGCTTCGGCGTTTCCCAAGCGCTGCACCAGTTTATAAGCAATATTGCCACATTCCAAATTAGGAAATATCAATACATTGGCTTTTCCTGCAACGGAGCTTCCGGGCGCCTTGCTGTTTCCTACCGAAGGAATCAAAGCCGCATCGGCTTGCAATTCCCCGTCAATCAATAACTCCGGGTACCTTTCTTTAACTAAGCGGGTTGCTTCAATCACTTTGTCGGCCATTTCATGTTTAGCGCTTCCTTTAGTAGAAAAACTTAACATAGCGATACGAGGTTCCACACCTACGATAGCTCGCGTAGTGCGGGCGGTTGCCACAGCTATTTCGGCCAATTCTTTCGCATTAGGATTAGGCATGACTGCGCAGTCGGCAAAAACCAGGATACCGTCTTCTCCAAAGGATTTATCTTGTACGAACATCAGGAATGCGCCCGAAACGACGCTAATTCCGGGACTGGTTTTGATGATTTGCAATGCGGGACGTAATACATCGCCGGTAGTATTTTTAGCGCCGGCAATTTCTCCGTCTGCATCTCCGTTTTTAATCATCAAGCAACCCAAATATAAAGGGTCTTCTACTAATCGAGCAGCTTCTGTCTGCGTCATTCCTTTACTTTTCCTCAATTCGACGAGCAATTCGATATATTGCTCTTTTTTATCATGATTGAGCGGGTCAATAATAATAGCTTTGTCGATATGCGAAAGGCCGGTATGATTGGCCAAAGCCTTTATTTCCGAAGGATTGCCCAAAAGGACAATCGTTGCTACTCCGTCTGCAATTAAACGATTAGCAGCGGTTAATGTACGTTCTTCCATACTTTCGGGAAGTACGATTCGTTGTTTATTTGCTTTCGCTTTCGCGATTACATCTTGCATTAAATCCATGACAACAGATAGATTTGAATATTAATGTTTAAAATACAAATATATAAATAATTGCCGTACGCTAATTCAAAATAGGGAATAAATGAAAAATTGTATTTGATTCAGGAAAATAAAGACAATATTATGGATACTACTTGACTCAATTCTTCTTCCGATAATATTGAGCCTGAGGGCAAACACAGACCTTTTTCGAAAAAAGATTCGCTTGTTCCGCCCCCATAAAACGGACAAGTGCTGAAAACCGGTTGCAAGTGCATCGGTTTCCACAACGGACGCGATTCGATATCGGCTTTATCTAAAGCCAGCCGCAAATCTTCCCGCGTAATTCCATTCGTTTTTTGAGGATCGATGATAATAGACGTAAGCCAGTAATTGGAATAAAAATCGGTCGAA
Organism: Dysgonamonadaceae bacterium; assembly: GCA_031275735.1. Classification (GTDB taxonomy): domain Bacteria; phylum Bacteroidota; class Bacteroidia; order Bacteroidales; family Azobacteroidaceae; genus Azobacteroides. Next base: position 11,242 of record JAISOJ010000033.1, read on the forward strand.
GGTTCGGTTTGAAAGCTAATCCCTTCCACGCCGGATAAGTGTTCCTTATAATATTGATTATTCTTTCTTCGCTGTTCTACTCGTTGCGGTAAGACCAACATTTGCCCGCGACCAATTCCGGCAACGACATTACTCATCCGGTAATTATACCCGATATGCGTATGCTGGTAATGAGGCGCGGCATCGCGAGCCTGTGTTGCTAAAAAACGCGCTTTTTTAATGTGTTCTTCCTTTTTAGAAATGAGCGCCCCTCCGCCCGAAGTAGTAATGATTTTATTTCCATTAAAAGATAAAGCGGCTAATTCGCCCATCGTTCCACAATGGATTCCTTTGTAAATAGAACCTAAGGCTTCGGCAGAATCTTCCAAAATGGGTATTTCGTACCGGGCGGCAATCGCCTTTATTTCGTCCATTTTAGCGGGCATCCCATATAAATGCACCGGGATAATCGCTTTGGGCTTTTTCCCCTTCGCCATTCGGTCGCGGATAGCTTCTTCGAGATACTCGGGAGAAATATTCCACGTGTCTCTCTCGCTATCAACGAAAACAGGGATAGCTCCTTGATAAGTAATCGGGTTGGCTGAGGCTGAAAAAGTAAAACTTTGGCATATCACTTCATCTCCGGCTTGCACGCCCAATAAAATCAAACCTAAATGCAGGGCCGCCGTACCTGCACTTAACGCAGCTGCATACGCTTCGCCTCCTAAAAAAGTTTCCAAATCTTTCTCAAAACCATCTACATTAGGTCCCAACGGAACAATCCAATTGGTATCGAACGCTTCCTGTATAAATTCTTGTTCCCTGCCACCCATATGGGCCAAAGAAAGCCAAATACGTTTATTCATAATACAACAGTTATATAATTAATTCGAGTTCATGTCCCAGATATTAGCTACGTCTTTGTATCAAAAAAACCGGCATTTCCCATTTATTGATAAGTTACCGCCAACAATGGATGAATCCGCAAATCTGTTTTGTAAATACAGGATCGTTTCGTTTTCCGGAAGAACCCGACAGTCATTTACAAAGCTGCATTGTAAAAAGCTCTTATTTTGCACAAAAATAATACGATTTTCGCATTTACGCAAAAAAGCATAACGCAAAAAAGCATAATACCGGGTTTGCCGTTAATTTGTACCATCGAAAGGATCAGTAGTAGCCATCCCTTCTTTCGATATTCCTTCCCGAATGAGAATTTTCTTGATTGTTAAAAAAAAGATTTTTACGTCCAGAGTGAACGAAAGGTGATCGATATACCAAACATCATATTCAAATTTTTGTTTCCATGAAATATCGTTCCGTCCGTTTATTTGTGCCCAACCGGTTATCCCGGGACGTACCTCATGGCGGCGGAATTGTTCGAGAGAATATAGTGGCAAATACTTGGGCATCAAAGGACGAGGACCAATCAACGACATGTCTCCTCTCAAAATATTCAGTAACTGCGGTATTTCATCTATCGATAAGGAGCGGACCAATTTTCCGATTTGGGTTAATCGAACATCATCAGGCAATAAATTTCCATCTGCATCGTGTTCGTCTGTCATGGTCTTGAATTTAATAACTTTGAATAATTTGGCGTTTTTTCCGGGACGCTCTTGCGTAAAAAAAATGCCTGCTCCTTTATTGGCAAAATGCAGGAAAAGAATAACCAGCAACAAAAAAGGAAACAAAACCAACAATGCTGCTAATGTAATTGTGAAATCAAGAAACCGTTTAAAAAAATGTTTGTACATAGCTATATTTTATATCGTTTTCCAATATCCGCCGCTTTTTTTTGACCCTCTAAATTCAATTTCTCCATTATCCCGAAGCTTTTTGATCCAACGCTCTATTGTTTTAATCGGTACTTGCAATTTTTTACTATAAAAATTTACTCTTCTCCCCGAATGTTGTATTATTGTTTCAAGTAATAAATTTATTCCCTCACCTTCCGAATTTATTCCCTCACTTCCCGAATCATCTTCCCTCTCAACCGGAACAAGCAAAGTAGTACGCTCCGCTTCTAAATTTTCGATCAAAACAGGTTTATTCCAACCTATTTGCTCCCAAACGGTAACAAGATTGAAAATTCCACTTCCCGCACGCTCACCAATATCAATCATAGCAAACATTTTAAAAATCGTTGGGTTACGTGGATCGCTCACCAGGCCGTCAAGGATTTCATTTATGTCAGGACGGCAAATACCTGGATTCTCAAAACGTATTTCATTTTTTCTTTTCTCTATCACGATACCGCGTCTACCATATTAATATAGTATTTTGCGAAGGTACAAAATATTTTTGAATTGTAATATTCAAACTTGCGTGATATCAAGGCAAACGCATGAAAATAATATAGATGTCTCCACGCAGTCGCTACGCTCCTTGGGTCGACAGGACGATGACTCCATAAAAAATGAGGGAGGGAACAGCAGCGCGTTGGCGACGAAGCCGCCAACGCGCTGCTGTTCCCTAATGACCAACACGATACGCCGTCATGTCGACCGAGCGTAAGCGAGTGGAGAC